>NZ_JAXIVU010000004.1:0-178338 GCF_034259425.1 Denitrificimonas halotolerans
TACATCGAGGTGTTTTATAATCGCCGTCGCAGACATAGTCATTTAGGCCAGTTATCACCGGCGGATTATGAAGAAAGAGAACGTCTCAACGAGGCAGCTGAGTGTCTATGAAACTGTGGGAAGTCCAAATGACAGCCCGATTATTTCTAAAATATCGCGCAAATCTCGTATTCAGGCATTTACCCAAATGGCATTCTGATGCCTGATCGGTCTGTGAGGGTAGGGCATGGCGATATTGTTATTGCTGGCTTTCATGGTGAGCTGACTGTCAAGGAGCTAGAGCTGAAGCCGGTTACGCGCCTGATACCGCGTAATAAAGCCTATCAACCCATTGATGTGCTAGAGGGGGCGAGCTAGATATCTTTGGCGTTTTCATCAGCGTGGTGTGCAATATGCATCGTGAATTATCAGTGAAGCTATGAATAGTGTGTTTGCACTTGTCGACTACAATAATTTTATGCCAGCTGCGAAAAGCTATTTAGCCCAGATTGAAAGAGTGTCTCGATAGTGGTTTTGTCCAATCACGATCTGAGGGGGAAACCGTTAGTCAACTCTGTAGAGTTCCTGCCACCTTCTCGGCTGTTCTGGAGCAGACGTTTTAAACCTTCAAAAGGAAATTTAATCGCAGTAGAAGTGGGCAGCGGTATGAAATAGGCATTTGCAACAAAAGATCTAGAGCTGGCCGGTCGATTTTTTGAAGGCTTCCCGCTGCTGATCGGGTCGAAGGGATGGCCGGTCGAGCCAGCGCAAACCCTCTCTAAAGTACACTTATTGATAGTAGCCAGTTTTACTTGACCACTATACAATCTGCCACGTAATACACTGTGTGCGTTGCCAAACCGAGAACACTCGCACGTTTGATTTAGGCTGCGATTTTTATCGGGAGCTACGTTTTCCGACTTGCATAAAAAGGAAAAAGCTCTATGAGAACATCCATCGCACTCATACTTGCGCTGCTGTCGCCTGTCAACGCTTGGTCACAGCTCTCGAACAGTCCGATCCCTGATTTCACGGCAACTGTGCTCACAGGGGAAAAAGTCAGCGCTGCTCAGTTGATCGGCCAGCCAACGATCCTGATCGTCACCCCAAGCACCGATGCCGCGAATAGCACCCGTCTATGGGTTGAAGCACTTCGCAAGAATATCGACCAGACACAGGTGCGGATCAGGGATGTGCTAGCTATCGACCTGCCGTTCTTCATGAGTGAGGAAGACGCAATTGGTCGGGCCAAGGAGAAGATCCCAGCGCGCTACCAAGACCAGACTTGGGTCTTGAACGAGTCGAGCCTTGAGGACGCTTTGAACATCCCGCGCAATAGCGCCAAGGCATTTGTGTTCGTGCTCGACGCAAAGGGTGCTGTCATTGCGCGCGTCGAAGGTGAACCGGACGATACGAAAGTCCTCGAGGTCGAAAAAGCGGTTCGCTCGACCGAGTAGGGCGACCCTATACCGTCTTGACGGTATCGAGGGTTTATGGATACGACTGCACGTCTGGCCACATAGTAAGGGGGCTTCGGCTATCTCGAGAGAAAACTCTATACGCCTCACGGTGTGTGGGCGTCGGCTAGATGCTAGCGATCAATCTACTTGCATTTGGAGTGATGGGGGCAACTTTCTGGGCTGAGATGCTCTGAATCCCTGTCACCGCCGCTGGCATCAGCCATTGGGGGCGCTGTTGGCCCGTTTCAACCACCAAATAACGAATCATCCACTGACTGTTTGTCGTTAAAATAAAATGCTTTGCTTGCTGCAAAATCGACATCAGAAGCATGAATGGCAAAGCCTTCTAAATCTTTCAGTGTATGCAACATGATGTATTTATTCTTCAGATTAAAGAAAGCGCAGACAATAAATCATTGCCGCGCAAATAGGGTCAGCGTAGTCGGACGTCTGCTAGCGGTGGTCGTGCAACCGCCCGAGCGTGCTGTCCAATAGGTGGGTTAGCTTTTGCGCTGCGCCATGGACTGCCTGCTCCAACGTCGCGGCGTGTTCCGTCACAGCTACCGGCTGCAGACCTTCGAGACGCGCCTCCATCATACAGCGCTGGTCGTGCTGACCGTTCTTGTTGCCGTTCTCGTCACTCAGATGAACTTCCACCCGAGTGATATGTTCGCTGAAACGCTCCAGGGCTTGCTCGACCATGTCGGCCACCTGCGCAGCAAGCGCCTCGGTGCCGTTGATGTGGGCGTCGGTGTTGAGTTGGATTTTCATGGGTTTCTCCTATGGACTCTTGGAACGCACGCGGTGTCAGTGACGAAAACTCGCCGCCACGCCGGTACGAGATGGTATGCGCTTGGTCGGATCGATGCGCTCGCTCAAAGCGTCGCTCTGGCCGGCTAGGCTAGCTAGATTGAGTGTAGAGGGGCGTGTGTGGTCTTCATGTTGCTTCCTCTTGTGATGCCTTTGCCCTAGCGCGCGGGGACTGGTTTGACTTCGCGTGGGCTGGTTAAACCGGAAGCACACCGGCAATGTTTGCAACGACGTCGGCAGGCACATGGTTCTTGACCAGGGCCGCAACCAGCAAATCGTCTAAGACAAGTGTACAGTGATCGAGCGGTGATGTGATGAATAAAGTAAATGAGCGCGCCGATACCACCGTTCGTTAGCACGACGCCAAAAGCCACCGTCAGGCTCGGAGTGGATTCCGCTGCGCCGCGAATGATGCGTAGTACGACCAGAAAATAAGTGAATACATCGGCGGAAATGCCGAGCACAACCTGCGTGACGCGGTCGCACATGAAGTTTCGCAGGATGCAGGAGGTGTATTGGCTGGAGGCTAGCGTCACTAGCACCATCAAAAATGTGACGCCCATCACGCTCATCATCGAGCCGACGGTGGTGGACAACACCCCGCGTGCACCCACCGCGCCAACACCAAACAGACGCGGCCAGTGAGACATCCACTGCTGTCTACAGGTGGCGTCGACTTGAAGCAAGGCCACCGCGACCGCAAGACTCCCCGTTACAATCAGCGAGGGCAAAAATCAAAAACTGCCCCGTAGGTTGTTTTAGAGTTGTTTGAGTGTGTTCATAAATTAACATTCACCTTTTGTAGGCTAATTAAAGTGAGACGTTTCTCACCTACCGGTTGGTTGCAACGAAACATCAGCTTTTGCCCGGACCTCCGCTAGCGCTGCGCAAAAACAGACACTGAATACGCAGACGCAGCTTGAGAGATAAATCCACAGTAGAAACGCCATGATACCGCCTAAGGCTCCGTAGAGAGCATTGAAACTCGAGAAGTGGATCCCGTATAGCAGAAACAGCCACTCGCCAATCGAGATCAAAAGCGTCGCGGCCAGCGCGCCAAGCCAGACTTCGGAAAATCGGGTGGCCCGGCTTGGGGCTAGCCGGTAAATCATGAGCAAACCGTAGAACAAAACCAGCCACGGAATGAGTTGGAAAATCATGGTAAACATCCAGTCGGGAAATCCGAATCGAGTGGTGAGCCATTCTTGGAACATCCGTGCTATCCCTGGCAGCAAGATGCCGATCAACACAGCGCTCAACGTGATGCCGAGTAGGGCAAGGCTTTTCAATGGCAACTTCCACCAATTATAAGTTGGCGAATACCAGAGACGGTTCGTGGTCCGGATCAACATACCCAGTAATTGCAGCGCACTCCATAGCAAAAATGGAACCGCCGCCAGACTGATCTGGCCGCGGGCCGCCAGCATGCCGCCAATGGCCGTCACCGCAGAGTATTCCTGTTCATCGGTCAGGGGTATGTAATGATTGACCCACTGCACGACCGCCTGCGTCGCCACCTCGCGCTCGACGAACAGCGAACCGGCGGTCACCAGTAGGGTGACCAGAGGCAGGACTGATAACAGCAGGTGATAAGCAAAGGCGGCGGCAGCCTCGTTGCCATCTGCTTCCACCCAGCGTGCGCAAGTGCGGCAGATAACTCGCCACGCGGTGGATTGCTTAATTTTGAGCAATAATTTCCACATCATTTTTTCACTGGCCAGCACTCATCGAACCGTTTGTAAAAGTGTTGCTTCGACTTGGAGCAATACTTTCATCTTTGTTCGGCGTTTGCTGAGTTTGAACCCTTCTCTAGGCGATATTTGGAAGTCTTGGAAATTGATTGTCATAGTGTTCCTTTTGGTCAGCAAAGCCATTGTAAAAATTCCAGGCTGTTTTTGGTTTCTACGTCGGCAGTTTGTTGGGCTTGACCGGACGCAGCGAGGGAGTGGTCGTTTTGAGGTGGTTTCTGGATTCATTTAAGGTTAATAGTAGTTCTATTTAACGAGAAAAGTACAAGAAATGACCAAAATAGGCGTTTCCGCAGTAGATCAGTGTTAAGTCCGATTTGCTGTGAGCTCGCGCCCCTTTGGTTCTGGGACTGCTCGAACGTTCTTATGCTCCAACTCTTCGTACAGTTTATGCACTCGAACAAAGAGCTGTGACGTTGACATCCTCCCCGATCTAAAGGAGGGGGATTCCTACTGCTAGACGGCCATGCTCGGCCGCGAGAATGTGACGTGCCGCGTTGATATCGCGATCGTGGGTGACACCACACCCACTGCACGTCCATTCTCTTATTCCAAGTCCTGCGATACCTTTCGGCCTCGACTCGGGCAAACTGCCGCAACTCGAACAGGTTTGGGTGGTGTATGCCTCGTCAACTTCCTTAAAAACAATGCCTGCGTGAGCGCATTTATAGTCCAACATTGTTTTTAATTGACCCCAGCCAGCATCCAACACTGACTTGGCCATCCCATGCTCACTTGGTCTTTGTTACTAAGTACCGAGGTGCTGTGTTCAACAGTCAACACCTAAAATCGCTTGAAAGTATTTTTAGCGGTGTGGGCGTGAGTTTTGAGTCAGAATTGGTTGAATTTAATGGCGAAGCTGACCACGTGCACCTTCTGGTAAACTTTCCTCCCAAGGTTTCTGTATCACGCTTAGTAAATAGCTTGAAAGGCGTACCAAGCCGCCGACTTAAACAAATGCATTATGGAGTCCGAGTTACTATGCTGGCAGCGTAGGCGGAGCGCCTATTGCAGTGATCCGGCAATACATTGAGCGGCAGACAAAATCCCTGTAGGGTTGCAGAAGCAATTCTCGCTATCCATTCGGACTTAAGAATATTGCCTCTGTATATATTTTTGTTTAGCCATAAATCGCACCGGATATTCTATACTGACATTTAATAATATATTATAATTTAATCTGTTTCGTGTTGAGAAGTGCTTAGTTTGCATCGACTTGCATGTTTGTTTAAACAAGAATTGACTGACTTAAAAGAGGTGGCAATGTCTCAGAAGGTTTTAACACCACAAGCAGCACAAGCGTTATTGGCTAAGGGGGCTATCTTGGTCGATATTCGTGGTGCTGATGAATATGCTCGAGAGCATATTGCAGAGGCGCACAACAGGCCGATGGATGTGTTAAACAGCCAAGGTCTGTTAACTCATGATGCCACTGCTGTGATTTTTCACTGTAACTCAGGTAATCGCACGCTCATGAATTCAAAGGTTTTAGAAAGCTGCGCCAGTTGTGAGGTTTATATTTTAGAAGGCGGTATAACTGGTTGGAAAAAAGCAGGGCTGCCAGTGGTAAAAGATGCTTCACAACCATTGGAATTACAGCGGCAAGTACAAATTGGTGCAGGCTCCCTAGTTCTTCTTGGAGTGATTTTAGGAAGTTTCATCTCGCCTGCTTGGTATGTTTTATCAGGTTTTGTAGGTGTAGGGCTGATTATGGCTGGTGTGACTGGTTTCTGTGGTTTGGCACGTATTTTGATGAAAATGCCTTGGAATAAAAAAACCTTGCATAATTAGTTGCTATGTTTATAAAAAGGCAGGCCTCTGAAGGGCCTGCTTTTTATAAGGCGAGTGCTACTAGTAATAGGGTTTCTTGAAGTTCTACCGCTGCTCCTAAAGTGTCGCCGGTATAACCGCCTAGACGTTTTTTTAATATGGCTCGATATGCAAACAACACTGCAAACCAGATGCTAAATAGGAATAAGGCCTTGGCTTGTAGCAGAGGAACGGTCAGCACTGCAAGTATGAAACTCATCAGTGCAAACTTACTGAGGCTAGCAGCACTTTGGGTTTGCGTAACCATGCCTTGTTTTCGTACATAAGGTGTGCAGGCCATTAAACCAATAATGCCAGATCGTGCGAGCATTGGGATCAATAATAAACTTGCAAATAAAAAGCTGAGGTTGTCTTGAGTTTGGCTTAGCAGCGCAGTAATTGCAGCGAATTTAACCAGTAACACTACGATCATGGCTGCTACTGCCATAGCACCGACCCGTGGATCTTTCATGATTTCTAGAGTGCGTTCATGATCACCGAGCCCCCCCACCCAAGCATCAGCCATATCAGCGAGACCGTCTAAATGCATAGCGCCGGTAAAATACACCCAAAGTGCCAGTACGAGTGCACCAACCAAAAAAACTGAAGCTTGTGGGTTGTAATAGAAGCATAGCTTGATAAGCCCCACTAAAAACACACCAAGAATGGCGCCAACTACTGGATAAAACCATAAGGCGGCTCGCTGTACTTCGCTGTCTATGCGTTTTAAATAGGGACCGGGTATACGGCTTAAAAAAGTCAGAGCAAACCAAAAAGCCCAATAATAAGTACTCACAGTTCAGTGCCATCCATACTTTCAAGGCTGAGCCACTGCTGTGGCTGGCCTTCATACTCCACATCGATTACTTTAAAACTCATTACGGCAGCATAAGGCAAACTTAATTTGTTTATGGCACTAGGGGTGAGCTCGAGTAGGTGTTGTGCCAGCATACGCATGACACCACCATGGGTGACCATAAGTATGCGTTGACCTTGATAGTTAATAAGTGCCTGTTGCCAAGCAAGCAGCGTGCGTTGTTGTAGAGCTTGCGTTGGTTCCCCTTGCGGAGCACAGAAATGCATTGGATCTTGCCACATGGCGCTGATGCTTTGTTCGGCCATGATTTTATCTACGTGTTGATTTTCCCATTGCCCAAAATGAATTTCAGTTAGGTTTGGCTCGATTTGTAATGGGATATTGCGTTCCGTAGCCAATAGTTCTGCAGAGGTTCTACAGCGCAGCAGTGGGGAGGTGATGATGTGTTGCCAATGCAGGTCTAAACCTTGGATGCGTTGCTTGAACTGTTCGATGCCACGCTCAGTAAGAGGGTGATCGGTTTGTCCGCGAAACACACGTCCACCTTCAGGCTCACCATGGCGTATCAAATCAATGTAAGTGGTGATCATGATGCTTTTCCTTCGACGGCCGCCTCGGCAAAGGTAGCCATATTGTTATGTATGGCTAGTGCTTGTTGAACTGTTGCGAAAGCCACAGCAGCACCGGAGCCTTCACCAAGGCGCATCGCTAAATTTAAGAGGGGCTGTGCTTTAAGGGCCGCTAATAAAATGCCATGTCCGTACTCTGCTGAATGATGAGCAAAAAGTAACCAAGGACGCACAGAGGGGTTTAGCTGAACAGCTAGCAAAGCCGCAGCAGTGGTTATAAAGCCATCAACTAAGCAAGGGATGCCCAGTTGGCTGGCACGTATATAAGCACCACTAATGGCTGCAATTTCTAGACCACCTACTTGTTCTAAAGCTTGTAGTGGAGTACGAGTTAAAGGTTGGGCTCGCTGTACGCAGGTATTCAGTATTGCTTTTTTGTGAGCCAATGCCGAGCCTTCTAAGCCTGTGCCGGGACCTGTTAAAGTATCAACATCCCGCTTCAATAGCAGAGCACTTAAACAACTAGCAGCGGAGGTGTTACCGATGCCCATTTCGCCTAGCATTAAAAAATCACAACCACTGAGGTGTATCCGCTCTACTTGCTCTTTGCCTAAGTTCAGCGCCTGGAGCGCTTGTGCAGGGCTCATTGCTGCTTGTACAGAAAAGTCTGCTGTGCCAGGCATAATAGGCCGATGGATAATATTGGCTAGGTCTTCACAGGAGTGTGCAGTACCGCAGTTAATGACTGCTAACTCGATGCCTTGTTGGCGGCATAAGGTGGCAACTGCTGCACCACCCTTAACAAAGTTGGATAACATAGCAACGGTAACTGATTGCGGATAGGCAGAAACACCTTGGGCAACAATACCATGATCGCCTGCGAAAATAAGCATATGGGGTTGATGAATTTGTGGCTTACAGCGATTTTGCATTGCGGCTAACTCAATAGCGACTTGCTCTAAGAGACCTAGTGAGCCTTGTGGTTTAGTTAACTGATCTTGATGTGCTTGTGCTTGTTGGCGTACTTGCTCTGAAGGAGCTGTGGCCGCATTGAGCCACCAGTTATCTTGTGTCATGGTTTGGGCTTATTGGTTGAAAAAGTGAAGTGTGGGTTGAGAGGTTTTTTTGCTAAAAGCAATAGAAGTTATTTCGCACTAAGGGGGCTGAGCTGTGCACTTAGCCATGATTTATAGTGAATATTGCGTGCAGATCTGCTGTCATAAGAAGGATTCTGATCGTTATTGTTTAAAAATCTTCGTCGCATCAGTGCGCTGGTTTTGATTTTAGCTTAGTGCTTGGTTTCTGTTTTGCGCTCTTGCACTAAGACCCAAGGTGCCACCACTACGGCCCAAAGCTCGGGATCACGCTGTGTGTAATCTAGAGCATGCTCATCACTTAAGTTGCATAATGCTTTTTGCTGCATTAAGGCGCTAACCTTTTTTTTATCATCGTTGATGATGTACTCAGCAACGGCCACTAAATCTTGCTCGCTAGCGACCCAGAGTACCATTCCTTTAGCAAATAACGGCATAATTTCTGCCCAGCTGATACGGGCGGTTTCACCTAGAAGTTTTGCGTATAAGTCGCTGATTTCGTTCGACATGTTTTTTCTCTCGGCAAAAGTAGGCATGATAGCTTGAGTTGCACTGTCATCCCAAGGGGCAATGCTTCATAAGTCAGTTAATTGGAGTATGTTATGAAGACATCTTTACCACGTTTAGCCTTCGCTGGAATTGGCTTGATGGGTCTGCCGATGTGTAAACGCTTATTGGCGGCAGGTTATCCATTAGTGGTTTGGAATCGTAATCCAGACAAGTGTGCGCCATTGGTTGCACTTGGTGCTCAACAGGTACATAAGTGCGCTGATTTAGCTGCACAGACCGATATTATTTTTCTATGTTTAGCTGATACAGCAGCAGTGCAAGATGTAATGTATGGCGAGCATGGGTTAGCAACAGTAATGCAAGCCCGACAGATTCTTGTGGACTTTTCAAGTATTGAGCCGGAAGCCACTCGAGCAATGGCACAGAAGTTGTTAGATGAGTGCGGTGCACAGTGGTTAGATGTGCCTGTATCTGGTGGTGTTGGGGGGGCAGAAGCTGGCACTTTAGCAATGATGGCCGGAGGTAATGCTGAAGCTTTGGCACAAGTCACTTCTGTTTTAGAGCAATTGGGGCAAAGCATTACACATGTGGGTGGTGTAGGCGCTGGGCAGGTGACAAAAGTCTGCAATCAAATGCTTGTGGCCTGTAATACCATGGTAATTGCTGAGGTAGTAGGGCTAGCAGAAAAAGCCGGGGTTGATGCAGCACTTTTGGCATCTGCTTTGGCCGGTGGTTTTGCAGACAGTAAACCTTTACAAATTTTGGCACCGCAAATGGCTACACGAACCTTTGAACCTGTTAAATGGCATGTGCGTACCTTATTAAAAGATTTAGATATTGCGGTTAAATTATCGCAGAGTCATACGTCATCAACACCTATGAGTGGATTGGCAGCGCAGTTGATGCGCAGTCACGCAGCTCAAGGTCATTTGGCAGATGATCCAGCAACTTTAATTAAGCTTTATTGCGGAGATGACTGATGCTGTTGGTTGCTAATCTATCCATGTTGTTTACTGAATTGCCATTGTTACAGCGTTTGCGTGCTGCAGCAGCAGCTGGTTTTACTGCAGTAGAAATTCAGTTTCCCTATGAAGTACCGGCGGTTCAACTTAAAGAAGAACTTGAGCGCTGTGGGCTTGAGTTGGTCTTAATGAATGTGCCTGCTGGTGACCTAATGTCGGGTGGGGATGGTTTAGCTTGTCACCCTAAGCGAGGGGTGCAGTTTAATAATGCTTTGGATGAGGCCTTGGCTTATGCATTGATGGTGCGTCCACGGCAGGTCAATATTTTAGCAGGACGCTTACCTGCAGGGGTGTCGCGTAAAAGTGCGTTGACTATACTAGCGGCCAATGTACGCGAAGCTGCGCAAGTATTTGATCGCTTAGGTATACAAGTACTTTGCGAAGCAATTAACCCTATTGATATGCCAAGGTTTTTAATTAACACCCCAGAACAACTGCAAGAGTTATTAGTGGAAGTAGGGCACAGTAACTGTTTTGCACAACTGGATGTGTACCATATGGCTCGGCAAAATATTAGCATAGAGCAAGCAATGGCTGTGCTGGGAAAAAGTGTTGCTCATGTGCAGTTTGCGGACCATCCTGGTCGTGGTGAGCCGGGTAGTGGCACATTGGACTTTAGAGGTGTGCACGCGGTACTTGAACAGTTCAACTATCAAGGGGCTATAGCTGCGGAATATAAGCCTACTGGCGCAACCGAGGATAGTTTAGCTTGGATGTATAGTGCACCGTTTGTGTAACGTTGGGTAAGTCTGAAGAAATAACAAAGGGTGTTGTGAACCCAGTATTTGAGCCGAAATCTTAGTGGTACTTATTGCCGCCTAATCTACTAAAGAGTGATATCTATGCAGCCCATAGCACACCAATCTAAACAGGCTGATAATGCTTGGCGCGTTTTGTTTTTGTTATTTTTAGCGAATGTATTGAATTACTTTGACCGTGTTGTACCTAGTATTGTGATGGAGCCTATCCGTCTGGAGTGGAATTTAAGTGATTTTCAAATTGGTGTATTGGGTACGGTGTTTACCATTGTGTATGGGGTGGCAGGGGTTCCCGTGGCGCGTATGGCTGATATAGGGGCGCGCAAAAAGATTATGGGCTGGGGGTTGATGGCCTGGAGTGTTTTAACCGCAGCCAATGGTGTGGTGCAAGGTTTTTGGGGCTTTTTATTGGCACGTATGGGGGTGGGTATTGGTGAGGCCAGTTATGGGCCTGCAGCTAACTCTTTAATTGGTGATTTGTTCCCTGCACATCGTCGTGCTCGTGCTATGGGTGTGTTTATGATGGGCTTGCCTTTGGGTTTGCTATTGGCTTTCTTTACTACAGGAGTCATTGTTGAAACTTTTGCGAGCTGGCGCGCACCGTTTTTTATTGCTGCGGTTCCGGGCATTATTTTGGCTTTGTTTGTTTTTATGATCCGTGAACCGGCGCGAGGTGCGGCGGAAGCCGTGGTGTATCACTCTGAGCCTGTGAGGCATCCGATTTTACGTATTCTAGCCACACCGACGATGTGGTGGCTCACATTATCTGGGCTGTGTTACAACTTTGCAACTTACTCCAATACATCTTTTATGGTGCCAATGTTACAGCGTTATTTTGGTTTGGAGCTCAATCAGGCTGCAATGTCTGTGGGAGTGATAGTGGGAGTTACGGGTTTGTTTGCACTCCCTTTAGGTGGTTGGATCGCCGATCGATTGCATTTGCGTTTGCCAAATGGCCGTTTACTCTTTGGAGGTATCAGTTTACTGATTACCAGTTTGTGTACAGGAATTGCTCTGCTGGGCGGTAAAATTGATGTGGTTATTTTTGTCGGTTTGTTTGCAGTAGGGTGGGTGTTTGCCTATAACTTTTATACCTGTGTGTATACTGCGGTGCAAGATGTAGTTGAACCACGTTTGCGAGCTACAGCGATGGCCTTGTTTTTTGCCGGTTTATACCTGTTAGGTGGCGGTTTAGGGCCAGTCATTGTTGGTGGTTTATCGGATCATTTTGCTGAGCAAGCGATGTTAGCTGCCGGTGCGTTAGAAATGACTGAAGCCTTCCGTGCCATAGGTCTGCACAGTGCCATGTATTTAGTGCCGGCAGCGATGGGGTTGACGGGTTTATTTTTACTGGTCGCTATCAGTACTTATAAGGATGATGCCAGAAAAATGACGCAAGAGGCCTAAGATTTAAGAGGAAGAATAAAATGATGATGCAAAAGATTGAAGCAGCCCTTACAGCTTTAAAACCCGTGGAGTTTCAGATTGAAGATGAAAGCCATATGCACAGTCGTGGTGCCGAAAGTCATTTTAAGGTGGTGCTAGTCAGTGAAGCGTTTAATGGTTTACGTCAAGTGCAGCGCCACCAAAAAGTGTATGCTGCTCTAGGTGAATTGATGCAGCAATTTCATGCAATTGCGTTACATACTTTCAGTCCTGAAGAGTGGCAAGCAGAACAGACTGTGCCTGCTTCACCTCACTGTCGCGGTGGTAGCTTGCATGATAAATAATTTTTCGTGTTTAAATTGATGTAATCTTAAAAAGGCCAGTTCTTAGGGTGGGGAACTGGCCTTTTTTATTGGAGTAGAGCGAGATTAAACTTGCGCTAAGATGTCTCGTAGTACGTAGGGAAGAATTCCACCGTGGCGGTAGTAATCCACTTCAACGGGTGTGTCAATACGTGATAGTACCGGCACTTGCTCCACACTGCCGTCATTGCGTGTGATTTCTAAAGTCAGCTCTTGACGAGGTTGCATGTCATTATCGACTCCTAGAATACTGAAGGTTTCTTCACCTGTAATATTTAGAGAGCTATAAGATGTGCCGTTCATAAACTGCAATGGTAAAACCCCCATACCGACGAGGTTGGAGCGGTGAATGCGTTCATAAGACTGAGCAATAACTGCTTTAATGCCCAGTAATAACGTACCTTTTGCAGCCCAATCACGGCTGGAACCGGTGCCGTATTCTTCACCTGCAAAGACCACTGTAGGTATATCTCGTTGCATGTATTCCATGGCAGCATCGTACACAGGTACTTGCTTACCATCGAGCAGAGTAAAGCCCCCTTCAATACGTGAGCCATCTTCGGTCGGCGGTAGCATGAGGTTTTTTACTCGCACATTGGCAAAGGTACCGCGAATCATGACGTCGTGGTTGCCTCGGCGTGAACCGTAGGTATTGAAGTCTGATTGTTGTACATCATGGCTGACTAAGTATTGTCCTGCCGGGGTATCACTGCGGAAGGAGCCCGCCGGTGATATATGGTCAGTGGTGACTGAATCGCCTAGTAGCATCAGTGCCTTGGCGTTGGTCACAGGTTTGATTGCCTTAGGCTCCATAGTGAAGTCAGAGAAAAATGGTGGTTTGGCAATGTAAGTGGACTTTGGCCAGTCGTATACTAGGCCTTTGGCACTTTCAATGTCATTCCATAATTTATTATCACTGCTGACATCGCTGTATTTTTCGCGGAAGACTGAAGGGTCCATTGCTTTACTCAGTAGTGCTTGAATCTCGCTGTTGCTCGGCCACAGGTCTTTTAAGTAAACGGGTTGGCCATCTTTTCCTGTACCCAATGGGTCTTTATCTAAGTTTATATTCACGGTGCCCGCTAGCGCAAAAGCTACCACCAGTGGTGGTGAGGCTAAGAAGTTGGCGCGAATATTCGGGTGAATACGGGCTTCAAAGTTCCGGTTACCAGAGAGCACGGCAGCTGCAACGATATCGTTTTCTACAATGGCTTGATTGTATTCAGGAATTAAGTCTCCTGCATTACCAATACAAGTGGTGCAACCGAATGCGGTAACACCAAAGCCTAAAGCCTCTAAGCTGTCCATTAAACCTGCTGCTTCAAGATATTCGGGTACCACACGTGAGCCAGGAGCTAACGAGGTTTTGACTCGTGGGTGTACGCTCAGGCCTAACTCTACAGCTTTTTTCGCCAGTAAACCTGCGGCTAAAAGCACGCTAGGGTTAGAGGTGTTGGTACAGGATGTAATTGCAGCAATTAACACATCACCATGGCCAAGATCCACGGTTTCATCGGTAAGGCAATGATCTGTAGGCGTATCTAAGCGATTATCAATCATTTCCACTTCGTGGCGTGCCATCGGTCGTTGCGGTTGTGGTGAATCTTGGTTGACCACAGGGATTAACGGGCAGCTAGTACCGTAACGCTTATTCAGTTCTGAAGCATCTTTATTAAAGCCGCCTTCAGCAATGCTTTGGCTAAAGAGTGAAGTGAAGCTTTTGTGCATGTCTGGCAAAGCTATACGATCTTGAGGGCGTTTAGGGCCGGCTAAGGATGGACGTACACTGTCTAAGTCAATTTCTATCACTTGGCTGTAATCGATTTCACCTACAGCAGGAATGCCAAACATCTCTTGAGCTCGGAAGTAAGCTTCACAAGCCTCGATATCGATTTCTTCACGACCGGTGCCACGCATATATTCTAAAGTAGTTTCATCCACGGGGAAGAAGCCCATGGTGGCGCCATACTCGGGTGCCATATTGGATAGGGTGGCACGGTCAGGCAGGCTTAAATGTTTCGCACCTTCTCCAAAAAATTCGACGAATTTACCCACGACCTTAGCTTCACGTAAAATTTGTGTGACGGTTAAGACTAAGTCTGTGGCGGTCATGCCTTCGCGTAACTTACCTTTGAGATTTACTCCCACGACATCAGGAGTGAGTATATAGAGGGGTTGGCCGAGCATTGCTGCTTCTGCCTCAATGCCACCAACGCCCCATCCAACGACACCAAGCGCGTTAATCATTGTGGTGTGAGAGTCGGTTCCAACTAAAGTATCGGGGTAGGCCATGCCATCTTTTTCTTGAATTCCAGGAAAGAGGTATTCAAGGTTGACTTGGTGAACAATCCCAAAACCTGGGGGAACTACTTTAAAGGTGTTAAAGGCTTGCATGCCCCACTTGAGGAATTGATAGCGCTCTCCATT
Source organism: Denitrificimonas halotolerans (assembly GCF_034259425.1). NCBI lineage: Bacteria > Pseudomonadati > Pseudomonadota > Gammaproteobacteria > Pseudomonadales > Pseudomonadaceae > Denitrificimonas > Denitrificimonas halotolerans. The sequence goes on from NZ_JAXIVU010000004.1 coordinate 14,752, forward strand.
ACGCTTAAATTCCATAGCCATATTTTTTTCTAAAGCATCAGGACTGTTGTAGAAATCCACCATGACTGAGTGATCGACGACTAGATCGACTGGGACTAAGGGTTCAATAGCGCTGGCTGGTTTACCCATTTTTTCTGCGGTATTGCGCATGGCAGCAAGGTCACAGAGTAGAGGTACGCCGGTAAAGTCTTGCAGCACAACTCGGGCCACAGTAAAAGGGACTTCTTCATTGCGTGCAGCATTGGGTTCCCAATTGGCTAACTGTTGAATGTGCTCAAAAGTGATGCGTTGGTTGTCTGCATTACGGATTAAAGATTCTAAAATAATCCGAATTGAAATAGGTAGACGGGTAATTGAATTTAGACCAAGATTTTTAAGTGCAGGTAGAGAGCTGTATTTAAGGGTTTTACCGTTGCTTAAAGTGAAAGCATGGTGTAGTTGGCGCGGGTCAAAAGCGGGCGTTTGCATAGCGTAGTCCTCTTTTTAATATGTGACTCATTGGTCTACAGCATAGCCCTTTCTACATGAGAATGTACAAGTGAGTTGTGTGGGTGGCTGATGAAAGACTTTCATTGTGAGTACAAAACTCAATAAAAGCACAGTGAAGTAGCTCTTTGGATTGATTTTAACGCGCTTTAAACACTGATGTTGCTCACATAGATTTCACCGCAGCGGTTGACCAGCGTGCGGCTGAACTGGCGCAAATCAGGCGGTGTACGCCGCTCACTGGGCTGGATACCCGTCAATACCGGTGCAGCTCAATGGAAAAACGGGCAGGTCTACCACAACGGCCACTATTTTAAGGTCTGGGACAGCTACGGCTTGAACCAATACAAGTTTCGTTCGGCCAGTTTCAATGAAGATGCCCGTGGCCGCTGGTACTTCAATGTAGTGGTTGATGTGGAGGTCGAGCCAAGCAAAGGCCAAGACCGCATCGGTATTGATCTTGGCTTAACTGATACAGCCACCTGCTCGGACGGCACCAAGCTAGAAGCGGGCCGCTTCTATCGTGGCCTTGAGGAAAAATTAGCCATAGCGCAACGATCCAGAAATAAAACCCAAGTCAAAACCATTCATGCGAAAATCGCTAACCGTAGAAAAGATGCCCTGCACAAGTTCAGCCGCACGCTGGTCAACCGCTGCGGTGAAATCTATGTCGGTAATGTCAGTAGTTTAAAACTCGTTAAAACCACGATGGCCAAGTCAGTGTTAGATGCTGGCTGGGGTCAATTAAAAACAATGCTGGACTATAAATGCGCTCACGCAGGCATTGTTTTTAAGGAAGTTAACGAGGCATACACCACCCAAACCTGTTCGAGTTGCGGCAGCTTGCCTGAATCGAGGCCGAAAGGTATCGCAGGGCTTGGAATAAGAGAATGGACGTGCAGTGGGTGTGGTGTCACCCATGATCGCGATATCAACGCGGCACGTAACATTCTCGCGGCCGGGCATGGTCGTCTAGCAGTAGGAATCCCCGTCCTTTAGGTCGGGGAGGATGTCAAAAGGGAAGATCAGTTGCGAGAGTTTTTGTTCGGTTGATTATAAATGTCCAGTAACACCTGGTCTAAAACTTTCGATGCTCCCCAAGGTTGGTCATGATTGATAATGGCGACCACTGCCCAGTTATTACCATTGGTATCCCGACTGTAGCCTGCAGTAGCTCGAACATTGCGTAAAGTTCCTGTTTTAATATGCGCCTGACCAAAAGCTGGGGTGTTTTTTAAGCGACGACGCATGGTGCCGTCCATACCGACCAAGGGCATAGAAGCAATGAATTCAGCAGCGTAAGGACTTTTCCAAGCGGCTTGTAACATTAAGCCTAGTTGGCGTGAAGTGATGCGTTCCTTGCGTGACAAGCCTGAACCGTTTTCAATAAAAATACCTTGGGTTGAAATGTTTTTTCTGTTGAGCAAGCCATTAATTACACGGCGTGCAGCAACGGCATCATTGGCGTCGGCAGTGGTCCGATAATGAGCGCCAATGCTTAAAAATAGTTGCTTAGCCATAGTGTTGTTACTGTACTTATTAATATCACGAATTACTTCTGCGACATCAGGAGAGAAAGCACGCACTAACAAGGTGGCGTTCTTTGGGGTTTGTCCTAGCATATCATTACCTAAAATAGTGCCGCCGAGTTCTTGCCAAATGCTGCGCACAATACCTGATGCGTAGCGAGGGTGATCAAGGTAAGCCAAGTAGCTTTGTGTGCGGCAACCAGGTGCGATGCTGCCATTAAGGGTGAGGGTGAGTGTTTGTCCATCATCGTGATCGGCAAACTTAATGGATTCTTTGCTGCAGCTCTTAGTGTTTTGCAACTTGATATTGTTAATGATTTCAATACTGCCAACAGGAGGCTCCATCACAACTTTAGGGCCGCTTGCTTCACCGCGAACAATAAAGCGCTGAGCTTTAAAATTTACTAGCAGTGAGTCTGGTTCCACTAGATAAGGTTTGTTGTGTTGATTGCTATCATCGTGAAAACTGTTTAACGGTGGCGCAATGAAGTGATTGCGGTCAAGGATTAGATCACCTGAGACGTGACGCACACCATTTGCACGTAAATCACGTAACATCATCCATAGACGTTCCATGTTGAGTTTAGGGTCGCCGCCACCTTTAAGGTATAGGTTGCCATTTAATACTCCATCAGCGACAGTGCCATCGGTCAAAAATTCAGTTTTCCACTGGTAAGCAGGACCAAGCAACTCGAGCGCTGCATAGGTAGTAACCAACTTCATAGTTGAAGCAGGGTTAATTAATACATCGGCATTTAGATAAGCGCTGCGCCCTTGACCGTTTAACGGGATAGCGGCAATAGAAAGCGCTGAGATGTCGATCTTATGGGTTTGTAGTGACTTATGAACAGCGTTAGATGGCAGAGTGATTGCAAGTGCTGTAGGTGCATTGATTAGCACGCTGAGAGATATAATGCCAATTACGAGTGGCAATGCAGGACGTGTTAAAACACTGAGTAAGGTTGGTCGGCAGTGCTTATGCAAACCACGTAAAAATGACATCAACACAATAAATTACCTTTTATAAACTGCAAAATATAAATCATCAGTCTAGCATTATGCGCTATAGGAACAATTGACGTCAGGTTTAGCAGTTTTTTATTTTTCTAGAGCGTGTTTGTTGTGCAAAGCTGATAAGATTCACTGCTTACTGATGGAGAAAAAGTTATGGCTAAGAATCGTTCACGTCGTTTACGTAAAAAGTTATGTGTTGATGAGTTCCAAGAGTTGGGTGTGGAATTGCAGATGAGTTACCCTGAGGGAACTGATGATGCAGTGGTTGAAGCTTTCTTTGCTGACCTAGTTGTAGAGGCTGTAGAAGCTAAAGGTATGGCACTGATTGGTGGTGAGGAGTTTGCTATTGTATGTTCAGGTAAGCGTGGCTCTGTAACTGAAGAACAACGCGCGGAACTTGAAGAATGGCTAAAAGGTCGCAAAGAGCTCAGCGCATTTGAGGTCAGTCCTTTGTTAGATGTCTGGTATCCAGAGAACTCAGTGAATCTGGCATAAAAAAAGGTTTAATTTTATAAAAAAGGGAAGCTCGTTCGTGCTTCCCTTTTTTATGCAGAAATGAATTAACTGTTGATGCTGTCAACAAGGGCTTTGGCTGGAACCAACTTAATGACTTTTTTGGCAGGGATTTGAATAGTGTCACCAGTTTGAGGGTTGCGGCCTGTGCGGGCGGCACGTTCGCTAACCTTCAGTTTGCCAACACCAGGTAAAGTAATTTCACCATCATTGTCGAGTGCATCATTGACAACTTGACTTAGTTGATCAAGGACGTCACGGATATGAGTTTTGGTTGAGTTGGTTGATTCTGCAAGTTCATTGATCAGTTGATCTTTACTAAGGGCCATTAATAACGCTCCACATTAGGTTGAGCTTTGCAAAGTAGCATGAATTTTTGTCAAAGCGTAGAGAGTGGCTTAATTAAATTACTTACTAGGCTAAAGTATTGCTATTAATCAATAGATAAGCAATTAGGGTTAGACAGAGTTAGACTGGGCATGGATTGCGTATAAAATGTGTCAGTATTTTATTTTGACGGTTGGGATTGAACGGTCCGTTGAGAATGTTACAAATCAGCACGGTTATGGGTAGTAAAAAGCTACTTTTTAACTGATGATTGAGTATAGTAAGAAGAACTCAGTACAACTTTATTGAGGAATTCAGTAAAGTGATACTTTCGTTGCGCTGAAGGTCTTCGGCAGTTATCTATTCTATGCATGAGTGAGTTTTGACAACTATGAAACGTAAAATTTATCAGTTAGCTGTGCTATCAGTGTGCTCATTGCTATTGACTGCATGCTTCACAACTGGAAAAAGTCAGTCGGTTGCTTTGCAAGGAAAGCAGCCTGTGACCGAGGAGTGGCTCAGTGATAGGGGGGTGCAGTTGCAGCAAACAATCCAAGGAACACCTTTTACTTTACGACAGGAAGGGGATACATGGATTGTTACAGCGCCTGCGCATTTGGCATTTAATGCTGATCGCCCAGATTTGTTGTTACCTTCTGCTTTAGGGCCGATTACACGAATGGCAAAAATGTTGCAAGCCAATCCAGACACGGCAGCTTTGGTTATTGGGCATACTGATGTGAACACCAATAAACGTAATTATGGGTTGAGTACTCAGCGAGCACGTGCTGTAGGTTCTATTTTTCGTTTAGGTGGGTTGGGAAATCGACAAATGAACTATCTTGGTGTAGGGGATGCACATGGCTTGTACGGTCAGCAAGCAAATGGCCCGCAAAACAATCGTGTTGAAATTGTAATTATGGAGCATACGCATTTGCCGTATATTGCTTCTGTTTATCAGCCAGCACATGCACGACAGCTTGCCTTGAGTGGGCCTAGATAAGGTACAATTTTCTTTTAACTTAAGGTCGCATTGATGAGTACTGAACAGCTGGCAAGTATGCGTCGCAACTACACTCGAGATGGCTTATTGGAGAAGCATGCTCCAACGGAGCCATTTGCTCTTTTTAAGCAGTGGTTCGCTGATGCTGTAGCAACGGAGCAGCCACCAGTTGAGCCTAACTCAATGATGTTGGCAACTGTTGATAGTGCGGGGCATCCGCATTGTCGTATGTTGTTGCTTAAAGGGCTTGATGCGCGTGGTTTTGTTTTTTACAGTAACTATGAAAGTGCTAAGGGGCGTCAGTTGGCGGAGCAGCCTGTCGCTGCCATGACTTTTTTTTGGCCTGCACTGGAGCGTCAAGTGCGTATAGAAGGCTCGGTTGAGCGGGTGTCTGACGCAGAATCTGATGCTTATTACAATGTGCGTCCATTAGGCAGTCGTTTAGGCGCTTGGGCTTCAGAGCAGAGTCGTCCTTTGACTGGGCGTGAGGAGTTAGAGGCCGCGTTGCAGGAGGTGGAGCAGCGCTATGCAAATAATCCGCAGCCACCGCGGCCAGCGCATTGGGGCGGTTTTCGCTTGATGCCAAAAATGATTGAGTTTTGGCAAGGGCGTACATGTCGTTTACATGACCGGTTGAGGTATTCGCTAGAAGAAAGTCAACAATGGCGCCGAGAGCGTTTGGCGCCATAAGTATCTTTACTGAGGTGGTGTTGAGCGTGCAGAGTGGTATTGATCAGCTGCTGTTTGTAGCCAACCTTGTAATTCGCCTTTTTTGATCTTGAGTGCTTCTGCTTCGTTTAATTTGTTTAGCATGTATGCCTGTTTGTCAGGATCGTTTGGCGCTAAAGATAAAGCAAAGTCACGATTTATCCAACGCTTAATCCGTACATAAATCCACCAGTGAAAGTACAGGCCTGATAAAGTGACAATAGCAACGATGAAATAATCCATAGATTCCTCAAGGTTAGTGGTAATATACAAAAAAAATTGTGGTGTTATATCAGTTTTATTATTTTAAAGAGGTATTTTTATATGCGTAAGTCTATTGTTTTAGCAGCGAGTTTCACAGCGCTAAGTATGCTGTTAACCGGTTGTGCTTCAAGCCTAACGGGCGACACCTACTCACGCAGTGATGCACGCCAAGTGCAGACGATTCGCATGGGTACCATTGAGTCTCTGCGTCCAGTACGTATTGAAGGGACTAAAACTCCGATCGGTGCTGGTGCCGGTGCTGCGGTGGGCGGTATTGCTGGTAGTAGCATTGGTGGTGGTCGCGGTAGTGCGGTAGCAGCTGTGATTGGTGCAGTTGCTGGTGGTTTGGCGGGTGCTGCTATGGAAGAAGGCATTACTCGCACCCAAGGAGTAGAAATTACTGTTCGTGAAGATGATGGTGCGTTGCGTGCTTATGTGCAAGCTGTGGAGCCGAATCAAGTATTCCGAGTGGGGCAGCGTGTGCGAATTACTAACGTTAACGGTAAAAGTCGCGTAGCGCCTTAATACTATTGAGTGATTGTTAAATACGCCCTGAGCGAATAGTTTTGCTTGGGGCGTTTTAGCTTGCTTAGTGTGTTATTTTTATTTGGTAACATAATGCATGCAGACGTTGCAGAATCTGTAATGCCATAATCTACTTTTTTATAACGCTGGGTGTCTCCTGTTCGTCCGGCAGAACAATATGGAGGCTGTTTTGATTTTATTAGCATTAGTTTTTGCGCCTTTCTTTGCTGTCGTTTTGCCTTTTTTGGTGGCGCAGCGTGGACGAACATGGATCGCGGTTGCTACTGCAATAGCACCTTTAATAGCTTTAAGTTTATTGCTGAGTCAAACCTCTCAGGTTTTAGAGGGTGACGTCATCAGCTTTAAACAGGTTTGGATCAGTCAGCTCGGACTTAATTTGAGCTTTAGGCTTGATGGCCTAAGTTATTTGTTTTCCTTATTAATTTTAGGGATTGGTCTTCTAGTCATTCTCTATGCCCGTTATTACTTGTCGGAACAAGAGCGGGTAGCACGTTTCTTTACCTGTTTATTATTGTTTATGGGGTCAATGCTAGGTTTAGTATTGGCCGGCAACTTATTGTTAATGCTGATTTTCTGGGAATTAACCAGTCTTTCCTCCTTCTTGTTGATTGGCTTTTGGAGTCAGCAAAGTGCAGCGCGGCAAGGTGCGCGCATGGCTTTAGCGGTTACAGGTGGGGGGGGATTAGCGTTATTGGCCGGTATTTTGGTGATTGGTCATGTCGTAGGTAGTTATGAGTTGGTCGATGTGTTGGCCGCTGGAGAATTGCTTAAAGCACATACTTTATATCCTGTTGCCTTGGTTTTGGTATTGTTGGGTGTATTTACTAAATCTGCACAGTTTCCCTTCCATTTTTGGTTGCCGCACGCTATGTCGGCGCCAACACCGGTATCTGCATATCTGCATTCGGCAACTATGGTTAAAGCTGGTGTTTTTTTACTGGCGCGTTTATACCCTTTGCTGTCCGGTACGGAGTGGTGGTTTTACTTAGTGACTTTTACTGGGCTGACCACCTTGTTGGTTGGGGCGGTTACTGCTCTGTTTCAAAATGACCTTAAAGGGCTGTTGGCATATTCAACTATCAGTCACTTAGGTTTGATTACCTTATTGTTTGGGCTGGACTCTGATCTGGCACCTGTAGCAGCGATCTTCCATATTATTAACCATGCAACCTTTAAAGCGTCCTTATTTATGGCTGCCGGTATTATTGATCATGAAACTGGAAGTCGTGATATGCGGCGCATTAATGGGCTGTGGAAATACATGCCGCATACAGCAGTTTTAGCGATGGTGGCCTCGTCAGCAATGGCTGGCGTACCGCTCCTGAATGGTTTTTTAAGTAAAGAAATGTTCTTTTCTGAAACTTTACACCAACATTTATTGGGTAGTTTTAGTTGGTTATTGCCAGCAATGGCAACATTGGCTGGAGCGTTTTCTGTAGCGTATTCGTTGCGCTTTATTCATGATGTGTTTTTTAATGGTACACCCATTAATTTACCTAAGTTTCCGCCTCATGAACCGCCACGTTATATGAAAATTCCGGTGGAGGTTTTGGTGTTCTGTTGCTTGTTAGTGGGTGTTTTACCGGCTTGGACCATCAGTTCTTTACTGGCTGTGGCTGCGCAGGCGAGCCTAGGTCATGTTTTACCTGAGTATGATCTAGCTATTTGGCATGGTTTTAATATGCCGTTATTGATGAGCTTTATTGCGCTTATTGGTGGTATTGCTATTTATGCCCAGCGAGCACCTTTAGTGCGCTGGTATGAGGGTTTACCTGATATCAATGGACGAGTGATCTTTGAAGGTATTGTGCGTTTACTGTTTGGCTCGGTATCTCGCACTTTGTCTTATATTGAGAATGGCTCTTTACAGCGCTATATCAGTCTCTTGCTGATTGCCGTAGTGGTGATGTTGATTGTGTGGTTGACGCCGCTTTCAAGAGTCACAGGCGAAGTTGCTTTAACTCCCGTTGATCCATTGACCGCTTTGGGGTTGGGAGTGATGGCGTTGAGTGCCTTGTTGACCATGGGCTTTCATCGTCAGCGTCTTACTGCATTACTGATGCTGAGCGTGGTTGGCTTGGTGGTGGCGATGGTGTTTGCACGTTTCTCAGCACCAGACTTGGCTTTAACTCAGTTGGTGGTGGAAGTAGTTACCATTTTGCTGATGCTTTTAGTGGTGTACTTTTTGCCTGCGCAAGCACCTATTGAGTCGAGTAGTTTATTGCGTTTACGTGACTTTATCATTGCAGCGTGCTGCGGTGGTTTAATGTCAGTCTTAACCTTTGCTGTATTGACCCGTCCTTATGAAAGTATTGCTGATTTCTTCTTGGCTAACAGCTTGACGGGTGGTGGTGGCACTAATGTGGTGAATGTTATTCTGGTCGATTTCCGCGGTTTTGATACTTTAGGTGAAATCAGTGTGTTAGGGATTACAGCTATTGCAACAGTAGCTTTATTGCAAGGCTTAAGTTTGCCAAGAGCACGTGTGGATAACCGTGGGCGTCCTTGGTCAACAGAAACCTATCCTATGGTGTTAGGTATGTTGGCGCGTTTAATCTTGCCTTTGGCTCTGTTGGTATCGGTCTTTATTTTCTTACGTGGACATAATGAACCTGGTGGTGGATTTATTGCAGGACTCATTACTGCTGTGGCATTGATTCTCTTGCAAGTAGCCTATGGGCAGCGCTGGGTGCAAACTCGGATGGGGTTACGCTTTCCTGATTTAGCTGCGGCTGGTGTATTAATCGCAACGGCTACAGGGTTGGCAAGTTTACCACTGGGTTATCCATTTTTAACTTCAACTTTTGCCCATATTAATGTGCCCTTTATAGGTGAGATTGAGGTGGCTTCAGCCATGCTCTTTGATTTAGGGGTGTACTTCACTGTTGTAGGTGGCACTTTGTTGATTTTGAGTGGTTTAGGCCGTATAGGGCATACCGTGAAACTACCGGAGGAGTTGTAATGGAGTTATTGGTAGCCATCACTATTGGTGTGTTGACCTTCAGCGGCATCTATTTAATTTTGCGTGCACGCACTTTTAGCGTGGCATTGGGTTTGACTCTGTTTTCTTATGCGGTGAACTTGTTTTTGTTTGTGATGGGACGGCTGCATACAGGTCAGCCGGCAGTACTGAATGATGCCTCTAGTTATACAGATCCGGTACCTCAAGCCTTGGTTTTGACGGCGATTGTAATTGGTTTTGCAATGACGTCTTTTGTGCTGATTTTAGCTTTGCGTGCCTATACTGAACTAGGTAGTGATCATGTGGACGGTGTTGAAAAAACGAAAAAAATAACCGGACTTGGGCGAAACAAACAAAATAAAAAAAAGCGTACAGGAGCTAAGCGATGAATCACTTGTTATTGGTTCCGGTACTGTTGCCGCTTATTTGTGGTGCGCTGTTAATGACGACGTCACGCAGTCCCATCAATCAAGTACGCTTAATCAGTTGCGGTAGTGTTCTTCTTCTCTTTCTTGCTGCACTGTATTTACTGACTCAAGCTGGAAGCGGTCAGATTCAAGTGTATGGTTTAGGTGATTGGCCGGCACCGTTTGGTATCGTTTTAGTATTGGATCGTTTGAGTGCGCTGATGCTAATGGTGACAGCAGTGCTTGGGGTGTTTGTTACGCTTTACGCTATGCGAGGGGATGACCTACGTGGTGGTTACTTTCACGCTTTATTGCAGTTTCAATTGGCTGGAATTAATGGTGCATTTTTAACAGGTGATTTATTCAATCTCTTTGTTTTTTTTGAGATTTTGTTAATAGCATCCTACGCTTTATTGCTGCACGGATTAGGCGCTGCGCGTCTGCGTGCAGCTTTGCATTATGTGATTCTTAACTTGATCGGATCAAGTTTATTCTTAATTTCTGCTGGCTTGTTTTATGGTATCGCTGGCACGCTTAATCTAGTTGACTTGGCGCGCTTTATTGCTCAAGCAGAAGGTGATCAGTTGTTCTTGTTGGAAGCTGCTGGCGCTTTGCTGATGATGGTGTTTGGCCTTAAAGCTGCATTTTTTCCATTGTATTTTTGGTTGCCTAGAGCGTATGCCCATGCAACTGCACCTGTGGCAGCATTGTTTGCCATTATGACTAAAATCGGTCTATATGCGATTTTGCGTTTTAGCACCTTGGTGTTTGGTGTTTCAGCCGGTGGTGCGAGCGGTTTAGGTACTGGGGTGCTCTGGGTGCTAGCTTTAGTAACTGTAGTGTTATCGATTCTAGGTGCTTTTGCGGCCAATACGTTAACAAGCCTGTTGGCTTATTTAGTGCTTGTGTCTGTGGGTACCTTGCTGGCGGGAATAGCAATCGGCACAGAAGAAGCGATTACCGCTATATTGTATTACTTGTTACATAGTACTTGGATCATTGCTGGGTTGTTTTTATTGGCAGATATCATTGCCAAGCAGCGTGGGGATTTAGCTACTGGTTTAAAAGTGGGGCCGCAATTATTAAACCCGCACCTGTTAGGAGGAACGTTTTTTGTGGCTGCAATTGCCGTAGCAGGCTTGCCGCCATTCTCTGGTTTCTTCGGCAAAGTGCTGTTGCTTCAGTCTGTATCCGGTAGCGCCGCATGGCAGCTGTGGCCTGTGATTCTGATTTCCGGTTTAGTTGGAGTTGTTGGCTTAAGTCGAGCGGGTAGCATGATCTTTTGGCGCTCGAATAATACCCTAAGTGGTGCCGCACCTTTGGATAAGACAGCATATTTTTTCACAGTTTTATTGCTCTTGACTAGCCCTTTACTTGTGGTGTTTGCGCAGCCCGTAATTGCTTTTACCGAGGCTACAGCGCAGCAGATTATGGATGTGCCCAGCTATTTAAATGCCATGCAACTTAAGGAGGCACTATGACACGTTCTAAATGGCTCGCGCATCCTGTAGGTAGTGTAGGCTTGTTGCTAGTTTGGTTATTGTTAGTGGATGACTTCAGTTCAGTAGGTCACTGGGTTTTAGGAGGATTTCTAGGGGTTTTAATTCCGCGTTTAACTGTGACCTGGTGGCCACGTTTACCGCATATTAATAGTTGGAAGCATGTGTTTGTTTTTACTCAGCATATGTTGGTTGATATTGTTGTGGCTAACTTTCAAGTGGCACGTTTGGCGGTGAGTCGAGTGAAAAACTTGCAACCACGGTGGGTCCAAGTACCTTATGAGCTAGAGGATGATCTAGCCATTTATTTAATGGCCAGTGCGATTTCTTTAGCGCCAGGTACGGTGACAACTGGAGTTGACCGTGAGGCACGAATACTCACGGTGCACGCATTACATAATGAAGATGAAGAGGCGCTTATTGCTGAAATTAAGCAGCGGTATGAGCAGCCACTTAAAGAGGTGTTTGCATGCTCAAAATAGTTTTGTATTTAAGCATGCTGATGTTTGGCATCAGTTTGTTGCTTAATTTTGCTCGTTTATTGCGTGGGCCTGGTGCCGTAGACCGTATTTTAGCGTTAGATACGTTGTATATTAATAGCCTTGCGTTACTGGTGATTTTTGGAGTTTTATTAAGCAGCCGTTTGTTTTTTGAAGCAGCCTTGTTGATTGCCTTGTTTGGTTTTTTCAGTACTGTAGTGTTATGCAAATACTTATTGCGCGGCGATATTATTGAATAGGCAAAGGTGAATAAATGGTTGTTTGGGTTGAATATACAGTGGCGTTTTTCCTTCTGGTTGGTAGTGCTTTTGCTCTGGTTGGTTCAATAGGGTTATACCGCTTTCCTGATTTCTATATGCGTTTACATGGGCCGGCAAAAGCAACAACCCTAGGTGTAGGCTGTGTACTGATTGCTTCCATTGTATATTTCAGTAGTCGTGATGAGGGCTTGCATGTTCACGAACTGTTGATTACTTTGTTTCTTATGTTAAGTGCGCCTGTCTCAGCCTATATGATGGCCAAGGCCGCAGTTCAGCAACAAGTTAAAACCTTTAATCGCAAAGATTAATTAAATGGTATTTAGGGCTGTTCGGCCCCACATCATCAAGTGTACTTTTAAGTGCATTATTCTTTAAGCAATATAATCTAGCTAACAATACGTTTGTTGGTTGTGATTGTATTGCTTTGCTTTTTTGATCCTTTATTTAAGAGGCATTTTATATGCATATATCAGGTCGCGGAGTGGCGATGTCTGTTTTCGCCTCGCTCATATTTGCAATTATTCCAGCTTATGCTCTGTATTTAGCACCTTTAGATGGTGTGCAGGTATTTGCGCAGCGTGTTTTATGGTCATTGCCTGCAATTTTTATATTGTTGATTGTGGCAGGTCGAATGGCTGCATTGAAAGAAGCAATGTTGCGTTTAATGCGTGAGCCAATACTTATATTGGCTATCTTTACCACTGCAGCACTGCTCGGTGTGCAATGGCTTATTTTTGTCTGGGCACCGATTAATGAGCAAATGTTGGATTTAACCTTAGGTTATTTTTTAATGCCTTTGTCTTTAGTTTTAGTCGGGCGCATATTTTACAGTGAACATTTACGTAAGCTACAACGTATTGCAGTTTTATTTGCTGCTGTGGGTATTGCTCATGAGTTGTGGCGAGTGGGCAGTTTTTCTTGGGTGACGTTGCTCTGTGCGGTCGGGTATCCCCCTTATTTTATGTTGCGCCGCTGGATGGCTTTTGATTCTTTCAGTGGTTTGTTTTTAGAAATGCTTTTATTAGCGCCAGTCGCAATTTACTTGATTATCAACTATGCACCATTAGGGTCATTTTTGACTGCGCCGCATTTATGGTATTTGCTGCCAGGTTTAGGTGTGCTCAGTGCTTTGGCGTTTGCTGCTATGCTAGGTGCGAGTCATGCCTTGCCTTTAGGATTGATGGGTATCTTAAGTTATATAGAGCCTGTTTTGTTATTTTTCATGAGTGTGTTTTGGGCGGGAGAAATTGTTGAATCAGGGGAGTGGCTGACTTATATCCCGATTTGGTTTGCAGTACTTTTAGTGGTGTTTGATAGTGTGCGAGTACTGCTTAAGCAATCACGTCATGTAAACTGACGTACAATAGTTGTCAATTGGCCTTGAGCGTGTGCAAGGGGCATTATTTATATGATCAAAGATCTTGAGGTATACCGTGTTTTCTAAACTTGCCTTGCATGAACGTCTATTAAGAGCCTTGGCTGAACTTAACTTTACTGAGCCAACCCCGGTTCAAGTGGAGGCTATTCCAGCGGCGCTGGAAGGACGAGACTTGCGTGTGATTGCACGTACAGGCAGCGGTAAAACAGCTGCCTTTGTTTTGCCTTTATTGCATCGTTTTATTGGTGAAGCGCAACCTAGGGTGGCCATCCGTTCGTTGATCTTACTGCCAACGCGTGAACTAGCACGTCAAACTTTAGCAGAGGTTGAACGCTTCTCGCGTTATACTTTTATACAGTCTGGCATGATTACTGGAGGTGAGGATTTTAAAGAACAGGGTGCTTTATTGCGTAAGGATCCAGATATTTTAATCGCCACCCCAGGCCGTCTAATTGAGCATTTAAATGCGGGACATTTAAAGCTAGATCAAGTAGAGGTGTTGGTGCTGGATGAAGCGGATCGTATGTTGGATATGGGGTTTGCTGAAGACATGGAACGACTGGTTGCTGAATGCTCCGCACGTCAGCAAACCTTATTGTTCTCGGCTACAACCGGTGGTAATGCATTACGGGAAATAGTGAATACGGTGCTGGATAATCCCTTGCACTTAATGATTAACCAAGTTGCGGAAATGAATGAAAGTACGCGTCAACAAATTATTACCGCTGATGATATCGCTCATAAGGAGCGTTTAACACACTGGTTGCTGACTCATGAGCCTTTCCGTAAAGCTTTAGTGTTTACTAATACACGAGCGCAAGCGGATCGTTTATATGGACGTCTTGTTGCGCAAGAGATTAATGCCTTTGTATTGCATGGTGATAAGGATCAAAAAGACCGTAAGCGTGCTTTGGAATTGTTTAGTCAAGGCAGTTCACGAGTGCTGGTTGCTACTGATGTGGCTGCGCGCGGTCTAGATATTGAAGGTCTTGATCTAGTGATTAACTTTGATATGCCACGCTCCGGTGATGAGTACTTACACCGTATTGGTCGTACAGGACGTGCAGGTGAAGAAGGTTTGGCTATCAGTTTAATTTGTCACAATGACTGGAATTTGATGTCCAGTGTTGAACGTTATTTAAAGCAGACCTTCGAGCGTCGTGTGATTAAAGCGCTAAAAGGTACTTACCAGGGGCCGAAAAATGTTAAAGCTTCTGGTAAGGCTGTAGGAGTGAAAAAGAAGAAATCAGCTCTGAAAAAAGGTGCTGTAAAAGGGAGTAAGAAGCCAGCTAAGAGGCCGGCAAAACGTCAGCAGCCAGAAGGTGCTTTTGTAGTGAGTAGTGATGGTCATGCTCCGCTTCGCAAAAAATAATGATGTTGCTTCAATGATAGCTTTTGGGGGTGTCAATGTCACAAGCTCAAGTGCATAAGTTTATTAATCAGCAAGCCTGTAATGAGGCGCTGACACAAGAGTTGGCATCTTGCATAATGCAGGCTTTTACGACGCAAGCCAAGGTAAGTGTCATACTCCCAGGTGGCAGTACTCCTGGAGGTCTGTTGCAGTTGCTCAGTCAAGAGGATATGCGGTGGTCGGATTTGCAGGTCAGTCCAACTGATGAGCGCTGGGTAGCGGCAGATAGCGAGTACAGTAACTCGAAAATGTTAGCGCAAGCTTTGCCGCAGGCGCAGCTACTTGATCCACGTTTAGCAGATAGTGCAGAGGCCTCCAGCGTAGCTTGGGCAGCAGTCATGCAGAAGCATCTTCCTGTCGCTGCAACTTTGCTTGGAATGGGTGGGGATGGCCATATCGCTTCATTGTTTCCTGGTATGCCAGGGTTAGCAACTGCTTTGCAGCTGTGTGAAGAGCCATCGGCTTTGGTAGGGCTTGCACCGGATGAACCTGAAGTGCGTTTGTCATTAAACCTTTCGATGTTATGTGCAACACAGTGGCTAGGCTTATTAGTTTTTGGCGAAGAGAAATGGCAAATGCTCGAACGAGTACTGGCCCATGATCCAACCACTCAAGCATTACCCATTTATCAGCTCCTTTGGCATGCACCACAGCCTATACATATTTATTGGGCGCCTTAAAAGCTTGAGCCTTGAGCACTGTTTTATGCAGTATACGAAAAAAGGAAAATGCCATGTTAAACCCAGTTGTTGAGCGTATAACTCAGGCGCTTGAGGAGCGTTCGAAGCAGCGCCGTGACGCTTATTTAAGTACGCTTATGCAAGCTGCAGAGCAGGGGCGTAACACTGCGCATGGTTGCTCTAATTTGGCTCATGTGATGGCCGCTCAAAGTGATGAACAACGTCTTATTATGCGGCAGGGTGGAGCTGCGCATATTGCCATTATTTCTAGTTATAATGATATGTTGTCTGCTCATGCGCCCTTAAAAGACTACCCTGATCAGCTTAAGGCGGCGCTTTACCGTTACGGTGCCAGCGCACAGTTTGCGAGCGGTGTACCAGCAATGTGCGATGGTGTGACCCAGGGCACTGCGGGGATGCAGCTCTCGTTATTTTCTCGAGATTTAATTGCTCAAGCCACTGCTGTTGGGTTGAGTCATGCTGTGTTTGATGGCGCATTGTATTTAGGCGTTTGTGACAAGATCGTACCGGGGTTGTTGATTGGCGCATTGCATTTTGGTCATTTGCCTGCTGTTTTTGTGCCCGCAGGACCGATGCGTTCAGGGTTGTCAAATCCAGAAAAAGCTGCTGTTCGCGAACGTTATGCCGCAGGCAACGCCACGCGTGATGAGCTACTGGAAGCAGAGTTAGCCGCTTATCATGAGCCAGGAACATGTACTTTCTATGGCACAGCCAATACCAATCAACTGTTAATGGAAGCATTAGGATTGCATGTGCCAGGCAGTGCTTTTGTTTCACCAGGATCGAAATTGCGTCATGCCTTAACTGATGAAGCAGCGCGCTTACTAATAGAGAACACCACGCAAGGTGGGCATTATTTACCCTTAGGTGAACAGATCAATGCTAAGGCACTTATTAATGGTGCTGTGGCGATATTATCGAGTGGCGGCTCTACGAATCATACTTTGCACTTGCCGGCTATTGCTCGTGCTGCGGGCTATGAATTGCTGTGGGAAGATTTGGCAGCCTTATCGAAAGTAGTGCCTTTATTAGCTCATGTGTATCCCAGTGGTGTCGCTGATGTAAACCAGTTTCACGCAGCGGGAGGTGTGGGGTGGTTGTTTGCACAGCTGTTAGACGCAGGGCTTATGCATTCTGATGTGTATACCATTGCAGGCAGAGGTTTAGACAGGTACACCCGTGAACCTTATCTGCAAACTGGTCGTTTGTGTTGGCGAAATATTGCTATAAGTCCGTTGGAAAAAGATATTTTGCGACCTGTTATAGCACCTTTTGCCACTCACAGCGGTTTGCATATGGTTACAGGTAATCTCGGTCGCGCAGTGATAAAAACCTCGGCAGTGCAAGAGCGATATTGGTCTATAAAAGCACCTGCACGGGTGTTTGACTGCGAAGCTGATGCGCTTGAGGCTTATGATAAAGGGCGCTTAAACGGTGATTTAATTATGGTGGTTCGTTTTCAAGGGCCAGCAGCCAATGGTATGCCGGAGCTGCATAAATTGATGCCTATCTTAGCGAATTTACAAGCTAAGGGGCAGAAAGTTGCCTTGGTCACTGATGGCCGTTTATCAGGAGCTTCGGGTAAAGTGTTGGCTGCAATCCATTTGACTCCAGAAGCAGCGAAAGGTGGGCCTCTGAGTCGAGTGCAAGATGGAGATATACTTGAGATTGATGCTAAACATGACTGTTTACAGTTGCATCTTGCAGAGCAAGAGTTCGCCCAACGCCCTACAGTACAGGCGCCAAGGAATGCAACTGCAGGGTATGGTTTGCAGTTATTTGCTGCACAACGTCGATCGGTTGGCCCTGCTGATCAAGGTGCCAGCTTTTTAATAGAGGACTGAATTCATGCTAACGATGGAACATATTTTGCGTCGTGCTTATCCGGTCTTGCCGGTTTTAGTGATTGATGACGTTGAGCGTGCAGTAGGGTTAGCGCAGGCGCTGCATGATGGTGGCTTAAATGTCATTGAGGTGACTTTACGCACTCCTCAAGCTTTAGAAGCGATTCAGGTTATTCGCCAAGAAGTGCCAGACTTAATCGTTGGAGTGGGTACTGTAATTCGTGCAGAACAATTTGCTCAAGCCATTGATGCAGGAGCGCAGTTTGCAGTCAGCCCTGGCTTTACTGAGCGCTTGACACAAGCTGCCCAAGAAACTGAATTGCCATACTTGCCAGCGGTTATGACTCCTTCAGAAGTGTTGCAAGCATTAGAGTACGGCTATCGTTCTTTAAAGTTATTTCCTGCAAACGCGGGATCTAGCGTACGTTTGCTTAATAGTTTTAAGGGGCCGTTTACTGGTATCAGTTTCTGTCCAACAGGTGGGATTACGCGTGATAATTTATTAAGCTATTTAAGTTTACCTAATGTTGCCTGTTGTGGTGGGACTTGGGTAGCACCGGCGAGCTTAGTACAGGCCCAAGCTTGGGATCAGATTACCCAGTTGGCTCGAGAAGCTTGCGCGATGGCAGGGCATTTGGAGGTGTTTACATGAGGTGGGATTATCCCAATCCTTTTATCTTGCCAATTTGCGCTAGTGCTGCAGAAATTGATGAATTTGACCATGTGAATAATGCCGTTTATGTTCAATGGATGGAGGAGTGTGCTTGGCAGCACTCCATTGAGCTAGGACTCGGTTTTGCAGAGTATCAAGCGTTAGATCGGGGTATGGCGATTTTGCGCCATGAGATTGATTACTTAGCCAGTGCGTACGAAGGGGAGCAAATGGAAATGGCAACTTGGGTCGCTTACTCCGATCAACGTTTGAAAATGGATCGTTATTTTCAGTTACGACGTGTGGCGGATGGCCAGACGTTACTGCGAGCGAAAACTACTTTTGTTTGTATAGAGTTATCCAGTGGTCGGCCCAAACGTATGCCGCCGGCGTTTGTGCAAGGTTATGGCGCTGCTATGTTGCCGGAGCATGCGCGCCCAACAACAGTTTGAATGCAAGTCTTCTGTTTCTATCAAAACCAGGTTCAGTGTAATGTCTCAGCAGCTAGAGCGGGCTGGCTCTATCGAGTTGAATATTTAAGCCTTTAGTACGTGTGTTACGTGCTGATTTATGTGAGTTATATATTGTGCAAATTGCTTTAGCGCCGATGGAGGGGTTGGTAGACCATATTTTACGCGGCCTCCTAACTGAGCAAGGGGGGATAGATTGGTGTGTTACCGAGTTTATTCGTGTGACGGATCAGTTGTTACCATCGCGTAGTTTTTACCGCTTAGCGCCTGAGTTAGAGCAGGGTGCACAGACCTGTGTTGGAACACCTGTGCGTGTTCAATTGTTGGGTTCAGACCCTGTGGCTTTGGCTGAGAATGCTGCAAAAGCTTGTGAGCTAGGTGCGCCGGTCATTGATTTAAATTTTGGTTGCCCAGCTAAAACTGTGAACAACTCTAACGGTGGTGCCATTTTGCTGCGTGAACCGGAACGCTTATTTAAAATTGTTGAGACGGTGCGCGCGGGTATGCCCAAAGATATTGCATTAACGACGAAAATGCGTCTGGGGTACGATAGTCCTGAAGGTGCGATGGATTCTGCACGTGCTTTAGCCGCGGGTGGTTCAGCGCAGATCGTGGTACATGCGCGCACCAAAGTTGATGGTTATAAGCCTCCGGCACACTGGGAATGGGTTGCTAAAGTTCAAGATGTAGTTGATGTGCCAGTATTTGCTAATGGGGATATTTGGACACTAGAAGATTGGTATCGTTGCCGTGAAATCAGCGGGGTAGATCACGTCATGCTTGGACGTGGGCTGGTGTCATGCCCCGATCTGGCTAAACAAATTGCTGCAGCTCGTGATGGGATTGAGTATCAATTGAAAACTTGGCAAGAGTTGCAACCATTGCTGCGTGAGTTTTGGCGTCAGGCTCGTTTATATATTCCGGCTCGCTTTGCTCCTGGGCGGCTCAAGCAGTGGTTGGCCCTTTTAACTCGTAACTACCCAGAAGCGCAACAATTGTTTCTGAAGGTGCGTAAGATGACAGATTGCTCGGTAATTGATCAGTTATTTGGTTTTTCCTCTGAACACTTAGAGACTGTTAACTGTTGATTGTAGCCTGAGGTCACCTGCTGTAATCCATTTACTCTGCGTGATTGAGCATTTGCATAAAGGCTTGTGCTGCATTAGATAGGGTGCGTTCGGTGTGTACGATATAACCGAGATCACGACTGAGGCTAGCGTCACTGATCGGGAGGCGGACAACTGATTCGTCCAACATGCTGTGTGGTAGTACGCTCCAAGCTAAGCCAATCGACACCATCATTTTTATGGTTTCCATATAGTTGGTACTCATGCTGATTTCGGGAGTAAGTCCTGCCTGATCAAATAATTGCAAAGCAATCTTACGAGTGAAGGTATGGCTGCCAGGAAAGACAGCGGGGTAAGCACAGAGATCGACCAATCTGATGTGCTTGCGTTGAGCTAAGGGGTGGTCCAGTGCCACAACAAAATCTAAATCATCTTGCCAAACTTTTACTGCTTTGAGCGGAGCTTCGCAGTGTGGTGAAAGTGTGATAATAGCGAGCTCACAGCGACCGTGAAGAATATCGGTATAAGCTACTTCTGAATCTAAGAAGCGGATATCTAACATGACTTCAGGGTATTGCTTGGTAAAAGCTCGTAATAGCGGTGGTAAACGGCGTAAACCAATATGGTGACTCGTGGCTAAACTCAAGTTTCCGCTCACTGTACCATGTAAGTTATTTAAGGCGCGCCGTGCATCCTCGAGTTCATTGACAATGCGGTAGGCGCGTGGCAGCAAGGCTTGGCCTGCCTCAGTCAGACGGATTTCTCGACCAATACGATCAAATAGCCGCACTCCCAATTGATCTTCCAGGCTGGCAATACGCTTACTGATCGCCGGTTGAGTTACATGTAATCGCTCGCCTGCAAGGGAAAAGCTTTGCTGTTCAGCAATGGTAATGAAAGTCTGTAAGTTGGCTAGATCCATGGGGGGCTGTGTGTGATGGTAGAAGTTTTTTAGTTTACCACTATAACCAAATGGAATCCAATGGATAATAAATATCAATTTGAGTTATTCAAGTGAAGAACTTAGTATGGCTACATAAGCAGTACGTGAATGGCTACTGCGTTTAACATTGATGAGGACGGTCTAATGGCTGGAAAAACGCTGTATGACAAGCTTTGGGAGATGCACGAAGTTAAACGCCGAGATGATGGCTCTTCGTTGATTTATATTGATCGGCATATTCTGCATGAGGTGACTTCGCCGCAAGCCTTTGAAGGTTTGCGTTTAGCTGGGCGTCAGCCGTGGCGTGTTGATGCCAATATCGCAACCCCTGATCATAACGTACCGACCACCAAGAAAGAGCGTGACGGTGGTATTGAAGCTATTGCTGATGATGTATCTCGTATTCAGGTGCAAACCTTAGATGATAACTGTGAAGAGTACGGTATTTTGCAGTTTAAAATGAACGATGTGCGTCAAGGAATTGTTCATGTTATTGGTCCTGAGCAGGGTGCCACTTTGCCAGGTATGACCGTTGTTTGCGGTGACTCACACACATCAACCCATGGTGCATTTGGTGCTTTGGCCCATGGTATAGGTACGTCAGAAGTTGAGCATGTTTTAGCGACCCAATGTTTGGTGGCTAAGAAGATGAAAAACATGCAGGTGCGTGTGGAAGGTCAAATTCCTGAAGGCGTGACCGCGAAAGATATCGTGTTAGCTATTATTGGGAAGATTGGTACCGCGGGTGGTAATGGTCATGCAGTTGAGTTTGCTGGCAGCGCTATTCGTGAATTGTCTATGGAAGGTCGTATGACCTTGTGCAATATGTCAATCGAAGCAGGTGCGCGTGTAGGCATGGTGGCCGTTGACCAAAAAACTATTGATTATGTGCAAGGTCGTCCGTATGCGCCAAAGGGTGCCGATTGGGAGGCAGCCGTTGCTGCTTGGAAAGATTTGGTTTCTGATGAGGACGCACATTTTGACACTGTTGTAGAAATGCGCGCAGAAGATATTATCCCTCAAGTCAGTTGGGGCACTTCACCGGAAATGGTGTTGCCGGTGAATGCTAATGTTCCAGATCCAGCTAAAGAGTCTGATCCTGTTAAGCGTGACTCCATTACCCGCGCATTGAAATATATGGGGCTGCAAGCAAACCAAGCTATTACTGATATTAAGTTGGATCGTATTTTTATTGGTTCGTGCACTAACTCGCGTATTGAAGATTTGCGAGCAGCAGCTGCAGTGGCTAAAGGTCGTAAAGTTGCTGACAATGTCATTCAAGCCTTAGTAGTGCCAGGTTCAGGCTTAGTGAAAGCACAGGCGGAAGAAGAAGGTTTAGATAAGATTTTTATTGACGCAGGTTTTGAGTGGCGAGAGCCTGGATGTTCCATGTGTTTAGCAATGAATCCTGATAAGTTAGGCAGTGGCGAACATTGTGCTTCAACCTCTAACCGTAACTTTGAAGGGCGTCAGGGCAATGGTGGACGGACACATCTAGTGAGCCCAGCGATGGCTGCCGCAGCAGCGGTTAAAGGCCATTTTGTCGATGTGCGTGAATTAATGAATGAAGGAGCATAAACATGAAAGCCTTTACTCAACATCAAGGTTTAGTTGCTCCGTTGGATCGCGCCAACGTTGATACAGACCAGATTATTCCAAAGCAATTTTTAAAGTCCATTAAACGTACCGGTTTTGGTGCTAATTTATTTGATGAGTGGCGTTATCTTGATGAGGGGCAGCCAGATCAGGATAACAGTAAGCGCCCGCTCAATACTGAGTTTGTACTGAATCAGCCACGCTACCAAGGTGCAAGTGTTTTGCTTGCGCAAGAAAATTTTGGTTGCGGATCCAGCCGTGAGCACGCGCCATGGGCGCTAGATGAGTACGGCTTCCGTGCCATTATCGCACCGAGCTTTGCTGATATTTTTTATAACAACAGTTTTAAAAATGGTTTGTTGCCTATTGTGCTAAGTGCTGATGAGGTTAATGAGCTGTTTGTGCAAACGGAAGCCAATGAAGGTTATGCGTTGACTATCGATTTAGAAGCGCAAACGGTGACCCGTCCTGATGGAGTGCAGTATGCATTTGAGGTAGATGCATTCCGTAAGCACTGTTTGCTCAACGGTCTAGATGATATCGGCTTGACCTTGCAAGATGCTGAGTTGATTCGTGAATTTGAGGCTGGCTACAAAAAAGCCAATCCATGGTTGTTTAACGCACTTTAATTTAACCTGTAACGCCATTGTAGAAACTGCAATGGCGTTGAGAGCTTGATATGAAAAAGAAAATTTTAGTAATGCCAGGTGATGGAATTGGTCCAGAGATCACCCGTGAAGCAGTTAAGGTTTTAGAGCAGGCTGCACAAAAGTTTAGCCTAGATTTTGAACTGGTTGATGGTGAGTTAGGCGGGGCAGCCATTGATAAGCATGGCGTACCTTTGGCAGATACAACTTTAGCGTTAGCACGTGAGGTAGATGCTATTTTGCTTGGTGCGGTGGGCGGTCCTAAGTGGGATACATTGGATCCTGCCATTCGTCCAGAACGTGGCTTATTGAAATTGCGATCAGAATTAGGTTTGTTTGGTAACTTACGTCCGGCGCTTTTGTACCCACAGTTGGCTGAAGCATCAAGTCTGAAGCCCGAAGTAGTGTCGGGTTTAGATATTTTGATTGTACGTGAACTGACGGGTGGTATTTATTTTGGTACGCCGCGTGATACTGTTATTTTAGATAACGGTGAGCGTATGGCATATGACACTTTACCTTATAAAGAAAGTGAAATTCGCCGGATTGCTAAAGTTGGCTTTGACATGGCACGTTTACGTAACAAGAAAGTGTGTTCTGTGGATAAGGCGAACGTTTTGGCATCCAGTCGCTTGTGGCGTGAAGTAGTGAACGAAGTAGCTAAAGATTACCCTGATGTAGAACTAAGCCATATGTATGTGGATAATGCAGCGATGCAGTTGGTGATGGCGCCGAAACAGTTTGATGTGATTGTGACTGAGAATATGTTTGGTGATATTCTATCGGATCAGGCTTCTATGTTGACGGGTTCCATTGGTATGCTGCCATCAGCGTCCTTAGATTCCAACAATAAGGGTATGTATGAGCCATCTCATGGTTCCGCACCTGATATTGCTGGGCAAAACCTTGCCAATCCACTGGCGACGATTTTGTCTGTATCCATGATGTTGCGTTACACCTTTAACCAACTTGCAGCAGCAGATGCTATTGAGCAGGCTGTGAGTGATGTGTTGGATCAAGGTTTACGTACCGGTGATATCTTCTCTGAAGGTATGCGTAAAGTGGGTACTGTTGAAATGGGTGATGCGGTAGTCGCAGCGTTAGCAAAACTGTAAGCTCATTCAATTCAATTTAGCCCGCCACAATTGCTTGCTAAGTAGTGTGGCGGTCGTTAACTAACAATAGGTGTAGTCGTAATGAAACGTGTAGGTCTAATTGGTTGGCGTGGCATGGTGGGCTCTGTCCTTATGCAGCGCATGCTGGAAGAACAGGATTTTGAATTAATTGATCCAGTATTCTTTACTACCTCTAATGTCGGTGGACAAGGACCTGCCATTGGTAAAGATATTCCAGCTTTGCAAGATGCTTATGATATTAATGAGCTCAAAAAACTGGATATAATCTTGACCTGTCAAGGTGGTGACTACACCAATGAAGTGTATCCAAAATTACGTGAGGCAGGTTGGGATGGATACTGGATTGATGCTGCATCTGCCTTGCGTATGAAAGATCACGCAATGATTGTACTTGATCCGGTCAACCGTAAAGGTATTGATCACGGTATTGATTCTGGTGTCAAAGATTTTGTTGGTGGTAACTGTACCGTGAGTCTGATGTTAATGGGCTTAGGCGGTTTATTTGAAGCTGGTCTGGTTGAGTGGATGAGCGCAATGACGTATCAGGCTGCTAGCGGTGCAGGTGCGCAAAACATGCGAGAACTGATTCGACAAATGGGTGGCATCCGTGATTCAGTAGCAACTGAGTTGCAAGATCCAGCCAGTGCTATTTTAGATATCGATCGTCAGGTTGCTGAGTTTCAGCGCAGTGAAGATTGCCCAGTAGATCATTTTGGAGTGCCGTTGGCGGGCAGTTTAATTCCATGGATTGATAGTGCATTGCCTAATGGTCAAAGTCGTGAAGAGTGGAAGGCTCAAGCTGAAACCAACAAGATTTTGGGGCATTTTAAAAATCCAGTGCCTATTGATGGGTTGTGTGTACGTGTTGGTGCGATGCGCTGCCACAGTCAGGCGTTGACGATTAAACTCAACAAAGATGTACCCTTAGCTGATATTGAAAGCTTGATTAGTCAGCACAACCCATGGGTGCGTTTAGTACCTAATGATCGTGATATGACTATGCGTGAACTCACGCCAACAGCGGTAACAGGGACTATGAATGTTCCTGTTGGTCGTGTGCGTAAGCTGAATATGGGGTCGCATTATATTGGGGCATTCACCGTTGGTGATCAGCTACTATGGGGTGCGGCAGAGCCGTTGCGTAGAATGTTACGCATTTTGTTGGAGCGTTAAGTGTAAGGCTGCGCTTAGAGTTTACTTGGCCTTAGAGTCAGGTGGAAACCCGCATACTATTGGCATTAAAGCTAATGTTGTGCGGGTTTTTTATTGATAAGGTTAAAATTAAGTAGGGTGTTGGGCTTTAAGGCCTTAGTACTGTGCCTTCCTAGCTGAAACGGAAAACTATCGAACAATCTTTGAGTCCGTTAGACTTAGCGGTTTTTAGTTGTGCTTTAGGTGTTCGGTATTGATCGTTATCTTGTACGAGATGATCAGTTATTACGGGGCGCGCTAGCCAGATTATTTATTGCATAGTCAATAGGAGCGTTCATGTCAGTTACGATGACTCCGGCTGTAGACGAGGTCGCCGCACCAGGTTTTACTAGAATTGCCTTAGGCATTGATTACAAGGGTTCTAATTATCGAGGGTTTCAGTTGCAGCCTGATGGTGTACCAAGTGTGCAGGGAGCAGTAGAGCAGGCCCTGCAACAAGTCAATGCAGGACTGTCAGTACGCTTAAGTTGTGCAGGGCGTACCGATGCTATGGTGCATGCATGTGGACAGGTGGTGCATTTTGATACGCCTCATGTGCGCCCGATGCGTGCTTGGGTGATGGGGGCGAATCGCTATTTGCCTTCAGATATCAGTGTTACTTGGGCAAAGGAAATGCCTGCTGATTTTCATTCTCGTTTTAGTGCTGTTGCTCGGCGTTATCGTTATGTGATTTATAGTGATGAAATACGCCCTGCGCATCTAGGGCAGGAAGTCACTTGGACTCATCGCCAGCTTGATGTTGAGCGTATGCAAAATGCAGCGCAGTGCTTGGTTGGGACTCATGATTTCAGTGCTTTACGGGCTGCAGGCTGCCAAGCTCGTTCACCTGTTCGTACAATTCACCATCTGCGCATCATAGAATTTGGTAAGCTGATTGTCATTGATGTACGTGCCAATGCTTTTTTACACCATATGGTTCGTAATATCGCTGGCGTATTAATGATGATTGGTGCGGGTGATCGTCCTATTAAGTGGGCTAAAGAGGTACTGGAAAGCCGGGATCGCAGTATGGGGGGGGTTACTGCAGCACCTTACGGCCTTTATATGGTTAAAGTTGAATATCCTGAGCAATTTATTTTGCCAGAACGTTTTTTGGGCCCGCACTTTTTATCGGGTTTGCCGGACACTTTTACTGATCTGTGATTGGAGTAGTTGTGCGAATACGAACAAAAATTTGTGGTATTACCCGTATCGAAGATGCATTAAGTGCTGCACAATCTGGTGTTGACGCCATTGGCTTAGTGTTTTATGAAAAAAGCCCGCGTGCGGTCAATATCGTGCAAGCGCAAGCAATTGTTGCAGCCTTACCGCCTTTTGTAAGTACAGTGGGTTTGTTTGTTAATGCTACGCGTGAAGTGATTAATACTGTGTTGGCAGAGGTACCGTTGGACATTTTACAGTTTCACGGTGATGAAACGCCAGAGCAATGTGAGGGCTTCAGTCGGCCGTATATTCGTGCATTACGTATGCAGCCAGGTGTAGATATTGCTCAAAAAGCAGCGCAGTATACTTGTGCGCAGGCAGTTTTACTTGATGCTTGGGTGCCGGGTGTGCCAGGCGGCACTGGCGAGCGCTTTGATTGGCAGCAGATACCTACTGACTTAGCCAAACCGCTCATTCTCGCTGGAGGCTTAAATGTGGATAATGCGGTACAAGCTATGCGGCAGGTTCAGCCTTGGGCTTTGGATGTAAGCGGTGGTGTAGAGTCCAGTCGTGGTATAAAAGACGCAGATAAAATACGTAAATTCTTATATGCTGTGCAGTTAGAAAACGCACAGCGATGTGACGGGATGAAATAAAGCACCGTCAGTAACCTAATCATTCAATAAATACTATAAGGCAGGTGACCTTGTTACTTGTCCTAGGCGGAGTAGTCAGCTGATGAACAACTGGTTAGTAGATAAACTAATTCCTTCTATTATGCGCTCTGATTCACGGTCAAAAAGAGGATCGGTGCCCGAAGGTATTTGGCATAAATGTCCTTCTTGTGAAGCCGCTCTATATAAACCAGAGTTAGAAAAAACCTTAAATGTCTGTCCGAAATGTGATCACCACATGCGCATCAATGCGCGTACTCGTTTAGATATTTTCTTAGATAAAGACGAGCGCAGTGAAATAGCAGCAGAACTAGAGCCAGTTGACCGCATTAAATTTCGTGATAGCAAACGCTATAAAGATCGTCTTAGTGCTGCGCAAAAGCAAACCGGTGAAAAAGATGCTTTGGTTGCTATGAGTGGTACTTTAGAAGGGATGCCTGTTGTTGCTGCAGCCTTTGAGTTTTCTTTTATGGGTGGCTCTATGGGGGCCATTGTTGGGGAAAAGTTTGTGCAAGCGGCTAATGTTGCTCTTGAGCAGCGTTGTCCAATGATTTGCTTTTCGGCATCTGGTGGTGCGCGAATGCAAGAAGCTTTAATTTCTTTAATGCAAATGGCGAAAACATCAGCGGTGATTGCACGCTTGCGTGAAGAAGGTATCCCGTTTATTTCTGTATTGACTGACCCTGTTTATGGTGGTGTATCTGCTAGTTTGGCGATGCTAGGTGATGTGATTGTAGGTGAGCCAAAAGCTTTAGTGGGTTTTGCTGGTCCTCGTGTGATTGAGCAGACAGTCCGTGAAAAGTTACCTGAAGGCTTCCAGCGCAGTGAGTTTCTGCTTGAGCACGGAGCGATCGACTTAATTATTCCTCGTGTTGAGTTGCGTTCTCGTTTGGCAAGTATATTGCGTCAGTTAATGAATATGCCTGTCGCGCCAGAGGAAGATAAAGTAGAGGTTTCGGGCGTTGTGGATGCTAATAATGGCAAGCAACATGATGAAGAGCCTGTCGAGACTGTGGCAGGTGATGCTAAAGATGGTGAAAAAGCAAAGGCTTAAATAAAAATGATAACGCGGAATCTTGAGCAGTGGCTCAGTTATTTAGAGCAGTTACACCCAAGTGAAATTGATATGGGTTTGGCGCGCGTAAAAGCAGTAGCACAGCGCTTAAGGTTACCGCGTATCGCAAATAAGGTCGTTACAGTAACAGGTACGAATGGTAAAGGATCGACTTGTGCTTTTATAGCCAATTTAGTGGCCCAAGAAGGCTTGCGGGTGGGTGTTTATAGTTCGCCGCATTTATTAAATTATAACGAGCGCGTATATATCAATGGTGAAAATGCTACCGATCAGTCGTTGTGCTATGCGTTTGCTGCCGTTGAGGAAGCTCGAGGTGACACCAGTTTAACTTACTTTGAAATGGGAACATTGGCCGCGCTTTGGCTGTTTGCTCAAGCTCAGTTAGACGTGGTGATTTTGGAAGTAGGTCTAGGTGGCCGCTTAGATGCGGTTAATATTGTGGATGCGGACATTGCTGTGGTGACCAATATTGGGTTGGATCACAAGGATTGGCTCGGTGATACTCGTGATTCTGTAGCCTATGAGAAGGCAGGTATTTTTCGCACAGGCTTACCTGCAGTCTGTGGTGATCTTGATCCGCCAGAGCCCATCTTAACTCAAGCATCCTTGATTAATACGCCCTTACTGTTACGTGGTCGTGATTTTGATTTGGCTGTTGCAGAGAAAAGTTGGCATTGGCGTGGTGCGAGTGCTCAGGGGGAGCGGCTTGAGTTACATGATATCCCGCTTTTAGCATTGCCGATTGAAAATGCAGCACTGGCTTTGCAAGTGTATGCCCTGCTTGATTTGAACTGGTGCTCAGAGGGTATTATAGCTGCCTTAACACAGACGCGTATTGCTGGACGGTTGCATGAAATGAGTTTGTCTTGGCAGGGGCGGTCGCTGTCTTTATTGTTGGATGTGGCACATAACCCGCATGCGGCTAGCTATCTTGCTGGGCGAATTGAAGCAAGTCCGCGGAATGGGCGTCGATTGGCTGTGCTCGGTGTTCTAGAAGATAAAGATTTATCAGGTGTCTTAGATGCTATGCAGGGACAGGTCAGTAGTTGGGCAGTGGCGACCCTGCCAAGTCCGCGCAGTTGTAAGGCGAGTCAGTTGCAGCAGATGTTGCTAGAGCGTGGGGCTACTGTGAGTGTTTATGACACTATAGCTCAAGCGATTGAGGCGCAGTGCGCCGATGCACTGGATGGGGATCAAGTTGTTATTTTTGGTTCGTTTTTTACCGTAGCTGAAGCGCTCAAATGGCTTGATAAAAACACAAAGCAAAGCTAGCTTGAATTAATGCACGCAAGGATTGTTATGTAGTCGAACCTGTGTTTTAGTGTATCAGTAAAAACATTTGGTTTATTAATAAAAAATGGAGCACAATTTATGGCGGCTGCAGAAAGTAAACTCAAACAACGTATAGTTGGTGCCTTGGTTTTAATTGCTTTAGCGGTGATCTTTGTACCGATGTTGTTTAAGAAAGAAGAGGCAATTCAGCAAGTAATTGTACAAGCGCCGCCGATGCCTGAGGCGCCTGCTGCTCCAGAGTTTCCTGTAGATGAAGTTGAAGTGCCTACACCGATAGTTGATGAAACTTATGAGCTAGTTGAGGAGGCAGGAGTTGTACATGAAAGTGCACCAGTCGTGAGTATTCCATCGAATTCAGGTTCGGTTATGGTTCAGACGCAACCAGAGCCTGTTGTATCGCCTCAACCTGTTACTCCGAAGGCTGAGCGTAAGCCGGTCATTACTAAACCGGCACAGCAAGCGGTAACGCCGGGTATTGATAAAAACAACCTGCCTGTATCATGGTCCGTGCAGATTGCTAATGTAGGTAATAAAGCAAATGCTGAAGCGCTGCGTGATAAGTTTCGTAAGAAGCAGTACAACGCTTATGTGCGCAGTAGCGGTGGTACGCATCGTGTTTTAATTGGTCCGTTGGTGAAAGATGCTGAAGCACGAGCACTGTGTAAAAGCTTAAAAACGCGTGAAAAACAAGATTGCTTTGTTGTACGTTACGAACCGTAAAGGTATCAGGTGTACGAAAAACGTAACAAGCGCTTATCACTCTCGAATAGCTCTGTTAAAATACTTTGTTTTACAGAGCAGGTTAATTAGCAGTGTCTTTTAATTGGGTTGATGCCCTCATTCTTGGCATGATTGCCATCTCAGCGCTTATTAGCTTAAGTCGTGGTTTTATTAAAGAAGCCTTGTCATTAGTAACATGGGTTGTGGCTGGCGTGGTAGCTCGAGTTTATGGGGGGGGCTTAGCTCACCATTTCTCAGATTATATTGCCACTCCGTCCTTGCAAGTTGTGGCAGCGAGTGCGCTTTTATTTGCAGCAATTTTGATGGTTGGTGCCTTAATTAACTTTATGTTAGTGCAGATGGTTCGAGCAACAGGGCTGACCGGAACGGACCGCTTGTTAGGTATGGTATTTGGTGCAGCACGCGGTACTTTGCTCGTTGTGATTTTAGTAGGTCTGTTAAGTTTGGCGCCGGTTCAGCAAGACAGCTGGTGGCAGCAGTCTACTTTAATTCCGCATTTTCTTTTGATCGCTGACTGGTCAAAAAACCTGATTTTAGGTTTGTCTGGTGAGTGGATTTCGACCGCTCAAAGTGCACGTCACTTATGAGCAAGCTAGGCAGTTACTATCCTGCAACTGCCTTTAAACTAGAATGACATAACAGGGGTCGCGTTACATGTGTGGCATTGTCGGTATTGTTGGCAAATCAAACATAAATCAAGCGCTTTATGATGCGCTTACCGTACTTCAACACCGTGGCCAGGATGCCGCCGGGATGGTGACATCCAAGAATGGGCGTTTGTTCTTACGTAAAGATAATGGTTTAGTGCGTGATGTATTCCGTACGCGCCATATGAAGGAGTTGATCGGTAATGTTGGAATTGGCCATGTGCGCTATCCAACAGCAGGAAGTTCCAGCAGTGCTGAGGCACAACCTTTTTATGTCAATTCACCATATGGTATTACGTTAGCCCATAATGGTAATTTGACCAATGTGGAGCAGCTGGCTAAAGAGATTTATGAGTCAGATTTGCGTCACATGAATACTAATTCAGATTCAGAAGTCATGTTGAATGTTTTTGCACATGAACTGAGTCGGCGTGGCAAATTACAACCTACTAAAGAAGATGTTTTTGCTGCGGTCAGTCGAGTCCATGAGCGTTGCCGTGGTGGTTATGCTGTAGTTTCCATGATTACTGGGTACGGTGTTTTAGGGTTTCGTGATCCGCATGGTATTCGCCCAATTGTGTTTGGTCAACGCCATACTGAAGAGGGTGTTGAGTATATGATCGCTTCGGAAAGCGTGGCGTTGGACGTACTAGGTTTTAAGTTGATTCGTGATCTGGCACCAGGTGAAGCAGTTTATATTACTGAAGATGGGCAGTTGCATACTCGTCAATGTGCAAAAGATCCAGTGCTAAATCCGTGCATTTTTGAACAGGTTTACTTGGCTCGCCCAGATTCCATTATTGATGGTGTATCGGTGTACAAGGCGCGCTTGCGCATGGGAGAAAAACTGGCTGATAAAATCTTGAATGAGCGTCCAGACCACGATATTGATGTGGTGATTCCTATTCCTGACACGAGTCGCACTTCAGCTTTAGAGTTAGCCAACCGTTTAGGTGTTAAATATCGGGAAGGCTTTGTTAAGAATCGTTATATTGGGCGTACCTTTATTATGCCTGGACAGGCCGCGCGGAAAAAATCTGTCCGTCAAAAGTTGAACGCTATTGATTTAGAGTTCCGTGGTAAAAATGTAATGCTAGTGGATGACTCTATCGTCCGTGGAACCACCTGCAAGCAAATTATCCAGATGGCTCGTGAAGCTGGTGCGAAGAATGTGTACTTCTGTTCAGCTGCACCTGCTGTACGTTATCCCAATGTTTATGGCATTGATATGCCGAGTGTGCATGAGTTGATAGCTCATAATCGTACCACGGAAGAAGTGGCAGCATTGATTGGTGCAGATTGGCTGGTGTACCAAGACTTGCAAGACTTAGTTGATAGTGTAGGTGGTGGTAAAATCCAGATTGAGAAATTTGATTGCGCTGTCTTTGATGGTAAGTATGTGACAGGTGATATTGATGACAAGTACTTACAACATATTGAAAAGGTACGCAGTGATTTGGCGCTGACTGCGCAACAAGTAGCGAACAATGCAACGATTGATTTGCATAATAGCTCGGCAGGCTGAATCGCATCTAGCAAGGTGTCTCACTGGCACCTTTACTGTTCTTAGGGTGCAGCTTTATGGGCTGCACTTGTCTACTCTTTTAAGTGTATAAGGTGTGCAAGTCATGACGACGGATTGGCAGGCAGGTCGACTCAATAGCGAACTTAGCGAAGCAGGTTTTGATACTCTGGCTGTGCGAGCAGGTCAGTATCGTAGTTTTGAGTCTGAGCACAGTGAGGCGATTTACACCACATCCAGTTATGTGTTCCGTAGTGCGGCAGATGCGGCTGCTAGTTTTGCTGGAGAGCGTGTAGGTAATGTTTACTCGCGCTATACTAACCCTACCGTGCGTACCTTTGAAGAGCGTTTAGCATCACTGGAAGGGGCGGAGAAGTGTGTAGCGACTGCTTCAGGCATGTCGGCGATTTTGGCGACGGTGATGAGCTTGTGCAGTATGGGCGATGAAATTCTGGTTTCCCGTAGTATCTTTGGTGCTACTGTCAGCTTGTTTGATAAATATTGTGTGCGTTTTGGTATTAAAATCACCTATGTACAGATTGATGATCTTGCGGCATGGAAAGCAGCTTGTACTGAAAAAACTAAATTATTTTTTATTGAGTCGCCATCGAACCCGCTGGCAGAACTAGCAGATATTCGTGCTTTGAGTGATATTGCCCATACAGCTGGCGCGTTGTTAATGGTGGATAACTGTTTTTGCACCCCTGTTTTACAAAAGCCGTTGATGTTAGGTGCAGATATTGTGATTCATTCAGCTACTAAATACATTGATGGTCAAGGGCGTTGCCTAGGCGGTGCTGTATTGGGCAGCGCTGAATTGATGAGCGAGGTTGTGGGTTTTTTGCGTACGGCAGGTCCTACGATGAGTCCATTTAATGCATGGGTATTCCTTAAAGGATTAGAAACGTTACGTCTGCGTATGAATGCTCACTGCGAAAGTGCCCAGCAATTAGCTGAGTGGCTTGAGGAGCAGCCGCAAGTTAAGAAGGTTTATTATGCTGGTTTGGTCAGTCACCCTCAACATGAATTAGCTAAACAGCAGCAAAGTGCTTTTGGCGCAGTGGTAAGCTTTGAGGTTGAGGGTGGGCAAGAGGGGGCGTGGCGCTTTATTGATGCAACTCGAATGATTTCTATTACTGCTAATCTTGGAGATACCAAAACAACCATTACTCATCCAGGGACAACGACTCATGGTCGCTTAAAGCCTGAAGAACGAGAGCAAGCAGGGATTCATGATGGCTTAATCAGGGTAGCCGTAGGCTTAGAAGATGTTGCAGATATACAAGCGGATTTACAACGTGGTCTAGCTGCAATTTGATTAGTTTTGCATCGAGATAGAACTTTGTTTCGATAAGCGAATCGAGCTTCTTGATTGGAAAGGTAATTTCACGATAATGTTTTTTGTATGCGTTTATTGAGTAGAGAGCCGTCGTAGATATTGCATGCCTACGGTGTAGAACTGCCAAGAAATTAAGCCGGCAGCTAAGTTGCCGGCTAATACTCCTATGTATAAGCCATTCATATCAGCCAACCAAGCACCAAACCATAATGCGGGTAAGTAGCAAACGAATAACCTGCATGTTGAAATCCAGACAGCACGCATGGGCATTCCTAGTGCGTTACACACAGAAACCATCAGCATACATACGCCTAGAGCAGCATAACTGATAGGCACCCAAAGCATATAGCTTATTAAGTAGGTTTCAGCTGTATTGTCTGGTGCTAGGGCTGGAGCAATCAGGCTGCGGCTAGCCATCCAGAATAAAGCAATGATAATCTGTAATCCAATCACAAAACGTACGGCAATGCGCACTAAACTGTGTACTTGCTTTAATTGTTGCGCACCAAATAAGCGGCCTACCATGGGGGGTAAAGCCATGGTTAAAGCTAAGACAATCACAAGGGAGAACATTTCTAAGCGACTGCCCAAGGTCCAAGCAGCAATAGCTGCTCCGCCAAAGCTTGCAACAATGCGTGTAGCAATTAATGCCGCAGTACCAGGCATCAGTTGACTGAGCATTGCTGGGGCGCTGATTTGTCCGATCTGGCTTAATGCTGGAAGGATAGGTAATTTTCTTGGATTAAATGCCAGCCAGCGACGTCTGAGGATGCGTGAGTACATAATTCCCGCTCCTATTGAGCACGATACGATTGTTGCGTACGCTGCGCCAGGTAAGCCCCAATTGAAGGTAAAGATAAATAGGGGATCGAGCAGCATATTAATGATACTAGTAGCTACCATCATTAATCCAGGTAAACGGGTGTCACCGTTGGCGCGTGAAATGCTGTTAGCAAAGTATAAGAAAGCAGCTAGCCAAGCACTGGTTAACCAAGGTAACCAATAGCTTTGTGTGAAAGGTAGTAACTCAGCATTTGCACCCATTGCGTTTAGAATAGGGATGCGCAGTAATCCAATTAAAACGCAGAGTATGAGTGAGAGACAGCAACCCGCTAACACCACTAAGCCGCCCAGTAGCTTTGCGTTTTCAGCTTTATTAGCACCTAGGGCGCGTGAAATGAGAGCTGTTGCAGCGATACCAATACCAATCTGAACTCCAATTAAGAGCTGTTGCAATGGCAGCGTGAAACCAAGGGCGGCTAAAGGCTGAGTACCTAGCATGCTGATATACACACTATCGACAAGTTGAAAACTCATTAAGGCGACGACACCAAAGAGCATTGGCCAGGTCATGCTAAATAAGGCACGTGATAAAGATTGGTCGGCTAGAT
This sequence comes from Denitrificimonas halotolerans, assembly GCF_034259425.1. Classification (NCBI taxonomy): domain Bacteria; kingdom Pseudomonadati; phylum Pseudomonadota; class Gammaproteobacteria; order Pseudomonadales; family Pseudomonadaceae; genus Denitrificimonas; species Denitrificimonas halotolerans. The sequence goes on from NZ_JAXIVU010000004.1 coordinate 49,652, forward strand.
ACGCTTTTTGCATGATGTAAATATTGGATTGTGAAATAAGGTGCTCATAGTAGCACTCCCCCAGTCTTTATGTGATGCTGGTAGATCACTGTGATTTTAGTTTTGATAAGTGAGGCGAAGGTATGAGTGCGCAGTATGGGGTGGCCTTTTCTGTGTTGGATTTGGCTTCACGTAAAGATGTAGATAATGGGCCCGCACCAGCACTAAAGCGCTCCTTGGCTTTAGCGCAACACGTAGAACAGTTAGGCTTTACCCGTTTTTGGGTAGCTGAACATCACAATATGGATGCTATTGTCAGCTCAGCTACTGCCGTGTTAATTGGTTATTTGGCTTCAGGTACAGAGCGGATACGTGTGGGTGCTGGTGGTGTGATGCTGCCGAATCATGCACCCTTAGTGATTGCAGAGCAGTTTGGTACCTTAGAAGCCCTGTATCCCGGACGAATAGATTTGGGGCTTGGGCGTGCCCCCGGGACTGACTCTGTGACGGCGCGAGCTTTGCGCAAAGGACGCATTGGTAGCGCTGAAGATTTTCCATCAGACCTAGCTGAGCTTGAGAGGTATTTAGGAGCTCGAAGGGAGGGGCAGAAAGTGATTGCCATGCCCGGCGTTAATAGCCAAGTACCCTTATGGTTGTTGGGTTCGAGCTTATTTAGTGCTCAGCTAGCAGCAGAAAAAGGTTTGCCTTATTCTTTCGCTTCACATTTCGCTCCGCGCATGATGATGCAAGCTATTGAGGTTTATCGTCGCAACTTTAAACCTTCTGCAGTATTAGATAAACCTTATGTCATGCTAGGTATCCCTTTGGTGGCCGCAGAAAGTGATACACGGGCTGAATTTTTAGCAACGACGACTTACCAACGTATTTTAGCGTTAATACGTGGCCAAAATATGTTGATGCGCCCACCGGTTGAGAGTATGGATGGTCTCTGGCAGCCTTATGAAGAACAAGCTGTGCATGACTTTTTAGGTATGGCTGTTATTGGCGGCCCTGATACCGTACAACAGAAGATATCAAGTTTATTACAGCGTACTCAAGCTGATGAGTTGATTTTTACCTGTGATGTTTACGAGCATGCAGACCGCTTAAGGGCTTTCGATATTTTAGCGAGCGTAGCCAGTTAAATGTATCCAGAGGGGGTTTTAAGGGCAAGCTATATTTCAACGTTGTCCATAAAATTTTATCAAAATCGCGTAAGACTTCGTACTTTTAGTGCGAGGATGGATAGCGAGGGCTGCGTAAGCAGCCCCTTAACAGACTGCTAAAGTCTTTGCAGTATAGGTTCCGAATCGAGGCCGAAAGGTATCGCAGGGCTTGGAATAAAGAGAATGGAAGTGCAGTGGGTGTGGTGTTACCCACGATCGCAATATTAACGCGGCACGTAACATTCTCGCGGCCGGGCATGGTCGTCTAGCAGTAGGAATTCCGGTCCTTTAGGTCGGGGAGGATGTCAATTTAGCGATGCTGGAATGGGTTTAGATGAGTTTTTAGTATTTTAGTTGTGATCAGAGTGCGCGACAAGCCCGCCCATTAGGGCGGGAGAATGTCAATTTATGCAGACCTGTATAGAAAACCTGTGCCAATTGATGGCTAACGTGGCTTGGCCGGAGGGCGGCCTTTGCTGCCTTTGTTTGCAGGTTTTTGTCGGCGTTCAGCACGCAGCTTGGCTTCCGCCGCTGCTTTTGCTTGTTCACGCTTGTGCCAACTAGGTTTGTCCGCAGTGGCGCGTGGAGGGATACCGGTATGCTGACTCAACATAGGTTGTATTTTTTTGCTCTTCGCTGGAGTAGAGTTTTTACGGCGAGCTGCGCGATAACTATCGGTTTGTGGCTGATGTTCAGGAACTAATTTGTTTTTACCATAGCCAATTAGATCACCACGTCCCATGCGCAGCAGGGCTTCGCGAATCAGTGGCCAAGATTTTGGGTCATGGTAGCGCAAGAATGCTTTATGCAGACGGCGCTGCTCTTCGCTTTTTACAATTTCAGTAGCGGGGCTTTTATAGGTGACTTTACGCAGTGGGTTTTTGCCTGAGTGATACATGGCTGTTGCAGTCGCCATAGGTGAAGGGTAGAAGGCCTGAACTTGGTCTGCGCGGAAGTTGTTCTTTTTCAGCCATAGCGAGAGGTTCAGCATATCTTGGTCAGTAGTTCCAGGGTGTGCAGCAATAAAATAGGGGATCAGGTACTGCTCTTTACCTGCCTCCTTGGAGTATTGCTCAAACATCTTGCGAAAGCGTTCATAACTGCCAATGCCTGGCTTCATCATGTGTTCGAGTGGGCCTTGTTCGGTATGTTCTGGCGCGATCTTTAAGTAACCACCCACGTGGTGAGTTACAAGCTCGCGCACATATTCGGGTGATTCCACGGCAAGGTCATAACGTAAGCCCGAAGCAATGAGTACCTTTTTTACTCCAGGTAGATCGCGAGCTTTACGGTACAGTTCAATCAAAGATGAGTGGTCGGTATTAAGGTTAGGACAAATACCGGGGAAGACACAAGAAGGTTTACGACACACTTCTTCGATTTCTTTACTCTTACAAGCTAAGCGATACATGTTTGCAGTGGGACCACCGAGGTCCGATACCACACCAGTAAAGCCTGGCACTTTATCACGCATTTGTTCAATTTCTTGCAAAATTGACTCGTGGGAACGATTTTGGATGATGCGTCCCTCGTGCTCGGTAATTGAGCAGAACGTACAGCCGCCAAAGCAACCACGCATGATATTGACCGAGAAGCGGATAGTTTCATACGCTGGGATTTTGGCATTGCCATACTTGGGGTGAGGGACACGTGCATAAGGTAGGCCGAACACATAATCCATTTCTTCTGTAGTCAATGGGATCGGTGGGGGATTCAGCCAGATATCCATAGTGCCGTGGCGCTGGACTAAAGCTCGGGCGTTACCAGGATTGGTTTCTAAGTGCAGAACGCGGTTGGCGTGCGCATAAAGTACAGGATCGTTACGCACCTTCTCAAACGAGGGGATGCGAATCACAGTGCGCTCACGAGTGAGGTGAGGGTGATCAATCAGTTGTATAACTTGTGCGCTTGTTTGCGTTTGGATGCCGGCTATTTGTTCATTGGCTTGTTGTTCAATAGCACAAGCTTCAGTGTCTTGCGTGTTGACATAAGGGTTAATGATGCGATCAATACGGCCTGGACGATCAATCCGGGTGGAATCCAGCTCAAACCAACCTTCGGGTGTGTTGCGCCGAATAAAGGCGGTGCCGCGCACATCATCTATAGTGTCAACTGACTCACCGCGGGACAGGCGTAAGGCTACTTCAACAATAGCGCGCTCAGCATTACCGTACAGTAGAATATCTGCAGTGGCGTCCATTAATATGGAGCGACGCACACTGTCTTGCCAATAGTCATAATGTGCAATACGGCGCAGTGATGCTTCAATCCCGCCGAGTACTACAGGTACATGACTAAAGGCTTCTTTGCAACGCTGGCTGTAGACTAAACTGGCGCGATCGGGGCGGCTACCTGCTTGACCGCCTGCAGTATAGGCATCATCGGAACGTATTTTACGGTCGGCTGTATAGCGGTTGATCATGGAGTCCATATTGCCTGCAGCAACGCCAAAGAAAAGGTTAGGCTCACCTAACTGCATAAAATCTTCTTTGTCACGCCAATTCGGCTGGCTGATAATGCCGACGCGAAATCCTTGGGCTTCTAATACTCGGCCAATCACAGCCATGCCAAATGAAGGGTGGTCGACGTAGGCGTCACCAGTAACAATGATGACATCGCACGAGTCCCAGCCGAGCTGGTCCATTTCTTCACGAGAAGTCGGTAGGAAAGTTGCTGGACCAAAGCACTCAGCCCAGTATTTTGGGTAGTCGTATAAGGGTTTAACGGCTTGCATGAAAATACCTATATAAAGATGCGCCGAATATAGCACAAATGGGCGCTAAAGAGGCATGATTGAGATGAGGCGAGTCCGTAGCTAGCCTGTGGTAAAGTGCGTAATGTAATGAGTTGAGAGTTTATGTTTTGATTAACTCGTTGCTCAAAAACCGGTTCATTGCCAAAATCACATGAAAGACCTGATGTTAAAGGGTTTGCTTGTATGGAGAATGTTTAATGGATGCTCAGCAGCTTGCACAGGCTCGCGATCAAGCAATGCGCAAGACGAGTGTAGTTGGTGCTATCGTCAACTTGGCGTTGACCATAGTTAAAATAATTTTTGGGGTGGTTGGTCAGTCCCATGCTTTAATTGCCGACGGGATGCATTCTTTGGCGGATTTAAGCACCGATTTAATGGTGTGGTTTGCTGCTAAGTACAGTAATCAGCCGGCCGATAAAGAGCACCCTTATGGGCATGCACGTATTGAAACAGCTTTCACTGTTGGATTGGGGATCATTTTAATACTGACGGCTATTGGTATTATCTATGATTCTGGACAGCGCTTAATTAACCCAGACACTTTATTGCAGCCTACGCCTATCGTTTTGCTGATTGCGGTCATTTCAATTTTGGCCAATGAGGCGCTATACCAATATACCGTGCGCGTTGCTTATAAAGTGAAGTCCAATTTGCTTAAAGCCAACGCGTGGCATCATCGTTCCGACGCTATTTCTTCGATTGTAGTGTTGGTGGGCGTTGCTGGTAGCTTGATGGGCATGCCATATTTGGATGCTTTAGCCGCCTTAGGTGTGGCTTTTATGATTGGTAAGATTGGTTGGGATCAAACGTGGCATGCTATCCGTGAATTGATTGACACAGGTATGGAGCCGAAAACGGCTGCAGCTATTGAGCGGATCATTGAAAATATTGAAGGGGTACAGAGCCAACACATGCTGCGTAGCCGTCGTATGGGTGGAAATTATTTGATTGATGTACATATCGAGGTGGATGAGCGCTTAAGTGTTTCTGAAGGGCATAAGATTGCAGAGTATGTGCGTCTTAAGCTAATTGAGTCGGATAAAAATATCAGTAACGCTTTAATTCATATTGATCCTGAAGATGACTCGCTCGAGGTGCTCTGTGTTGACTTACCTTTTAGGCGCGAAGTGTTGGCCGATCTGCGTCGAGTATGGGATGGTGATGTCGATGCTGCGGATTGCAGTTCAGTGACCTTGCATTATCTCAGCGGGAAGGTGCATATCGACCTTGTGCGGCCGCTGTTGGTTAATGATGCACAAGCACAAGAGAAAGCACAGCGCTTGGAACAGAAAGCTAAGACTTTAACCTATGTAGGCGATGTGCGTATTTTTCATCAGTTTACTTCGCAGTAGGTTCTGACTTAAGCCGCTAGAACTATCAGTTTTAGCGGTTTTTCTTTATTTATATTAAGCAAGAGCTTGTATGAGCATAATTTTAACGAAGCAGAATCCAACCCGTTTAGGCGGCATGATGATTATTGCTGGTACTGCTATTGGTGCTGGTATGCTAGCTAACCCAACGGCTACTTCTGGTGTGTGGTTTGTGGGCTCGGTGCTGACCTTGTTTTATGTTTGGTGGTGCATGTACTTATCTGGGTTGATGCTGCTTGAAGCAACTTTGCACTTTCCTCAAGGCGCCAGTTTTCATACGGTTGTACGGGGGTTGCTTGGGCCTCGGTGGAGTGCATTAACTGGCTTGTCTGTAGCTTTTGTATTGTATTCGCTCACCTATGCTTATATCTTTGTTGGCGGTGGGCTGACACAGAGTAGTTTGCTCACAGTGACGGAGTGGGTTAGTGGGCGGCCATTGGCTATTTCTCGAGAGTTCTCATCGGTTGTGTTTTTATTGGTTTTAGCTATACCCATATGGAGTTCAACAAAACTGGTAGGGCATTTTTCGACTGTGTTAATTAGCGGTATGCTAATTAGTTTTTTTCTTTCTAATGGCTCTTTATTGCACAGTGTTACACTGGAAGTTTTATTTGACAGATCTACGCATGAGTCACAACATTATTGGCGTTATGTTTGGGCAGCTCTGCCTGTATGTCTGGCTTCCTTTGGGTTTCATGGCAACGTTCCTAGCTTAGTTAGTTATTACAATAAAGAATCTAAGCCGGTTGCGCGCAGTATTTTGTGGGGATCGCTGCTGGCGCTAGGTGTGTATTTGCTCTGGCAGCTTGCGGTGCAGGGTAACTTGCCGAGGGGTGAGTTTGCCCCTGTGATTGCAGAGGGGGGAGATGTCACTGCTTTATTGGCAGCATTAGGTCAGTATGTAACCACAGATGCTGTGGCTCGTTTTCTTAATGCCTTTGCATTTATGGCTATTGCGAGCTCTTTTTTAGGGGTGACGTTGGGGCTGTTTGACTATTTGCGTGACCTTTTTACTTTTACTGATACACCTCTGGGTCGATTAAAAACTGCAAGCGTGACTTATTTTCCGCCGCTGTTAGCGTGTTTGTTCTTTCCTACAGGGTTTGTCAAAGTGATGGGTTATGTGGGGTTGATGGCTGCTATTTGGGCAGTATTGGTTCCTGCACTGTTGGTCAAGGCTGCGCGACAGAAGTTTACTGAACCATATGGCTATCGTGTGCAAGGCGGAATGTGGTTAGTCTACTTCGTGATGCTGTTTGCATTAATTGTTTTTAGTGTGCAGGTTTTACTGCAAATGAATTTGATTCCTGAGTTTATAGGCTAATGCTTTAAGTTGATGGCTACTGTATAAAGTTAGTTGTTTGAATAAGCATACAATTAAATGAAGTGCCTCGAGCTAGACTTGGGAATGGTCTGCTAAAAATAACACTTGCTACTATATAGAAGAATATGCGGGGTGTTTGATGTTTTAAACACAGCGCACTGGGACATAGTGTGGAGCATGTCCACATTTTAGGTTGTTACCTGCCGTGGGACTACCCCCGCCCGAGGGCGGGGGTAGAGGCTAAGACCAACTGCGGCGTGGGGTAAAGGAGTTTTTGTTGAGGGCTTTAGGCGTGCTAGGAGTTGGATGTAGCATGTCTTCAGGGCGTACCCATTCGTTAAACTGCTCATCAGTTACAAGGCCTAACTCAATGGCAGCAGCACGCAGTGTCAGGTTTTCTTCGTAGGCTTTTTTGGCAATTTTGGCGGCATTATCATAACCGATGTGGCGATTTAGAGCGGTCACTAGCATTAAACCATTTTCTAAATGGTCAGCCATCTGTTGCTCATTAGCCTGCATACCTTCTACGCAGTGTGTTTGGAAGTTGCGGCATCCATCGGCCATCAGTTCAATGGATTCTAGAATGTTGTGAATGATCACAGGCTTAAATACGTTAAGTTGCAAGTGGCCATGGCTTGCTGCCATATTTACGGTCACGTCATTTCCCATTACCTGGCAGGCTAGCATTGATAGTGCTTCACATTGAGTGGGGTTGACTTTACCAGGCATGATAGAACTGCCAGGCTCATTTGCAGGCAATAGAACTTCAGCTAAGCCAGCACGCGGGCCTGAGCCTAGCAATCGTAAGTCGTTGGCGATTTTCATTAGAGCCACAGCGAGTGTTTTGAGTGCGCCGGAGAGGCTTACTAATGGCTCGTGGCCGGCCAGAGCAGCAAATTTATTTGATGCAGAGGTCAGGCGCAGCTTGGTTGCTGATGCCAGTTCGTGAGCAATATTTTCCGCAAAGTTAGCATTGGCATTAAGACCTGTTCCTACCGCGGTACCCCCTTGAGCCAGTTCGCCAACGGCAGGTAAAGTGGCGCGAATGGCTTTGGTTGCGTAATCCAGTTGTGCAACAAAGGCTGAGAGTTCTTGGCCAAAGGTGATAGGTGTAGCATCCATCATATGGGTGCGACCTGTTTTTACTAAGTTTGCATAACGTTTAGCTTGCTTGTCTAAGCCGTCGCGAAGCATTTTTACTGCAGGGAATAAATCATGCTCAATGGCTTGCAGGGTAGCGATGTGCATAGCAGTTGGGAAGCAGTCATTAGAGCTTTGGGCGCGATTAACGTGGTCATTAGGGTGTACGGGAGACTTACCACCAATACCTTGGCCTGCAATTTCATTTGCACGGCCTGCGATGACTTCATTGACGTTCATGTTGCTTTGTGTGCCGCTTCCTGTTTGCCAAACCACTAGGGGGAAGTGGTCATCGAGCTTACCCGTAATGACTTCGTCTGCGGCTTGTTCAATTAAAGCGGCAATATCTTTAGGTAGCTCACCAAGGCGGGTGTTAACTCGTGCTGCGGCCTTTTTTATTTGAGCTAAAGCATGGATCACGCTTATGGGCATTGGTTGAGAGCCAATGGCAAAGTTTTGCTTAGAACGCTGGGTTTGTGCGCCCCAGTATGCATTGGCAGGAACTTCAATGGCGCCTAAACTATCAGTTTCTGTTCTTGACATAATACTCTCCAGAAATGTAAAGGATGCTTATTTGTCGGCCTTTTCTTTTGCACGCTCTTGGGCTTCTAGTTCGGCATTACGCTTACGCATTATTTCCAGTTTATCAGCATCAATAGGCATTTTATTAGCGGTGCTGCGTAACATAAGCAGGCTACCAAGGATTGAGCCAAGGACCAGTGCGATTAATAACCAGATATACCAGGGCATGGGGATGACTCCAAATGCTATAAGCACTATAGATATTAAGGGCTGACTAACAAGTCTATAAGTAATAATGTTACATTATTTTGTGTTGAAATGCCATTTATTTAGACTAATGGTTAGTTTACAGGTTTTTTCTATGTGTTATTAGCGTTTCATGGTTGTGGCTGTTGATCAGTAGCGTACAGATTATAAATAGGGTCTGGGTTAAGCTAGCAAAGAAATTGTGTAAGGCGTTTTGTATGAATGAAGGCTACAATATAAATAGTTATTATTGAGATGAGACGTGGACCATGCAAAGCCCAATTATTGTTGCCTTAGATTTCCCCAGTGAAGCTCAAGCATTAGCTTTGGCGGAGCGTTTAAATCCTAAGCAGTGCCGCTTGAAAGTTGGTAAAGAGTTGTTTACCCGTAGCGGTCCACAAGTGGTTAAAGCTTTACATGCGATGGGTTTTGAGGTTTTTTTAGATCTTAAGTTTCATGATATTCCTAACACTACGGCTATGGCAGTGAAGGCTGCAGCTGAGCTAGGGGTGTGGATGGTGAATGTGCACTGTTCTGGCGGTTTGAAAATGATGCATGCTTGCCGTGAAGTATTGGATTTGCATGAGGGGCCAAAACCATTATTGATTGGTGTGACTGTCCTAACTAGCATGGAGCAAAAGGATTTGGCTGGTATTGGTTTAGATATCAGTCCTGAAGAACAGGTGCTGCGTTTAGCAGGGCTGGCAGAACAGGCTGGTTTAGATGGCTTGGTGTGTTCTGCTAAAGAAGCACAGATGCTTAAGCGGCATTGGCCATCAGGTCAGTTAGTTACGCCAGGTATTCGTCCGGTCGGCAGTATGCAGGATGATCAAAAACGTATCTTGACTCCGAGTCAGGCGCTTGAGGCCGGCTCTGACTATTTAGTGATTGGTCGACCTATTACCCAAGCAGAAGATCCAGCATCTGCTCTGAATGCTATTTTTGCTGAATTAGCGCAGTAGTTTTGTATATTTGTATAGAGGGGCACTTTTACTGAGGGCCCCTTTCATATATTTATAAATCCATCAGTGCACTAGGCGCCATTGACCTTCTTTGTTTTTCTTTAAACGAATATTTTCCATGCTGGTTTTTTCTTGACCAAACATTGTAACTGTTGCTTCCACGCTGCAGGTATAAATATCATTGCTTCCTGATTCACAACCTTGCAAAGAGATATTGTTAAATTTTGGCAGCATGTTGTTGACCATTTGGCCTATACCAGTGTTGTCTTTGTCTAGCTGTCCAAGATCCACCTTCATTTGATCTTCTAATACTTTGCGTACCTCTGTTTCTGATGGGGCACCATCACTGCAAGCAGTAAGTATTGTTGCTACAGATAAAATTATTCCAAACGTAGTCAGTTTTTTAAATTGTTTCATGTTAAATCCTGAAAATAATATGTTTTTAGCAACCATTGAAAGGTGCAGTGTTGTGCTAATGAGCTACTTAAGCGTTACATCAATGGCATATGGATATTGATGGTGTACCAATAGAACAATAGTTAGGTTGATCGTATCGCATTTTCTGTGTCAGGTGTCGCTAAGACGAGTCATACCATGCTGCTGTAGGTGTTCATTATAGTTGAAATACTTTTTTTCAAGCGGACTTTATGTCGTGTTTGTTATTTTAGACTGAGGCTTTTATGTGCCGGTTGTTAACTGGTGATATAGGTTATGATTATATTTTTTTTAACTGCAGGGGTGCTGTTGTTGGTGGCGGTTCATCATCTGTATTGCTATCGGCAAGAGAGTAAGGGCGAAAGTGTGTTAGTTGAGCAGTCAGTGATTAGGCAGGTCATTGCTGAAGAGCGTGATGAGTTTGGAGTTATCCGTGTTGTAGAAAGCGGTAAATATCGATATTTGGAGTTTGGTGAGGGGGCGGAGCAAAGTTGCGTGCTTTATGATAACCCATTGTGGCTTAAATATGATTATACGCGAGCTATGGTACTTGCTAGCTACTGTCATCCTTATCCAGAAACAGCTCTTTTTTTAGGCTTAGGGGCAGGTACTTTGACGCAGATCTGTTTGGCTGCGTTACCGCTTCAAGATGTTGAAATATTGGAGTTGCGTGAGCCGTTACCACGTTTAGCAATGGAGCATCTAGGTATGCGTGATGATCAACGAATGACTATTCGGATCGGTGATGCACTTGAGTTAATTGATACTGCAGAAACAGCAGATTTAATTTATTTAGATATGTATACCGATCTTGGTCCTTCTGTTGGGCATTTGGCATGGTCATTTTTATCTAAATGCCAAGATAAGTTGAACCTAGGGGGGTGGTTAATTATTAATCAGTGGGCAACTTTGGATGGTAAACCTTTAGGTGCAGCTTTGTTACGTGGTATGTTTTATCGACATTACTGGGAGATTCCAGTTAAAGAAGGTAATGTAATTTTACTAGTACCTTCAAGCTTTTCGCAGTCTCCTCCTTTTGCTTTATTACGTGAGCAAGCGCGGATGTTTGAAGCGGAGTTTGGTTACGATATTAGTTATTTAATTGATCAGATTCGCTCAGCTAGTGTGTAATCTTCCCGCAAGCTGTGTGACAGTGCTGCGGGAAGAGGGTGGTGTTAAAGGGGGATGGTTTTATCCAACTCAATGGCTGCATCTAAGCGCTCTAGTAATTCTTTGCGAACCTTTAGTTTCGTGTTGTGATGGGCGCGCATATTAATTTTCTTCATTTCCTCAGCGGTAGTGAGGGCGGTCTCCATGAGTTGCTCGGCGGGTACTACACGATCTAGAAAACCTGCGTTGACAGCATCGGTTGGATTAAAAATTTCACCATTGATAACAGATCGTTGGAAGGCAGGCTTGGTGAGACGGTCTTTGGCCAAAGCAATGCCAGCATAGTGCATTGTCATGCCGATCAAGACTTCGTTTAAACCGATGTTAAAAGCACCTTCTGCACCAATGCGATAGTCAGCAGCTAGCAATAAGAAAGCACCTTTAGCAATTGCATGGCCTGGGCAGGCGACAATGATTGGGTAGGGGTGTGCTAACATGCGTCGAGTTAAAGTTGAACCTAAGGCAACTAAGTGAAAGGCATTATCAACACTAGATGTCATGACTTTTAGATCGTAACCGCCCGATAAAATACCTGGTTGCCCAGTGATAATGACAATAGCTCGGTCTTGCTCGGCTTGATCAAGGCGCTTATTAAAAGCATCGATCATATCCGGTGAAAGAGCATTAACTTTGCCGTTATTTAAGGTTAAGGTGGCAATACCGTCGGTGCAGCTGTAGTGAATCAGTTCGCTCATGACTAAGAGTCCTTATTGTTAATATTGAGACGCACACTATCCAGCTCTGGATCAGAGGTAAAGCACGAAAACTGACTTGTAAGTCGTTTTTGTTTCGAGCGTACAATAAAGTGATGCTCGGCCGCTGGCGCTGGTATAGGTGGCTATGCTGTAGTGTAATTTAAACGAAAGGTAAGATGAACATGACAGACATGCTAATACAGGTTGATGCTGAACTGGATGCTAGTGGCTTATTTTGTCCTGAGCCGGTGATGATGCTACATACCAAGGTGCGCGAGTTGGCTGGTGGTGAAGTATTAAAAGTTATCGCTACCGACCCATCAACTCAGCGTGATATCCCTAAGTTTTGCACTTTTTTAGAGCATCACCTTTTAGACAGCAGTGAACAGGATGGTACTTATACGTATTTGATCCGTAAAAAAGGCTAGTGCTCAGCGCGCTTTCAAGTACTTTATAAATATATAAAAACGGGAATCTTATGGAGCAGTTTCGCAATATTGGCATCATTGGGCGCATGGGGAGTGCTAAAGTTTTAGAGACGATTCGTCGGTTAAAAAGCTATCTTTTGGGGCGGCATTTGCACGTCATTCTAGAGGATCGAATCGCAGAAATGTTGCCTGGCCATAATTTGCAAACCAGTTCGCGAAAGTTGTTGGGTGAGGTTTGTGATTTGGTTATTGTTGTGGGCGGTGATGGCTCTATGTTGGGAGCGGCACGTGCTTTAGCTAAGTACAATACTCCAGTCTTAGGGATTAATCGCGGTAATCTAGGCTTTTTAACTGATATCCTCCCAGAGCATTTGGAGTCACAGATCTCTGAGGTGCTTGCAGGCAACTACACTATTGAGCAGCGCTTTCTATTAGAGACCGAAGTTCGGCGAAAAGGAGCACCTATTGGTCAAGGTGATGCACTCAATGATATTGTATTGCACCCTGGTAAGTCCACACGGATGATTGAGTTTGAGCTCTTTATTGATGGGCAGTTTGTGTATAGTCTCAAAGCCGATGGCCTTATTATTGCCACCCCTACAGGCTCAACGGCTTACGCATTGTCTGCGGGTGGGCCTATCATGCATCCGCGCTTAGATGCCATTGTGATTGTTCCTATGTATCCGCACACTTTATCCAGCCGCCCTATAGTGGTTGATGCTGATAGTGAGCTGAAAGTGGTGATTTCTGAAAATATGACCATTTATCCGTTGGTATCCTGCGATGGTCAAAATGATGTGACTTGTACGCCCGGTGACACGTTGCATATTCAGCGTAAGCCGCAGAAGCTACGTTTGATTCACCCGTTGGGCCATAATTTTTATGGCGTATGTCGTGACAAGCTAGGCTGGGGGAGCCGCTTGGGGCAGGGCCATAAATAATGTGGTTGGACCCTTTGCGCGGTTATGACCTCATTGGTGATGTACATGGCTGTGCGCAAACTTTGGAGCACTTGCTCGAGTTGCTTGGTTATCAAAAGCATGCAGGAGTGTGGCAACATAAAAAACGCCAAGCTATATTTTTAGGTGACATCATTGATCGCGGGCCGCAAATTCGTGAAGCCCTGCACTTAGTGCATGCAATGGTGGATGCAGGGCATGCACATTGCATCATGGGGAATCATGAATATTATGCCTTAGCTTGGAGCACGTCTATTGTGCGTGAAGGAAAGCACACTTATGTACGTGAACATAATAAACGACATGAGCGGTTGCAACGTGAAACGCTAGAACAGTTCGCTCAGCACCCTCAGGACTGGAAAGATTTTAATCGTTGGTTTTTAGATTTGCCGCTGCTTATTGATGCGCAGCGTTTTCGCGCAGTGCATGCGTGTTGGGATCAGCGGCTCATCCGTTCATTGCGTGAACAGTTTCCTGATGCTCGAGTGGATATCGAGTTTATTCGTCAATCAGCACATGTTGGTAGTCTTGCTGATCAAACTTTTAATCGGTTGTTACGCGGTGTTAATTTACCTTTGCCTTATGGCATGTCGCAAATCAGTCAAGACGGTTATCAACGCACTTCGTTTCGCAGTAAATTTTGGCATGAAAACCTTCCAGTACTGACTTATGGTGATGTGGTTTTTCAGCCCGATGCTTTACCAGAACATATCACTCAGAAACCCTTGCCGGCTCAATATATTCGACAGATTACAGGGTATGATGAGCAGCAGCCCTTATTATTTGTAGGGCATTATTGGCGTCAAGGTCAACCAAATCTAATTCGTCCAAATTTAGCCTGTTTAGATTACAGTGCAGTCAATGGTGGCAAGTTGGTGGCTTACCGGCTGGGGCAGGAGCGTCATTTACTTCCGGCTCATTTTGTTTGGGTCGATGCTCAAGAATAAGGAAAATCAATCATGAAGTGGAGCAGTGTTATAAGGGTGCCATTGGATGTTGATTTGGCTCCTTTAGTACAGAAGTTAAGGCAGCAGGGTATTGTTCATCGCGTCACTGAATCCAGTGGTGAGCAAGTGCTCTGGGTGGGTGACGAGGAGCAGATAGCGCATGTGCAACAACTGTACCAAGCTTTTGTGGAGGGGATATGGACCACTGAGGCAGTGGATGTGGTTATCGAGCAGCAAACAACCCCGTCATTAGTTCGTCAATCAGATTTTGTCGCCCAGTTACGTCGTAGCTCCATGACTGCGGCGATATTGTTGGCGTGTTTATTGGTTGCAGTGCTCACTCAACTGGGCGATAACATTACAACTGTCAGTTGGTTTACTTTTCATGATTTTCAGATCAAGGGTGATCTCCTTTATTTTATGACGCTTGAGCATAGCTTGGCACAGGGGCAATGGTGGCGGTTGGTTTCGCCAATATTGTTGCATTTTGGACTGTTGCATTTGGCTATGAATATGATGTGGTACTGGGAAATCGGTCGTCGGATTGAGTATCAGCAAGGCAAAATATTTCTTTTGCTTTTAACTCTAATGGCGGCTTTGGTTTCCAATGTAAGTCAAGTAGTGATGTCTGGTCCTACCTTGTTTGGTGGGTTATCTGGGGTACTCTATGCCGTATTAGGGCACTGTTGGATTTATCAGCGTATTAACCCACAAGCAAGTTATGCACTGCCTAAAGGGGTGGTGGCTATGATGCTGATTTGGCTACTGCTATGCTTATTTGGAGTGGTAACGGCGCTGGGTTTTGGACAAATTGCTAACACGGCTCACGTGAGCGGCTTATTGGTAGGTTGTTTAAGTGGGGCGGTCTTTGCTTCTCTGGCGCGAAAGTCTGTGCTGTAAGCCACACATTTATTTTAGATAGGACAAAAGTATGAAAAGCTTTGCTGATGTGATTGCAGAAATGACACCTGAAACATATAAAACTCTAAAGTTGGCGGTTGAAATTGGTAAGTGGGCCGATGGTACTAAACTGACGACCGAGCAAAAAGAGCTAACTTTACAGGCGATGATTCTGTGGGAGCAAGATAATTTACCTGAGGAAGAGCGCACTGGTTATTTAGGTGGTCAAGAGTGTGGTTCTAAAGCTAAGAAAGAATTAACGCCTGAACAGGCAGCACTTTTTGCGCCTGCAGCAGGGACACTGCACTAATGTTGGAATTAGGTCGTGGTGCCGTCAGTAAAATGCAGGTTGCCTTGGGTGAGCCAGCACAATATCACTTTCGCTTGGACGATCAACTGCATGAGCTAAATGGGTTCATCGGTAAGGATTTACGCTTAGAGTTTTTGGGTGAAATCAATTGTACACACTGTGACCGTCAGACTAAAAAAAGCTACGCGCAGGGGTATTGCTGGCCATGCTTTAAGGCTTTGGCACGGTGTGATACCTGTATCATGAGTCCGGAAAAGTGTCATTATGATGCAGGCACATGCCGTGAACCAGAATGGGCGCAGCAATATTGCATGACGGATCACTTTGTTTATTTAGCCAACTCAACCGGCGTTAAAGTGGGGATTACCCGTGGTAATCAAGTACCGACACGTTGGTTGGATCAGGGGGCAGTTCAAGCATTGCCAATTTTCCGAGTGGCCACTCGTCAACAGTCTGGTTTTGTTGAAGACGTGTTGCGCAGTCAAGTAAATGACCGTACCAACTGGCGTGCATTATTACGGGGTGATGTTGAACCAGTAGATCTGGTGGAAAGACGTGAGCATCTGCTAGACAGCTGTGCGCAACAGTTACAAATATTGCAACAGCGTTTTGGTTTACAGGCAATCCAGCCCATCAGTGGTGTTGATGTGATAGAAATCAGTTATCCGGTAGAGAGTTATCCAAGTAAGATCACCAGTTTTAACTTGGATAAAGAGCCGGTAGCTGAAGGCACACTAATAGGTATTAAAGGCCAATATTTGCTCTTTGATACAGGTGTCATAAATATTCGTAAATATACTGCATATCAGTTGGCCTTAAGCGTCAATGATAGCGTTGCTGTTTAAATATCGACTCCTGAGGTCAGAGCGTTTTAATCGAGGTTTTAACTATGCGTACCGAACACCCCAAAATGATTAAATTAAGTGCGTACCGCTTGCCGGACTATTTAATTGAAGAAACTCATCTGACCTTTGAGCTGCATGAGAGTTATGCATTGGTGCATGCCCGATTAGTGATGCAGCGTAATCCAAGTTTAGATACTCACTTGCCACCTTTGGTGTTGGATGGCCAGAAGCTTGAGTTGATTGATATTAATCTCAATGGTGAGCGTTTATCTGCCATGGAATATACAGTGACGGATAAACACCTAACTTTACAGCCAACAACTATTGAGTTTGAGCTTGATACCACTGTGCGTATTGAGCCGCAAAATAACACTGAATTGGAAGGTTTGTACAAGTCGTCGGGGATGTTCTGTACGCAATGTGAGGCTGAAGGGTTTCGTAAGATTACTTATTACCTCGACCGTCCAGATGTGATGAGCCGTTTTACCACGACTATCTTTGCTGATAAGCAAAACTATCCCATTTTGCTATCTAACGGTAATCCGATTGCGCAAGGTGAAGATGACGATGGCCGTCACTGGGTGACTTGGGAAGATCCTTTTAAAAAGCCAGCCTATTTATTTGCAGTAGTCGCAGGTGACTTATGGTGTGTGGAAGATACTTTCACTACTATGAGTGGGCGTGAAGTGGCGCTGCGTATTTACGTGGAGCCAGAGAATATTGATAAATGCCAGCACGCGATGAACAGCTTGAAGAAATGTATGCGCTGGGACGAAGAAAAGTATGGCCGTGAATATGATTTAGATATTTTTATGGTTGTTGCAGTGAATGACTTCAATATGGGAGCGATGGAGAATAAAGGTTTAAACATCTTTAACTCTAGCTGTGTCTTAGCTAAAGCAGAAACAGCCACTGATGCAGCACATCAGCGAGTTGAAAGTATTGTGGCGCACGAGTACTTCCATAACTGGTCGGGTAACCGCGTGACCTGTCGTGATTGGTTCCAACTGTCACTTAAGGAAGGTTTTACCGTATTTCGTGATACTCAATTCTCTGCGGATATGAACTCGGATGTCGTTAAGCGCATTGAAGATGTATCGTACTTGCGCACTCATCAGTTTGCCGAGGATGCGGGTCCTATGGCGCATCCTGTGCGCCCTGCTGAGTATATGGAAATTTCTAACTTCTATACCCTGACCATTTATGAGAAGGGGGCTGAAGTAGTACGTATGTTGCATACATTGCTTGGTGAAGCAGTCTTCCGTCAGGGGGCTGATCTATATTTTGAGCGTCACGATGGTCAAGCTGTAACTTGTGATGACTTTATTGCGGCAATGGAAACTGTCAGTGGTATGGATCTCACTCAGTTTAAACTTTGGTATAGCCAAGCGGGCACACCACGTTTAGTCATTACTGATAGTTACGATGCTGCTACGCAAACATATTGTTTACAGGTGAAGCAAAGTTGCCCAGACACGCCAGATCAAACCGATAAAAAGCCTTTTGTGATTCCATTGCGCATGGCGTTGCTTAGTCAGCAAGGTCAATCTTTACCTTTGCAATTGCAAGGTGAAAGCATCGCCATGAAAGGTGAGCGTGTATTGGCAGTTACAGAAGCAGAGCAAAGCTTTATCTTTCAGAAGGTGACTGAACAACCGCTACCATCTCTGCTACGTAGTTTCTCTGCACCGGTGATTATGGAGTACAACTACAGTCGCGATGATTTAGTGTTTTTATTACAGCACGATACTGATGGGTTTAATCGTTGGGAGGCTGGTCAGCAGTTGTCACTGCAGGTGATTGAAGATGTGGTGGGGCAGCTGTATGAAACGGATGAACCGATGATGGATTCACGTTTGGTCGAGGTGTTTACTGCTTTGTTGGCGCAGGATGATTTAGATCCGGCGATGCTAGCTGAGTTTTTATCATTGCCAAGCACGGGCTATATCATAGAGCAATATGAACAAGCTGATCCACTGGCTATCCATCAAGCGCGTGAATATGTCAGTAATCAACTGGCTTATGCTTTAAAAGAACCGATGCGAGTGCGTTATGATGCGTTACGTAAAACTTCATTAGAGACTCCATATGTGGCGCAAGCGAGTGATATTGCACGTCGTCGATTGCAGAATATGCTACTAGCGTACCTTATGCGTACGAATGATTTGGATATTCTTGATGAGTGTGTAGATCAATTTGGTGTGGCTGACAACATGACCGAACGACTGGCTGCTTTAGCATGTTTGGTGAACTCACCCTTTACCGATGAGGCTCAAGAAGCCTTGAAACGTTTTGCTGAACGTTTTTCTGAAGACCCTATTGTTATGGATCAATGGTTTAGTGTGCAGGCCGCAGCGGTTGTACCCAGTGGCTTGGAGCGCGTTACGCACTTACTTGAGCATCCAGCCTTTAGCATTAAGAATCCGAATAAAGTGCGTGCTGTTATAGGTGCTTTTAGTATGCAAAATACACCTAACTTCCATGCCGAAGATGGTTCTGGTTATGCATTTTTAGCCGACAAAGTAATTGAGCTAGATGCATTAAATCCACAAATTGCCGCGCGCATTATCTCACCGCTTACCCGTTGGCAGCGTTATGACTTGCATCATCAAGAGTTGATGTTGGTGCAATTAAAGCGGATTAAAAACAGTGGTGAGTTGTCTGCGGACTTATTTGAAGTATTGGAGAAAAGCCTAGTGGCGTAGATACAGCTATAAATTGCTTTGTGAGATTGTTTAAAGCCGCTCTTGTTAGCGGCTTTTTTTTCACTAATTGCAAAGCTTTACAATACTTAACAAAACTATAATGGATAATGATTGCGGCGTTTGGTGCTATTTCATAGGATTGAGGCGTATAGCTATAGCCAGATTAAGTTGGCAATTACAAAAAGAATGGGGAATCGATATGCGTCAACCCTTACCACCCATAGTGGACAATACGGGTATAAACTGCTTGGGCATGCCTTTACATAATTATATGGATATGTTCAAAGCCTTACCGTTATGTGCTGCATTGCTATTTACAGGTCTTTACTCAGTGGCAGCGACTGCTCAGACTGTTCAAACCGAAGGTATTGCTGCGCCTGCTTATTCCATTGAGTCCAGTGTAGCTAAAGAGAATTTGTTATTGGATGTGGTACGTACTGGCCAGCGTTTAGTGGTTGTGGGTGACCGAGGTCATATTCTTTACTCTGATAATGAGGGTAAAAGTTGGTTGCAAGCACGGGTACCGACTCAGCAATTGCTCACAGCGGTGCATTTTGTAGATGATCGTCATGGTTGGGCCGTAGGGCATGATACTTTGATTTTATCTACGCGTGATGGTGGCGCGACATGGATACGCCAGTACGACAATCTTGAAGCTGAATCGCCTTTGCTTGATATCTGGTTTAAAGATTTAAACCAAGGGTATGCTGTGGGTGCGTACGGCATGCTGCTAGAGACTCGCAATGGTGGCCAAGAGTGGCATCGTATTGATGAAAAATTAGGCAATGAAGATGCTTTTCACCTGAATGCTATTACTGCTGTGGGAAATGCCGGCATCTTTATTGTTGGCGAAATGGGTGTGATGTTTCGTTCTACCGATTGGGGTGAGACTTGGGAGGCTTTAGAAGAGCCATATCAAGGTTCATTGTTTGGTGTGGTTGCGGGTTCAGAGTCGAATACATTAGTGGTGTATGGCTTACGTGGACATGTCTTTCGTTCGACAGATTTTGGCGAGAGCTGGGAAGAAGTTACTGTGCTCAATGAAGGTGCTCGGCTGCAGTTTGGTTTAGCTGGAAGTGCGGTGAGTGATAAAGGAGACATATTGATTGTGGGGCACGGTGGGTCTTTGTTACGAAGCCATGATGAAGGTAAAAGTTTTGAGGTTTTTAGTCGTGCAGATCGCACTTCTTTATCAGCTGTGATTGATGGTAAAGACGGTGGTTTGATTCTAGTTGGGCAAAATGGCATTTATCTGACCGATGAGCAAGGCGAGGATATGCTTGATAAGAATAAGACCGGAGGCCATCGTAATGACAACTAAAGCAAGAAATAATCCAGCAGCAGTGCTTGAGCGTTTAATATTTAATAACCGTCCAATAGTGGTGCTAATTTGTGCATTGATTAGTGGTTTCTTATTTTGGAATGCGGCACAGGTACGGCCCGAAACCAGCTTTGAAAAAATGATTCCGTTACAGCATCCCTATATCCAAACTATGTTGGAGCATCGTAACGATCTCGCGAATCTAGGTAATAGTGTGCGCATTTCTGTCGAAAATACTAAGGGTGATATTTTCGATAAAGATTACATGGAAACTTTACGTCAAATCAGTGATGAGGCTTTCTACATTCCAGGGGTGGATCGTTCGGGCTTACGCTCACTGTGGAGCCCTAATGTGCGTTGGACGGAAGTAACAGAGCAGGGATTTGCCGGCGGCGAGGTTATACCTCAAACCTATGATGGGTCACCCGAAAGTTTAGATGAGCTGCGCAGCAATATTCTTAAGTCCGGACAAGTAGGGCGCTTAGTTGGTAATAACTTTAAGTCTAGTATTGTTGAAATACCCCTTCTAGAAGAGTTCCCAGATCCAGATAATCCCAGTGTGTTATTAAAACTGGATTACCAAGAGTTCTCACACAACTTAGAAGAGAAAATTCGTGAGAAATATCAGTTGCAGAATCCTGATATCAAAATTCAAATTGTTGGCTTTGCTAAAAAAGTTGGTGATTTGATTGATGGTTTAGTTAACGTCGTATTGTTCTTTGGCGTTGCTATTGCTATCACATTTGCTTTATTGCTTTGGTTTACCAAGTGTATGAAAAGTACCCTTGCGGTGCTTTTTTCAACCTTAGTGGCTGTAGGATGGCAGTTAGGACTGCTGAACTTATTGGGTTTTGGTCTTGATCCATACTCCATGTTGGTGCCCTTTTTAGTCTTTGCCATTGGTATTTCCCATGGTGTGCAAAAGATTAACGGCATCGCTATGGCATCTAGTACAGCAATTGATTCACTAACTGCAGCACGTATGGCATTTCGTCAATTATTTGTTCCTGGCCTGGTTGCGCTGTCATCGGATGCTGTGGGTTTTATCACATTATTGCTGATTGATATCGGAGTGATTCGTGAGTTGGCTATTGGTGCATCTGTAGGGGTGGCAGTGATCATTCTGACCAACCTGATCTTTTTGCCTGTGCTTATTTCTTATATTGGTATTAGTAAAAAATCAATTAAAGCCAGTCGTGAAAGTGCTGAGCGAGATAGTGCTTTATGGCGCTTTGTTTCTAATTTTTCCAATGCCAAAGTGGCTCCAATTTCAATTGTTATTGCTATCGGGGCTTTAGGTTTTGGGTTGTGGTATGGGCAGAATTTAAAAGTTGGTGACTTGGATCAAGGGGCTCCTGAGCTCCATGCTGACTCGCGTTACAACCTAGATAATGATTTTATTATTAATAACTATTCAACCAGCTCTGATGTATTGGTCGTAATGGTAAAAACGCCAGTTGAAGGCTGTTCTAGTTATAGTGCTATTAAGGCTATGGATGATCTCAGTTGGCGTATGGAAAATACAGCTGGAGTGCAGTCGGTTGTTTCTATGGTGACTGTATCTAAGCAGGTCATTAAAGGAATGAACGAGGGTAATTTGAAATGGGAAACTTTGTCTCGGAATCAGCATATTTTAAATAACTCCATTGCACGTGCAGATTCTTTGTACAATTCGGACTGCTCGCTGGCGCCACTGTTGGTTTTCTTAGAGGACCATAAAGCAGAAACTCTTACTACGGTAGTACAAGCGGTTGAGGAGTTTGCTGCTAAAAACAACATGGATGAGCACAGGTTTTTATTGGCAGCAGGTAATGCAGGTATTGAGGCGGCCACTAATGACGTAATTTCTGCGTCAGAAATTATGATGCTGTTAGCTGTTTACGCTGCAGTGATTACTATGTGCTTGATCACTTTCCGTTCTCTCGCAGCGACGGCTTGTATCATTTTACCTCTAGTGTTGACTTCAGTTTTGGGTAATGCACTGATGGCTTATATGGGCATTGGAGTGAAGGTAGCTACATTGCCGGTGATTGCTTTAGGTGTAGGTATTGGTGTTGATTATGGTATCTATATTTATAGTCGCTTAGAGTCTTTCTTGCGCTTGGGAATGCCTTTGCAAGAAGCTTACTATCAAACCTTGAAATCGACTGGTAAAGCTGTGCTCTTTACTGGGGTATGCTTAGCCATTGGTGTGGCAACATGGATGTTCTCGGCGATTAAATTCCAAGCAGATATGGGGCTCATGCTGACCTTTATGTTCTTGTGGAACATGTTCGGTGCCGTTTGGCTGTTGCCTGCTTTAGCGCGTTTTTTAATTAAGCCTGAGCGTCTACGCCAAGCATAGTGCTGTCCAAGAATGCAGCAGGTTATCTTGATGAAAGAGGGGCAGCGAGGGGAGGGCAGCCACAAAGCAATAGTTTTTTGATTTTATTGTTTTGTGGTTGGTCAGAAGTGGTGGCCTAATTTAGTTAAGCTTAGCCACCGCTTGCGTTCATAAATCGAATGATTTGTACGTCACCTTCGCTGCTAAAATAGTGCTTTTCTGGTTTGTAATTCAAGGCTTTTTTGATGGCTGTAAGTACAGGGGCATTATTGGTCGGGTGGCGGCGCAATAAAGCCAAGAGATCTAAAGAGTCTTCGTTGCCTAGGCATAATAATAACTTCCCTTCGACAGTTAAACGAATACGGTTACAACTGCTGCAAAAATTATGGCTGTGGGGAGAAATAAAGCCTATCCGAGTTGAGCTGTGATCTTGCAAGCGCATATAATGTGCAGGGCCGCCCGTACTTTCGCTGCTTTCTTTTAGAGTATAGCGTTGGGTAATACGTTCTCGAACTTGATCGCTAGTAAAAAGCTCACGTTTGCGACCAACATGGCCGAGGGGCATCTCTTCAATAAAAGTGATATCTAACTCGTTTTCTACAGCAAAATCCGTAAGGTCCATAATTTCGTCTTCATTATGCCCTTGAATCACGACGCTGTTGATTTTCACGCTAGTAAAGCCAGCTTGACGCGCGGCTTGAATTCCAGCTAGTACTTGCTCTAAATTGCCAACCCGAGTCATGGCCTTAAATTTATTCGGACACAGTGAATCGAGACTGATATTTAAGCGTTTTACACCGGCATCAGCTAGCTGTTGAGCATACTTGGTAAGTTGAGAACCGTTCGTGGTCATTACCAGTTCATCTAAGCCGGGTAGGGCGCTGATCTGTTCACACAAGCCAATGATGCCTTTACGTGTTAAAGGTTCACCACCGGTTAAGCGGATTTTGCGTACACCGTTGGCAACAAAAATTTGTGCGCTGCGGAAAATTTCTTCTAGGGTCAAAATACGTTGCCGCGGCAGAAAGGTCATGTCTTCGGCCATACAATAGATGCAGCGAAAGTCACAACGGTCGGTGACTGATAAGCGTACGTAGTCTATTTTTCGACCAAAGCCGTCAATCAGTTCTGAAGACATGGCTTTACTCCCAATATTGTTTGTTATAACAGCGCTTTGTGTAGAGTAAGTGTTGTAGCGATTGTAGCCTTTTAGTTTTGTACTTTCAGGTATTGGATCCGAATTTTTATATAAATATGTGTAAATAATTGATATTCGACACTTTAAGCTAAGGTCTAGCGCTGCGATAGTGGCATAGGAAATTTAAATGTATTGATGATAAGCACTTATAACAGTTCGGGGAGTGGAGCGCTAATATTGAAAAAACGGAAGTTGACGAGGCATACACCACCCAAACCTGCTCGAGTTGCGGCAGTTTACCCGAGTCGAGGCCGAAAGGTATCGCAGGACTTGGAATAAGAGAATGGACGTGCAGTGGGTGTGGTGTCGCTCACGATCGCGATATCAACGCGTCACGTAACATTCTCGCGGCCGGGCATGGTCGTCTAGCAGTAGGAATCCCCGTCCTTTAGGTCGGGGAGGATGTCAATGATACAGAGGTGGACAGGTTGGGCTTTAGGTGTGATTTTTATAGTTTATAAAGCCCTGTAGTCGGTTCATATCCGGTAAGGTTTTGCATGGCTGATTACCACATTAAACCATCATGCATTTTTAGTGTGTGCGAGCTAAAATAAAATTTTCTTGTTATTTTTGCTCAGGAGTTACTAGTCTTAAGTGCGGCAGATGTATTAAAACTGTATCAGTTAGCAGGTTGGGCTTGAATATTTGGGGCGAAATCCATCCAAACTAAAGGGGTATTGATGTTAAAAGCCATAGATTTTGCTCAGTTATACCGTGATCATTTAGCACGTAGTGGTCGTCGTTTTAAAACACCGGAAGACTGGGATGTCAAAGCAGAAAAAATACGGACCACTGTATTAGAAAGTGCTTACCGCACAGCTTTTGTAAGTAAAGTAGAGTGCAGTGCTGGCGATACAGTGTTGGATGTTGGGTGTGGTCCCGGCACTATTGCGTTGGCTTTAGCCCCGCAGGTGAAACGGGTATACGCTTTAGATTATAGTCAGGGCATGCTTGACGCAATGCTTAAAAATGCAGCACAACTGCAGCTGCATAATGTGCAACCAATCTTGGCGTCTTGGGAGGAAGACTGGGAGGATGTTCCCGTATGCGATATTGCTATTGTTTCTCGCGCCAGTATTGTGGCTGATATGGACGATGCGTTGACTAAGTTGAATCTGCATGCACGTAAAAAAGTATATATGACCCAATTGGTTGGCGGACGTTTTGGCAGTCGGGAAATTGAAACGCTTCTTGGACGTGAGGACCGTAGTTTTCCAGACCATATGTACATCATAAATATGCTTTATCAGCGTCACATCTATCCCAACGTAGATTATATTGAATCCACTAACCGTTTAGCTGGCAGTAGCAGCCTTTCTGAGTTTATAGAAAAGGTCCGTAATAGTTTTATAGACCTCAGTGTTGAAGACATTGCAAAGCTGAGTCAGTGGTATTTGAGTGATCCTGAGTATGCACAGCAAGGCGGTGAACCATTGCGTTGGGCTTTTTTAAGTTGGACGCCACGACAGTAGGTATAACTTTAAAGTGTGCTAAACAAGCTAGTATATGGCTTTTTTGCCTGAAATTGCTGAAGTAGGCTCAATTTCACAAATAATTAAGTTTATAAAAAAGCGGTATAAGATGCTTTGCTAGTAGTCGCGTAATTTAATTATTGAAGAGCCATAATAAAGGTTGCCGTGATGGTGAGTCGTTTGTACTTTCCATGCTTCGCGGAGTCTAACCGCTAGGTTTGTAGGACTAAATTCACGGCATGTAGTGTGTTATCTGAGCAACTCTGAATACCCTAAGAATCGTACTAAATCACCTTTTTTTACAGTTTTCTCTGGCTTAATTTCCACTAATCCATCGGCCCAACTGGCAGCTATTAACATGGCTGAGCTTTGCTTAGGGTGGATTTGAGCATGCAGTTGGCCATTGTTTTGTGGAACTAAGCGTGCATGTAAGTATTGTTGGCGGGGCCGAGTTTTAACCCAATCGAAGGCAGCTGGAATATGCATGATTTGATGTCTGCAATCGGTTACGCCTTGAGCATGAAGCAAGGCAGGCCGGGCAATGATGAGCGCAGTGATTAATGCAGCCGCAGGGTTACCAGGTAAACCTATCCAAGGGGTGTGACCAACTCTACCAAAAGCTAGAGGTTTACCAGGTTGTATAGCTACCTGCCAGAGATTGAGCTCCCCAAGTGTGCTTACAGCATGCTTTAAATGGTCTTCCTCACCGATAGAGACACCACCGCTACTGATAAGCACATCTTGTTCTTGGCTGGCTTGAGCTAGACATTTGATGCTTTGTTTCAGGTCATCCGGCATGTTGGTGTATGCAGTTACTTGGAAGCCTAACCCAGTAAAAAGTGAATGAAGGCTATGACTGTTAATGTCGTAAATTTGTCCTGCTTGCAAGGGGTGTCCTAATTGTGCAAGTTCATTGCCACTGCTGATTAAGCCAATGCGTAGGGGCGTGTACACTTCAACTTGAGCATAGCCTTGACTGGCAATCAAGCCGATTTCTTGAGCACGGAGGCGGGTTCCCGCTTCAAGCAGAATCTGACCTTGTTGAATTTCCTCGCCGCGTCGACGGATATGCTCTCCAGTTTTAAAATTATTAAATTGAATTTGCTTAGGAGCTATGCTGCAATTTTCTTGTGCTACTACAGTGTCAGCACCAAGGGGTATAGGGGCCCCAGTTAGAACATGCATGCAGTGGCCTAGTGGAAGCTGCTGATTGGGTGAGTCACCGGCAGCAATGCGTCCGGCCAAAGGCAGGCTGTTATTTGGGGATTGTAAATCTGCAGCTCGTAAGGCATAACCATCCATTGCACTGTTATCCCACTGTGGCACATCAAACCGAGCATCAATCGCACACGCTAAAATCTGCTGATGCGCTGCCTGCAGGGGGAGTGTTTGTATCTTCTTTATAGGGCTTAGCAAAGTTTTTAACGTGCTAATAGCTTGTTCAATACTGTGCAGGTTGCCTTGCTCGCAGACTGACATTACTGGTTTTCCTTATTGTGGCTGTTCCAACGTGAGGCAGCTAGTGTATCGCTATCACGGCCTTCAACCCAGTGTGATCCTGAGTCGGTTTGTTCTTTTTTCCAAAATGGTGCGCGGGTTTTAAGATAGTCCATAATGAATTCGCAAGCGGTAAAAGCTGCGTCACGATGCATACTGGAAGTAGCGACAAAAACAATGGGCTCAGCTAAGGATAATGGGCCCACTCGATGCAGTATATGTGCATCAATTAGAGGCCAACGTTGCATGGCTTCCTCACGAATTTTATTTAAGGCTTTTTCTGTCATACCAGGGTAGTGCTCAAGAAACAGTTTCTGAATAGATTGCTCTTGATTGATGTCACGCACATAACCAACAAAAGTGACCACTGCTCCCACGTTCATATTGCCAGCATGGATTGCATTAAGTTCATGACCGGGATCAAAAGGCGCTGTTTGCACACGAATGCTCATACTGTTTAACCTCCGGTAACCATGGGGAAAAGAGCGAGTTCATCGCCGGCTTGAATGGGTTCTTGTAGTGAGCAGACATCTTGGTTACGTGCACACATGAGGCGTGGATCATTGAGCACACTCCATGCACCGTTACGGGCGACTAGAAATTGTCGCACATCATCGATGGTTTGCCACTCTGTTTGCAATGAAAGCTGCTCCGACTCGCAGTTTAATGCTTCGCGATAACGGGCTAAGAAGTGTACGGTTAACATAGTAGAGGTCTCCGAAATGAGCAATTAACGGCTTGAGTTTGTGTGCTTGAGTTGATAGTGGCCAGATTTGCCGCCTTTTTTTTCCAATAACCGAGTAGATTCAATCGCCATGTCACGGTCTACAGCTTTGCACATATCGTAAATGGTCAGTGCAGTGATACTGGCAGCGGTTAAAGCTTCCATTTCTACCCCAGTTTGTCCGGCAAGTTTACAGGTCGCGGTAATCTGCACTTGGTCTGGAGCATGAGGGGTTAAATGGACTTTAATACTGGTTAGGAGCAGAGGATGACATAAAGGGATCAGCTCATGGGTACGCTTTGCTGCTTGGATACCAGCAATACGCGCTACAGCAAAGACATCTCCTTTAGGGTGCTGACCATCAATAATCATATTGAAGGTGCTTGGCAGCATACGCACCCAAGTTTCGGCCGTGGCTTCACGCTGTGTATTGGCTTTATCAGTAACGTCGACCATATTGGCGCGCCCGTGCTCATCAAGGTGAGTTAACATAATTATTCCTTACACTAATTAATGATTGCTGTAACATGCTAGGGTCATTGAAGTTAGCTAAGCGTTGTTCGTCATCACAGCAGTGGATAGCAACTGAGTTTAACTGTAATAGGGCCTGTTTCGGACTGCGTTCGCCCTTGCACCATAAATCTTGTAAAGCATGCAGCTGTATTTTAGGGATGATGCTAAATAAAGGCTGCCAATGATCTTGATGTTTGAACATGGCCGGCCTATCACTCGCTGCGGCATATAGCTGGGTTAATAAGTCCTGATCAATTCGCGGTGCATCGCAGGGTAACACGAGTAATTGTGGATGCTTTGCTACTTTTAAGGCTTCGATGATACCCACTAATGGACCGCTGAAGTCCTGTGTAGGATCACTGATCAACTGGTCAGCTAGGGCTTGATAACGCTGCTGGTTGCGATTACATGAAATAATTAAATCATCAGTCAGGGAACGTACAATCAGCTGCATGTGTTCAATTAAGGCTCGACCTTGCCAGGTAATCCAACCTTTATCTCGGCCGCCCATACGTTGACCACGACCACCCGCAAGTAAAACTATAGAACAGTTTGTGAATTCAGGTATTTTGCTCATGCTAGTCCCAAATTTTAATGGTTTTGTGGTATATGATTGATTGAAATTCATTATTAAGAAGGCTATTCCATGAGTCATGCTAGTCAGCAGTTTGTTCCTTTGAATGTTGCCGTTCTCACTGTCAGTGACACACGCACACTTGAAACTGATACTTCAGGGCAGTACTTAACTGATCAATTGGTCAATGTCGGCCATACTGTAGCCGAGCGTTTGATTTTGAAGGATAACCTATATCAAATTCGTGCGCAGGTGGCGAGTTGGATTGCGAGTGATTCTATTCAAGTTGTGCTGATTACAGGTGGCACTGGTTTTACTGAGCGTGATAGCACTCCGGAAGCGGTTCGTTGTTTATTTGACCGTGAAGTTGAGGGCTTTGGTGAGTTGTTTCGGCAAATTTCCTATACCGAAATTGGCTCTTCAACTATTCAATCGCGTGCTTTAGCGGGATTATCAAACAATACTCTAGTGTGCTGTATGCCTGGATCTACTAATGCGTGTCGCACGGCTTGGGAAGGTATTTTGTCTGAGCAATTGGATTCATGTCATACACCTTGTAATTTTGCGCCTCATGTCGGTCGAAAAGCTGCTTGCTCAGGGCGTGCATAAAATGAGCTTGTTGAATGTGGATGCAGCTTTGCAGGTGCTGCTTGAGCAGGCGCAATCTGCTCTACCTTTAGAGACTGAAGAAATCGACTTAGATAAGGCTGAGAATCGCGTGCTTGCAGAACCTTTGATGGCTCAGTTTGCTATGCCACCATGGCCGAACAGCTCGATGGATGGCTATGCTGTACGAAGCTCTGAAATTGAAGCAGGACAGGCTTTGCCTGTGAGTCAAAAAGTATTTGCAGGCCAACAACCTAAACCACTCCAAATCGGTAGTTGTGCACGCATTTTTACTGGTGCACCTATGCCTGAAGGGGCGGATGCCGTTGAGATGCAAGAAAATACCGAGCTGCTAGACGATGGTGCAGTACGTTTTGCACATGAGGTTGTTGCGGGGAAGTTTGTGCGTCCTAAAGGTCAAGAAGCTATGCCTGGTGATGAAATATTGCCAGCAGGGATTCGTCTAGGGCCTGTTGAGTTGGCAATGGCTGCAGCGATGGGAGCGGCTACAGTTAAAGTACGCCGCCAGTTACGTGTGGCTGTAGTGTCAACAGGGGATGAGTTGGTTGAACCAGGACAGCCTTTAGCGCCAGGTCAGATATATAACAGTAATCGCACCATGCTTATTCAGAGCTTGAAGCGTTTAAGCTGTTGTGTGATCGATATGGGGATTTTTCCAGATCATCTTGAGCAAACGCGTCAACGCTTGTCTGAGCTGCAAGGGCTAGGTATCGATGTGTTGATCAGCAGCGGTGGGGTATCGGTTGGTGAGGCAGATTTTCTGGGTCAAGTGTTGCGTGAAGAAGGCGAGCTGAGATTTTGGAAGCTTGCCTTAAAGCCCGGTAAGCCTTTTACTTTGGGCTGTTATCAGGGAGTGCCTGTGCTAGGGCTGCCGGGCAATCCTACATCGAGTTTGGTGACTTTTTTACTACTCGCTCGACCCTATCTCTTGAGTCGTATGGGTGTGACAGATGTAACAGCGCAGCATTATAACGTGCCAGTAAACTTTGCTATGCCTGTTCCTGGGGCGCGCCGAGAGTTTGTCCGTGTAGCTATTGTTGATGGCTGGGCGGAAAAAATTGACAACCAATGCTCAGGTATTTTACGCAGTGCGACGCAGTCTCATGGACTGTTGGAATTACCCGAATACAGCACGTGTGAAGTAGGTGATCTGTTGCGCTTCTTTCCTTTTTCAAGCTTACTGAATTAACTCATAGCGTTGTTAGCACTAAGGTACAGGGATTTGTATCCTAGTGCTTTAGCTTGATATACCTTATTAAATTATAAAGCGTTATGGTTTGTTATATATCACGAAATGGGTGAGGTCAGCTATATTGAAAAAAATTCTAAAAAATGTATTGGCCATGGTGATTTTTTTTGCTTCAGGGCATATCGCAGCAGCACAAATTACTGTATCTGCAGCGGCGAGTTTAACCAATGCATTTAAAGAAATTGCAGCTAACTTTGAAGAGGCTCACCCTGAGCACCATATTCTACTCAATTTTGCTGGGTCGGGTGCTTTGCTCCAACAAATTGCTCAAGGCGCACCTGTTGATGTTTTTGCGTCGGCAGATCAAGCCACTATGGATCAAGCCCAAGAACAAGGTTTACTGACGGAAGGTAGTCGTAAAGATTTTGTGCAAAATACTCTAGTAGTCATTACTCCAGTTGCGAGCGTACTAAAGCTTACTCAACTGAGTGATTTACAACATAAAAGTGTACAACGCTTAGCTGTGAGCAACCCAAGCAGTGTACCGGTCGGACGGTACAGTAAAGAAGCGCTGCTGACCCATCAGCTTTGGGATGTTTTAAGTGATAAGGTAATTAATACGCAAAATGTGCGCCAGTCACTTGATTATGTAGCGCGTGATGAGGTGGATGCAGGGTTTGTTTATGCTACGGATGCAATTCTTATGGCTGATAAAGTTAAAGTGCAATTTACAGTCCCTTTAGTAAGAGCTATCAGCTATCCATTGGCAATTACTCAAGATGGTGATGACAAGGCGTTAAGTCAGCAGTTTGTTGATTATATTTTGAGTGAAGACAGTCAAGCTGTGTTGACTCGGTATGGTTTTAGTCAGCCATAAGGGGTGAGTCAATGGATGCTGCTTGGGTTGCGCTAGGCTTATCACTGAAGGTGGCTGGTTGGGCTACAGCGCTGAACCTTTTTTTAGGGGTTGGCGTTGGTTTTTTCTTAGCCCGAATGCGTTTTCCAGGGCGTGATGTATTAGATACTCTTTTAACGTTGCCAATGGTGATGCCACCTACTGTTTTAGGTTATTACCTATTAGTGTTGATGGGGCGACGTAGTGTCTTGGGGGAATGGTTATATGATAATTTTGGTATTCACTTGATTTTTACTTGGCAAGGCGCAGTGATTGCTGCCACTGTGGTGTCTTTTCCTTTGGTGTTTAAGCCTGCACGAGCTGCTTTTGAAGCGGTTGAACATGAACTAGAGCAAGCTGCTAGGGTGTTAGGCGTGTCGGAGTTGGCAATCTTCTTTCGTGTAACTTTACCTTTGGCGTGGCGTGGGATTATGGCGGGCTTGTTGCTGGCTTTTGCACGGGCTTTGGGTGAGTTTGGTGCAACTTTAATGGTTGCCGGTAGCATTCCTGGAAAAACGCAAACTTTATCGATAGCTGTCTACGAAGCTGTGCAGGCAGGGCAGGATGGCACGGCCCATTTATTAGTGATAATTATCTCTATAGTATGTGTTGCAGTGTTGCTTGGTGCGACTCGTTTAGCACCTGGACGTGTTAGTGGGCGCAATAGGTAAACTTATGTTTTTAGAGTTAAACATCAGTAAAACCATGCGTTCAGCGCAGCAAAAGTTTCAGTTGGAACTTGATTACGCTTCAAGTCATGATCGATTAGTAGTGCTTGGTCCATCTGGAGCTGGTAAAAGTCTACTGTTGCAAATG
Organism: Denitrificimonas halotolerans; assembly: GCF_034259425.1. Classification (NCBI taxonomy): domain Bacteria; kingdom Pseudomonadati; phylum Pseudomonadota; class Gammaproteobacteria; order Pseudomonadales; family Pseudomonadaceae; genus Denitrificimonas; species Denitrificimonas halotolerans. Next base: position 81,659 of record NZ_JAXIVU010000004.1, read on the forward strand.
ATTGCTGGGCTTTTAAAGCCTGATCGTGGTTATGTTAGGTTGGCAGGTCGAACTTTATTCGACCAAGCACAAGGTATTAATTTGACGCCACAACAGCGTGAAGTTGCGTTTTTATTCCAGAGTTACGCACTTTTTCCGCATTTAAATGTACGCCAAAATATTGCTTTTAGTTTGAAGCGTGGTTTATTCAATCCCAGTACGAAAATAGTGGATAAAAGGGTTGATCATTGGTTGGATAATTTTGCTTTGACAGAAGTACAGTTTCAGCGTCCTCATGAACTGTCGGGAGGGCAGCGTCAGCGTACAGCTTTAGCGCGCGCTTTAGTGACAGAGCCGCGAGCCTTACTCTTAGATGAGCCTTTTTCCGCCTTGGACCCAGACTTGCGCTCACATATGCGTATGGAGTTGCGAGCATTACAAGAACAGTTGGCTGTACCTTTGATCTTGATCACCCATGATGTAGAGGATGTGGAAGTTTTTGCGAAGGATACTTTATGCTTGAGAAGTGGCAGTATTGACCTGCAGAGGCAACAGACTTTATAGCCTTTGATGCAGTGTTACCCCGTCACTTCTGCTTTAAAAGTAATGGGGTAAACAAATACAATCAATAGATTTTAGCTGGATTAGGCTGGGGAGGGGAGCCTAAAAGTTTACGGTAGGATGGGGGTTGTAGGCCATCACGGTCAGTAATCTGATAGCGCTGGGCAATTTCGGCAGAGATGAGTCGGTGCCCGCTAAGCTCATCGCCTTTAGGGTCGTGGGCAATGGCATAAATAATCTCACCTATAAATTCAGGTGATTCAGCACTAGCCATAAATTGTTCATATTGTTCTTTACTGACATCACCCGCAATGGCAGAGCGCTCGGTTAGTAAGGGGCCCATCCAAATGGATACTGTGCGCACACCTGTTCCTGAAAAGTCGATAGCCATATCGTGAGCCAATTTATCAACCCCAGCTTTCTGTGCACCATACGCAGGACCATGCATATAGCAGCTAGCACCAAACGAAGAGCTAAACATAATTAATCCGCTTCCTTGCTTGACCATTATCTGAGCAGCATGCCAACTGGCGATATAGGCAGAACGCAAGCCGACATCTAATATTTTGTAGGCTTGAACTTCCTTTTCCCAAAATGGTTTTTGTTCAATGAGCTGGTTATGCATAAAGGCTGCATTGTTAACTAAAATATCTAAACGCCCCTGCTCTTTTTCGACTTGAGCGAAGAGCGCTGCTGTTTGAGCATCATCACTGTGATCGCAAACCACTGGAATAGCTAGTCCTCCTGCTTGTTTGATTTGTTCAGCAGTGTCATATACTGTGCCGGGCAGAATAGAACCATCCCATCCTATAGCGCTTCCCATTGTTGTGCTGCGTCCGGTGACGTACACAATCATACCTTTTTTAGCTAGGGCTAAAGCGATGCCTCGACCAGCACCACGACTTGCTCCAGTTACAATTGCGACTTGTTTTTGTTGTGTTTGCATTATTGATCCTGTGTCAGGTGTGTGACTCAACGAGCGCAAGCACGTGAGTACTGATTAGGGTTTTGAACCAAGGCTTAAATTACAATAGCAGTGGCACTAAAGCGAATCGAGTTGCAGGGCAGAAATAAAGTCTTATCATGGTCGACACACTTCATAAAAATAATAAAGGTTCTACATGACACTTGAGACTAACCTAGAACAGCGTCTGCAGCGCTTAGAAGATAAACAAGCTGTTTTGGAATTAAAATATCGTTACCTGAATGCTTGCGATGAAAAACAGCCGGACGTAGTTGCTGAGTGTTTTAAAAGAGGCAAGATCGATATTGATTTTGGTCATATCGGCCAATTTGATAATCGCGAAGATTTTGTCAGTGTTTTTAAAGCTTTAGGCTGCCATGAGCATATTATTGATATGCATCATGCGAAAAATCCAGTTTTTCTTGATTTAACTCAAAACTCTGCACGTTTAAAAATCAGCATGCGTTTTCAAAGCATCAATACTCAAGACAAAACAAGTATTGAGTTAGGTGGCTACTATTTAGATGGTTACCAAAAGGTTGGTGGGCGGTGGTTTATTACACAAAGCTCATTCACTATTAACTCGGTAAAAATGATGGATTTCTCTACACAGGAAAATAGGTTGATTTATGCAGGCAACTGTATGCCTAAATGATGTAGGTAAGTATAGATGGCAGTTATGCCTTGACACATGTGTTTAAGTGTTGGGACGGCTGGTATGGGTTTATAGTACTTGATTGCGCTATATTCTTTTTTTGAATATGTAAATTGATTTATATTCTTTTTAGTTTTTATAGATGTGTTGCATAGTACTCATCAACAACTTAATGACTGAGGAATAGTTCAATGGCAATTCAACTTGGCGATATCGCTCCCGATTTCCAGCAAGACTCCAGTGAGGGTGTCATTCGTTTTCATGAGTGGTTAGGAGAGAGTTGGGGAGTACTTTTCTCACATCCAGCAGACTTCACTCCAGTGTGCACAACGGAGTTAGGTTTCACTGCTAAGCTTAAGGATGAGTTTGCAGCACGCAATGTGAAAGCCATTGCATTGTCTGTGGATCCGGTTGACTCGCACCATAAGTGGATTAAAGACATCAACGAAACACAAAACACCCAAGTGAACTTCCCTATCTTGGCTGATGATGATCGCAAGGTATCGAATCTATACAACCTGATTCATCCAAATGCAGATGATACTTTAACGGTACGGTCACTTTTCATTATTGATCCGAATAAGAAAGTGCGCCTGACCATTACATATCCAGCCAGTACGGGTCGTAACTTCCATGAGATTTTGCGTGTGATTGATTCTTTGCAACTGACTGACAATTATAAAGTTGCTACACCTGCAAACTGGGAGGATGGTGAGGAGGTTGTGATTGTACCTTCGATTCAAGATAAGGCTGAATTAGAAGAGCGTTTTCCCAAAGGTTACCGTGCGGTGAAGCCTTATTTACGTTTAACTCCACAACCGAATCGTTAACAGGTTTTGACTGCGGAGTAACTGTTTGCTGTGCGGTCTCACTGGATGGATAAGGAGTGCACTGATGCCTCATTCAACTCGATATCTGATTGTTCCAGGTTGGCAAGGATCGCCAGCAGAGCATTGGCAGTCTCATTGGCAAAAGGTTTTGCCAGATTGTAGTCGTGTTGAGCAGAAGGACTGGATGCTGCCTAATCGTCAGGCATGGATTGCAGAGCTGGAGTGTCAAATAGCCAAGGATCGGCGTCCAGTGATTTTAATAGCTCATAGTTTAGGCTGTGTTACTGTGGCTTTATGGGCGGCGCAGGCTGCTCCAGCTTTATTGCAGCAAGTACAAGGTGCTTTATTAGTTGCACCTGCTGATGTGGAGCGACAAGACTGTCCCGAGCCTTTGCGTAACTTTGCTCCGATCACAGAAAAGCCTCTGCCTTTTCCAGGCTTTGTAGTGGGTTCCAGTAATGATCACGCAGCAACTGCGCAGCGAGCTCTACAGTTTGCTCATTGGTGGGGGTGTGATTCAGTTATTTTGCCGCAAGCAGGGCATATTAATGTGGATTCAGGGTTTCACCGCTGGGAGCAGGGCTTTAACTGGCTTTATAAGCTACAAGAGCGTGCTGATTATCAGCATATTGCCTAAGTTTTTGGACAGAAATTTGGAGCTTGAGTCGGGATGATTAATTTAAGCGAGGTAGTTTGTGGACGAGTTTTTGACAGTGCACGATACGTTCATAGCACAAATTAATTCGTCGCTATTAATGTTGTATCAACTATCGGGGATATCACAGGACTGCATTCGTAATTTCAATCACCCTATTTTAGATTTTTAGGGGTACTGTCATCAGCGAAACAAACCCTGTTATAAAAATGCTGTTCATCTAGTGCATGATTCTTCTAAGGCTTTTCCACCGCCTCTTTAGTTTTTTGTTGTTCTTCTAAACGCCAGTAATCAGCCACCAAGTCTAGCGAGGGAGAGAAAACTAATGAGTTAGCCAGCGGGTGACCATGGTTCGTCGAGATCCTCTACATTAAAGGGCAGTTTTGGTTGTGGCCAATGTAAGTTTAATTGTTCAAACTTTTGTGCAATGAGACTGCAGAATAATAGATTTCTTACGGGTTTGTTATTGGCTGGCAATATATACCATGGGTGGGTAGTGGTTGAGCTGTGTTTAAAAGCTTGATTCCAGTTATTTTGAATGTATTCAAACTGCTGATGGCCTGAAAGATCTGCTTCAGATATCTTCCAGTGTTTTTCTGGGTTTACAAAGCGCTGTTGCAGACGACTTTTTTGTTCGTCTTTTGAGACATGTAGATACATCTTTATGAGATGGATATGGCGTGAGGACAGTTCATCTTCAAACTCAAAGAGCTGTTGTAACCGTCCTGAAGCCTGGCTTTCGTTAATATAACCATCGGCTAAATCGCTCACTAAACCTTCATAAGGGGTGCGATTAAATATGGTAAGGACCCCTGGAGTTGGTAGCTTTTCACGAAACCTCGTTAAAAAGTTATCACGCCGTTGTTGCTCAGTAGGTTTTTGAAAATCACTGACACGCACACCTTGAGGGTTTAGCCCACGTAAACTGTTACGTATCACGCCATCTTTGCCTGAGCAGTCAGGGCCTTGTAACCAGATTAAAATAGCAGGGCCTGAGTTGGCCCAAAGTAATTGTTGTTGGCGGTCCATGGTCGTGCGTAAAGCTTTTAAACGTTTATCGCACTCGCGTAAAGTCAAACCAAAATTACGTCCAGGATCGAGATTCAATCCTGTTTTGGGATTATAGATGCATTCATTAAGTAGCGTGTCAGCTAAGCGCATATCAGTCCTTATTTCGCAGTAGTTGATCTTTGAGTTTGGTCGGTAGTTGACGAATGATCAACATATCGCGCTCTTCATCATATTCAACTTTAGAACCCAATAAGTGTGAATCAAAGCTAATGGAAAGTCCTTCTGCACGTCCTGTAAAGCGACGAAATGCAGTTAATGTGCGTTTGTCAGCAGGAAACTCAGGTGATAGTCCGTAATCTTTATTACGGATGTGGTTATAGAATGCTTGTGGATTGTCTTCGTCTAGGACTTCAGATAAGCCTTCAATATTGACCACTTCACCGCGGCGTGACTGTTCGTTGGCGTAGCGGGTTAAAGTATCAGTTTTTTCTCGTGCTTGTTCTTCTGGCAGGTCTTCGGTTTCAACGTAGTCGCTGAAGGCTTTGAGTAAAGTACGAGTTTCGCTAGCGCCATCAACGCCTTCTTGGCAGCCTAAAAAATTACGAAAACCATCAATGATTTTCTTGCCATTTTTACCTTTTAAGTAAGAAATATATTGTTTGGATTGACTGTTGTTTTTCCATTCAGATAGGTTGATCCGCGCTGCGAGGTGCAGTTGGTTGAAGTCTAAGTGGCGTGCAGTGTGGATGTCTAAATCCTGTGTTACTGCCATACCTTCATTATGCTGTAATACTGCGATGACTAAATGCTCGGTTGTGCCTTGTTGGTAATGAGCAAAGAGTAGGTGGCCTGACAAGCTGATATTGGCTGTTTCAAGGTGTTTTTTTAGATGTTCGATTGCTTGATGAGTGAAACTTGCGAAATCTAATTTTTCAGATAGGTAGTCACGGAGCCAGCCTTGCATGGGCCACTCAGTACTTTCAGTTTGAAAAAAACCCCAAGCTTTACTAGGTTTGGAGTTGTAGTTGTCATTTAAGTCAGCCAATACATGCTGCACATCACTGGAGTTGGGGAGCACGTTTTCACGGGTTTTCAGTGTGCTTGGACTGTCATCAGGTTTTTTATCAATAAAATGAACTATGCAGTTATGAATCGACATGCTGTTTATAACCTTTACTTTATATAATAAAGCCGCGCCATATTGCGTGCAGATTGTTGTAAGGCGCTAAGCAAGGGAGAGTTAGACCGTGGAGTGTGCAGCTTTTAGATTCTGTAGACGTTTTAGGACAAAACCTACATGTAAATGAAGCTCGTACAGCTCGTTAGTATATGACAGGGGCACTTCCACTTTAGCTAGCTCTTCTTGCAAGTCGTGTAGGCGCTGAATTTCCTCATCAATATGTTCAGGTAAGGTAAAGTTATTGAAGCGTTGGTCCACATCACGCAGATATTTATACCAGCGATAGATACGTGCTCGAATACGCCAACGGTAAATAGGGCCTGCCACTTTAAATAAAGGGAATAGCAACATTAGTAAAGGGATCACTAAGATGATATAGCGATCTGCTAATGAAGCGATCCTAAAGGGTAGGTAGCGCTGCAGAAGTGGTAAGCCTTTAGTATGGAAGTATTCTGCTTCGGTTAACGTTGAGAATTCGTGAGGAAAATTTTGTGGCCATGTGCCTGGAGCATCAATCAAGGTGCCAGCACTCATGACTTCTTGGGCTGCGGCTAAGATTAATGCGGTTAATGCAGGGTGAAAGTTTTCATTAGCCATGAGCATTGCAGCTGGGCCTAAGGTGACGATATCTTGGTGCGGCTGATTTGTGGCAAGGTTCAATAAGCCTTGAGGAACTTCGATTTGACTTAAAAAAGGGAGGCGAGCTCGGTATGCTGCAGCTTGATTAAAACTGACTAACTGCAACTCGGGATGGCTGGCGGCTTCTTTAATCAATGCGCTTTCTGCAGAGCCCAAAAAAAACGCAGCGTCCAGTTCATTGTTCAGTAGTTGTGTCAATGCTTTTTTACCACTGTAAGTTTGCCATTGTTCAGGCAACTCTTGACTATCATATTTATTGGCTTGTAGCAGTGGATCAACTACCATACGGATACCGCCTTGGTTTGAGCCAACTGCAGTGCGAAGTGCCAACAAATCATTTAGGGTGTTGATATAGATGCCTGAGCGGGAAAATAACCAAAGGGGTTCTTGGTAAATCGCGCCTAAGTTGTATAGAGCCTTGCGCTCTTGCAGTGTCATATCCAGTTCTTGACCGCTTTGCATCAGAGCTAAATTTACACCACTATTTTCATCGAGTAGTCGCTCTGCATTTTCTCGTGAGCCGCTGCTGTTAATTAGCTTCAGTTCAAAACCTTCTTTAGCTAATTCGGCTTTGAGTTTTTCGCCAAACAAAGCATATCCGCCTCCAGCAGCTCCTGTACTCATGGTTGCATGCATGGGAGGGGGGGGCGCTACAAAGTAAAATAGTGCTGTAACCAAAGCAGCTAATACTGGCACTAACCATAGGTTAGCGCGGATCATAATCGAGAGGTCTTTGAGGATACGGTTCATGGACATTCCTTGATCGGCTGGTAGTTTTAGGTATCGGAAGCTTTACGGCGCGGAATACCAAAACGCTGACGACGTTCCCACAAACATTTACGGCTAATGCCTAATTTTCGTGCTAAGTCAGTTTCTGTCATGTGATCTTGGTGCTCAAGTACAAAGTGCTGGAAATAGTCTTCTAGCGACAGCTCATTGGCGGCAGCCTCTGTTTCAGCTGCTTTACGCTCCTCTGCTTCTGCAGCTTTCTTTTCTTGGTGTGCAGCATCGCGCTCGTCTTTTTCTTCAGCTAAGTTCACATCAATGCCCATGAGCTCGGTGGTTACTTGGTTTTCTTCGCACAAAATGACTGCGCGTTCTAAAGAGTTTTCGAGCTCACGAACATTGCCTGGCCAACTGTATTTGAGCAGCGCTTTTTTAGCTTGCTCGGTAAAGCTCATAGGTGCTTTACCCATACTTTCGCATTGACGAGCCAGTAAGGTTTCTGCAATTTCAATGACGTCGTTGTCTCGGTCACGTAAAGCTGGGAGATGCAGGGCAATAACATGTAAACGGTAATATAAATCTTCGCGAAAGCCTCCAGTTTTTGATAAACCTTTTAGGTCACGGTGAGTGGCGGCAACTAAGCGTACATCGACTTTCTTCGATTGTACTGAGCCAACTCGACGGATTTCACCTTCCTGCAGTACGCGTAATAAACGTGCTTGTGCTTCGAGAGGAAGCTCGCCAATTTCATCTAAGAACAAGGTGCCACCATCAGCGGCTTCCACCAAACCAGCACGGGCAGTGGCGGCTCCAGTAAAGGCGCCTTTCTCATGACCAAATAGCTCGGATTCAATAAGGGTTTCAGGAATGGCTGCGCAGTTTACCGAAATCATTGGTGCTTTAGCGCGATCTGAGAGGTTATGGATGGCACGGGCGACCAACTCTTTACCAGTACCCGACTCACCTTGAATCAGAACGTTAGAGTTTGTGGGCGCCACTTTGCGAATTTTACTGTATAGGGCTTGCATTTTGGCACTACTGCCAATGATGCCAATATCGGAGTTATCAATGACTTCGACAGCGTTGCTTGTTTGCACATCATTAGGTATGTCAACGCTTTGTTGGTGGTCTTGAATAATACGAGCAACAGTTTGCAACATCTCAGCGTGATCAAAAGGTTTAGCAATATAATCAATAGCACCTAACCGCATTGTATCGACCGCAGACCTTAGACTGGCATAGCTAGTCATAATAAGCACCGGGCGAGGCGCTGCGAGTCGGATCATTTCTGTACCTGGAGCCCCTGGTAAACGTAAATCGCTAATCACTAAATCAAATGATGTGATGTCGTGTTGCTCTTGTGCTTCTTGAACAGAACCTGCCTCGCTCACTTTGTATTGACTGCGTTCAAGTAAACGACGTAAAGCCGAGCGAATAATGGGTTCATCTTCAACAATCAAAATATGATGCATTGTCACTCTCTATAAACATTCAGTAAGTCGAGTTGTTTGCTCATGGCGATCCTTTAGATATTGGTGCGGAGGCTAGAGTATGGCGAGGTAAGCTGATACGGAAGCGTGTGCCGCGCTGCAACTCAAGATCAGCAGGACTGTCAACTTGGATATCGCCGTGATGCTCTTCAATAATCGAGTACACTAGCGCCAACCCAAGGCCGGTACCTTGACCAGGATCTTTTGTCGTAAAAAAAGGCTCAAATAAGTGCGTTAAGTTTGCCGGACTAATACCTGTGCCTTGATCTTCAATCGATAACTCTACCTGAGATTTGCTGGCGCTTGTACGGATATAAATCCGCCCGTTTTCTGGGCTAGCGTCGCGTGCATTCGATAGTAAGTTAATCAAGACTTGAACAAGGCGTTGAGGATCACCTAGGGTCCAGTATTGTGTATCGCATAGGTTGAAAAAGTTAACGCTTTTACCGAGCTTATTCAAACTAAGTAAATGTACAGCTTCACTAGCGACTTCAAATAGATTAACAGGTTCGTGAGTGTCTTGCTGCTGTTGACCTGAGTGAGAGAAGCTCATTAATGATTGAACAATGCGAGTCACACGCTTTGTTTGTTCAACAATTTGATCACTGATTTCGGCAATTTCAGGGTCAGCATCACGTTCGTAGCGTAAATTTTGTGCTAGGCAAGCGATGCCAGTAATAGGGTTGCCAATTTCGTGAGCAACGCCTGCTGCCAAGCGGCCAATGGAGGCAAGACGTTCGGAGTGCATTAGCTTGTCTTCAAGAATGCGGGTTTTGGTTGCATCTTCAACAAGTAAGACTAAGTCTCCGGTGCCTGGGGAGGCTGTTTCGCCAATGGCTGCTTTGTGTAAATTTAACCAGCGTGATTCATAGGTGCTGTGTAATGCGTGTTTATATAAATGAGCGCTACTGCCTTGGGTAAAATGAGTGAGTAGCTCGCGCCAAGGTTCATCAATTGTATTCAGACGAGAACCAACAACTCTTGATGCTGCGATACCTGTTAGATCTTCTAAGGCACGATTCCACATAAGAATTTCATTGTCTTTGGCCAGTGAGCATACGCCCATAGGCAAGTCTTGGAGGGTTTGTCGGTGGTAGCGCCGCAAGGTGTCTAACTCTGCAGCTAAACCTGTGAGACGCGACTTATAATCCTCAAGGCGCGTCTCAATAAAGTGAATGTCACTATTAATGTAGTTATTTGTGTCAGTTTTGAAAGGGAGGAAAGTGTCGACTAAATCTTGAGCGACACTGGGCCCCATTAAACCTGATAGGTTGGCTTTAATGCGTTCACGAATACGACGTAAAGCAAAAGGGCGTTTTTCATCAAATGGAAATTGTAGATCTTTTAATGCTTTTTCTACCTCTCTTTGCGCCGTTACAGCACCTAGGGGCTTAGCCAATTCCGTTGCAAGCTCTTGTGGATTGTTGGCATACAGCTCGTGTCGATGTTCTGCTTGACGGGTATTGCTGACTACGCAGGCTCGTGCGGCACTTTTTTCTTCAGCACTGGTGCGTGTCAATAAGGATACGAGAGTTAACAGGAGGCAGTTGACTGTTAAAGCAACAGTAATGGATAGGTGCCATTTATCACCATTGAATACATGCGTGTAATCAAGGATTGGAAAGTAAACGTCTTGGATATTGCTTAGCATGGGTAATAGCATGCCTGCGGCCCAAATTAAAAGGCCCGCTATAGTGCCGCTAAGAAAACCATAGCGGTTGGCTTTGCGCCAGTACAGAGCGCATAGAACGCCAGGTAAAAATTGCAGTGCAGCAAAGAAGGCAACTAGACCGAGATTGGATAGGTCTTGTTCGGAGCGCAATAGTAAATAAAAGCTATAACCAGCGAGGACTATGCCGACAATTAAGATGCGGCGTGCCCACTTTAACCAACGGTAAATATTGCCTTCTGCTGGAGGTTGGTAAAGGGGTAATACTATATGATTCATGACCATACCTGACATGGCTAGAGTAAGGACAATGATGACTCCGCTGGCTGCGGAGAGTCCTCCCATAAAACCAAGTAGGGTCAAGCGCTCACTGTCCAGTGCGAGTCCTATGCCTAAAGTAAAATATTCAGGGGAGGTTGGTGCGCTCAACTTTAAGCCGGCCCATAGAATAGGCAGGATGGGTAGGCTCATGAGTAGTAGGAACAGTGGTACACCCCAACTTGCAGTAATCATCGCACGGCGGTTAAGGTTCTCGGTAAATGTCATGTGGTACATGTGTGGCATGGCAATGGCTGAAGCGAAGAACAAGAGCAATAAGGTACGCCAAGGGCCTTCTTCGAGAGGCCGTCTAAGATTGTCTAATACATCTGGATTGCTGTTCAGCCAGTGATCGAGTCCACTGGGGCCATCAAACACTATAAAAAGTGCATAGGCCCCTATAGTTAATAATGCAACAAGCTTTACCAGTGATTCAAACGCAAGAGCAAAGACGAGCCCGTGGTGTTTTTCACGATTGGTTATATGTCGAGCACCAAATAAAATTGAAAATAAAGTGATTAAAATACAAAAGGCGAGAGCGACAAGATCTTGAATTGGCTTACCTGTGATGATGCTGATGGTATCAGTCACCGATTGAATCTGTAGAGCGAGTAAAGGTAAAGCGGCTAAGAGCATGCCTAGTGTAGTAATTGCACCTACCCAGCTACTTCTGAAGCGAAATGCAAGCAGGTCAGCTAAAGAGGAGAGCTGGTGAGTTCGCGTGAGCCGCAAAATAGGATAAAGCAGCACTGGAGCTAATAAAAAAGCACCGGATATACCTAAATAGATGGCGAGGAAGCCGTAGCCGTATTGGTGGGCTAAACCAACTGAGCCAAAAAAAGCCCAAGCACTGGCGTAAACACCCAATGACAAAATATAGGTTAATGGGTGGCGAACGATCCATCCTGGTACCCAGCCACGCTCTGTGGCCCAGGCAACGCCAAAGAGTGTGAGTAGATAGGTGGCGCTGATAAAAATCAGCTGACTTAGACTAAAGCTCATCAGCATCGTCTCGGCTTTGTAAGATGAAAGTGATCCCAATGAGGATCAGCCATAACAAGTATGGGCGATACCAAAGACTATCTGCTGACGTCCACCATTGCATAATGGCAGGTGAAAACAGATAAATACCAACAACTAAAATAAGAACCAAACGGTAAATATACATGTGACCACTCAATAACTAAGCGTCACCGATGGTAACCAAGCACGTGGCAATCTGCCACAGTTAATTTGTAATTCTAGCGAATGAATTGCCCTTGGCGACGTTCAATTCGGAACTCAAGGGTGCTAGCTCGGTAGCCTGGTCGCAATGTTGGTAATGGTTGGCAGGACTGCCACTGGGTATTAGGTGCTAATGGACTTGCGCTGCTGTAATGGAATTCAGCGTACAGTGTTTGCACGAGGTTAATGCTTTCTCCGGGGCGATAGGCTGCGATACGCCATTTTAAATCTTTTAATGCACGATCACTGTTGTTACGTATTTGCACAAGTATTGGTGTGTCAGGTGAACATGTATTGGGCGCATAGCTGATATCCATCTCCAAGCGATCGAGTCGCTGCTGATTGGCGCGCTCATCTATAATTAACCAGATGGCAATGCTACCCAGTACAGTTAATATAGGAACGCCAATAGCTAAGGTACGTGCAGGGTAGCGTAGAAGTAAGCCAAGCCAAGTTAAAGGTATTAAAGCAGGCGGTAGCATGAATTAACCCTCGGGGTGATCGCGCAAAAAGACCAAGTGGTTTGCTTTGGATTCGTCTGCGCTGAAGTAATAACCGTGCTCGGTAAAGTTTTTAAGTGCTTCCAGTGAATCAACTTTGTTTTGTATGACATAGCGGGCCATAACGCCACGTGCTTTTTTTGCATAGAAGCTGATGATTTTATATTGTCCGTTTTTAAAATCTTTAAAATCCACATTAACTAAAGTCGCCTTAAGCAGCTTAGGTTGTACTGCTTTGAAGTATTCGTTGGATGCTAAGTTGAGCAATACATTAGCTTTTTGTTCAGCAAGGCACTGGTTGAGAGACTGGGTTAAACGATCACCCCAAAACTCATATAGGTTTTTGCCTTGGGCATTTTCTAATTTGGTGCCCATTTCTAGGCGGTAAGGCTGCATTAAGTCTAGTGGTCGTAAAACACCGTATAGGCCAGATAAAATGCGTAAATATTTTTGTGCGTACTGAAAGTCTTCAGCTGTTAAAGTTTCTGCCTCTAAGCCCGTGTAGACATCACCTTTAAAAGCTAAAATTGCTTGGCGTGCATTGTCTGGGCTGAAGTTAGGTTGCCATTCGGTAAAGCGTGCCACATTAAGACCAGCCAGTTTGTCAGAGAGCTTCATTAACTCTGCTAGCTGGTTAGGAGAGTATTGGCGTAGGATCTCGATGAGCTGAGCAGACTGCTCTAGAAATCTGGGTTGGCTGTATTCTTTAGTCGTTAGGGGGCTTGTATAATCCAGCGTTTTTGCTGGTGAAATGACCATAAGCATAAAGTTAAGATCCTTGTAATACGACTGCTGAGTAAAGTGTCAATAAGCTAATAGGTGGATAATATGCTTGAGTATACTAGCTATCGGCAATATAGGCGTGCACCTCTATGCAAATGAGCAGCAAATATGATGTAAACCTGCGACAATAGACAGCTCAATATTGGATATTTATTAGTCGTTAATGAGCAAACAATTTAACCAGAATTTATTACTTGAGCAAATTAAGCAGGCTAAAAGTGCAGATCAGCACCGGTTGCGCAGGCGTTTATTGGCAGTGCTCAAACAGTCTGATCACACCGATAGCTTAATGAAGTGGCAGCAGGATTTAGAGAGGTCCTGTCAGCAGGTGGAAAATCGCCGCTTGAGTATCCCACGGATCACTTACGATGATAGTTTACCCATTGCTGAGCATCGTGAAGCGATTAAAGAAGCGTTAGAGCAGCATCAGGTTTTAGTGATTGCTGGTGAGACAGGTTCGGGTAAAACTACGCAACTGCCTAAGCTATGTTTAGAGTTGGGTCGTGGTACTCATGGGTTAATTGGACATACTCAGCCGCGACGCCTTGCGGCACGTAGTGTTGCTTCACGCATTGCTGAAGAGTTGGGAACGCCCTTAGGTGAGTTGGTCGGTTATCAAGTGCGCTACGAAGATCAGAGTCACGCAGGCACTCTGATTAAGCTGATGACTGACGGCATTTTATTGGCGGAAACGGGGCGCGATCGCTTTTTACAGCGTTATGACACTATCATTATTGATGAAGCGCACGAACGTAGCCTGAATATTGATTTTCTATTGGGCTATATCAAACAGATTTTGCCTCGCCGTCCTGATTTGAAAGTCATTATCACTTCAGCGACCATTGATTTAGAGCGCTTTTCTAAGCACTTTAATGGTGCGCCTATTATTGAGGTGTCAGGACGTACCTATCCGGTTGAAACTTGGTACCGTCCATTACTGGCGAATAAAGACGAAGATGGCAATTTTTTAGAAGAAGACCTCAGTATTGATCAGGGGATTCTCAATGGCTTATTAGAAATCACTGACTATGAACGTCAACAGAAACGCTTGCCTGGTGATGTATTGGTGTTCTTACCCGGTGAGCGGGAAATTCGTGAATGTGCAGAGGTTTTACGTAAAGCTCAACTTAAGCATACTGAGATTTTACCCCTATATGCGCGTCTATCACCGAGCGAGCAGCAAAAGATCTTCCAAAGCAGTCCGGCGCGTAAAGTAATTTTAGCCACTAACGTGGCAGAAACTTCGCTAACTGTACCTGGCATTCGTTATGTGATTGATAGTGGTACAGCTCGTATCAGTCGCTACAGTTATCGGGCAAAAATTCAACGCCTGCCGATTGAGGCTATCTCCCGTGCCAGTGCTAATCAACGTCAAGGTCGTTGTGGGCGTGTTGAAGCTGGTATTTGTATTCGTCTTTATAGCGAAGAAGATTTTTTAGGGCGTCCTGAGTTTACCGATCCAGAGATTTTGCGCACTAACTTGGCCGCTGTTATTTTGCAGATGCTGCATTTACGCTTAGGTGCCATTGAGAATTTCCCTTTCATCGAGCCTCCTGAAAGTAAAGCCATCAGTGATGGCTTTAATGTGTTACAAGAGCTCAGTGCGGTCGATCGAAACAGTAAGCTGACTGATATTGGTAAACAGTTGGCCCGCTTGCCTATTGATCCACGAGTTGGTCGCATGTTGCTGGCTGCTGCAGATGAGGGTAGCTTGCGCGAAATGTTGATCGTGGCCAGTGCTTTATCTGTGCAAGACCCACGTGAACGCCCAACAGATCAACAGCAAGCTGCGGATCAGGCTCACGCAGTCTGGAAAGATCCAGATTCAGATTTTGCCGTATTGGTTAACATCTGGCGTAACTTTGAAGAACAACGTTTAGCCTTGGGTAGCTCTGCATTGCGCCGTTGGTGTCGACAGAACTTTCTGAACTATTTGCGCATGCGTGAATGGCGCGATGCTCATCGTCAATTGACTTTAATTTGCCGTGATTTGAAGCTGCCTTTTAACGAGCAGCCGAGTAGCTATGAACAGCTGCATAAAGCATTATTGGCTGGCTTACTCAGTCAAATTGGGCAGAAAACTGAAGACAATGACTTTTTAGGTGCACGCCAACGTCGCTTCCACATTCATCCTTCGAGTACTTTAGGGCGTAAACGTCCACAATGGTTGATGGCTGCTGAACTGGTGGAAACCAGTCGTTTGTTTGCTCGTTTAGTGGCAAAAATTGAACCAGAGTGGGTGGAAAAACTGGGTGGACATTTAATTAAGCGCGCTTATCTAGAGCCGCACTGGGAAAAACGTCGCGGTCAAGTGGTAGCTTATGAACAAGTGACTTTGTACGGCCTGATTATTATTGGTCGCCGTGCGGTACATTATGGCCCAATCGAACCTGCTTTGAGTCGTGAAACCTTTATTCGTGAAGGTTTGGTGGCGAATGAAATCCTCAGTCGCGCTCATTGTTTAAAAGCCAATCGTCAACTATTAAAAACCTTAGATAAGCTCGAAGCTAAGGCGCGTCGCCGCGATATTTTAGCGGATGAAGATGCTTTATTTGATTTTTATGACAAACATTTACCGGACAATATTTATCAAACTGCTAGTTTTGATCGGTGGTATAAGCGTAATAGTGAGAAAAAACCTCGGTTGTTGTTAATGACCGAAGAGGACGTGCTAGCACGGGATGCCACAGAAATTACGGAGAATCAGTATCCTGACACTTTAACTTGGCAAGATATTAAATTACCTCTTACTTATCATTTTGAGCCTGGACATGTACGTGATGGCGTTACGGTTACTATTCCAGCGCCTTTATTAGCACAAGTGCCTGAAGCAGCATTACAGTGGCTAGTACCGGGCCTGCTGGCGCAACGTTGCGTTGCTATGGTGCGAAATTTGCCTAAATCTGTGCGTAAAAATTTTGTTCCAGTGCCTGATTTTATTGCTGCAGCACTTGAGGGAATGCCCTTTGCTCAAGGGACATTGGCGGAAGAGTTAGGTCAGCAATTACTGCGTATGACAGGTGTACGAGTCAGTGAAGCACTCTGGCAAGAAGCCATTGCTCAGCTCGATGAGCATTTGAAGATGAATATCAAAGTGGTGGATGCCAATGGTAAGCATCTTGGTGAAGGTCGTGACCTCAATGAGTTGCGTGCACGCTTTTCAGGTGCTAGTCAAAAAGCATTGGCTGAACTCAAACAAACACAAAGCGAGCAGACGCAAGTTAGTGGTGAGGCATTTGAGATTGCTGAACAAAGTACTCATAAGATTGCGGGTATGGCGATGACGGTTTACCCAGCCTTGGTTGATTGTAATGGTGAGGTGCAAGAGGGGCGTTTTTCCACTCAGCAGCAGGCGGAACAAGAGCACCGTCGAGCTTTGCAGCGATTACTGGTGAAGCAATTACCGGAGCAAGCTAAATATTTGCGCAATAAGATGCCTATGCTAACGGAAATGGCTTTACTCTACCGTGACTTAGGCAGTATTGAAGCTCTGACAGAAGATATTTTGTTGGCCAGTGTTGATCGTTGTATGTT
Organism: Denitrificimonas halotolerans; assembly: GCF_034259425.1. NCBI lineage: Bacteria > Pseudomonadati > Pseudomonadota > Gammaproteobacteria > Pseudomonadales > Pseudomonadaceae > Denitrificimonas > Denitrificimonas halotolerans. Next base: position 98,377 of record NZ_JAXIVU010000004.1, read on the forward strand.
GCAAGATTTAAAGGTGCTGCCGAGAAGTGCTGAGGTTGTTGCTGAGTTGGCTCAGCGTAAACGAGGTGATTTGGTTGGTGTGGCAGAGCATTTAGCCCGCACTGTATTATTAATATTGCAGCACTGGCATGAGATTAAAAAATGTTTAAAAGGGCGCATTGATTTGTCCATGGCAGTTGCGCTCAATGATGTTAAAACACAGCTTGCAGGATTACTCTACAGTGGATTTATTCGTAATACACCCGCGCGCTGGTTGCAGGAGTATCCACGTTATTTAAAGGCTGTAGAGCAGCGCTTACAGAAGTTACCTGGGCAGATACAGCAGGACCGTGTATGGACTCTTGAGCTCAACAGTTATATGGAGCAACTGAAAAAGCGTCAAGAGAAGCATGCTAAGGAAGGTAAGTTTGATGAGCATCTAGTTTTGTACCGGTGGATGCTGGAAGAATACCGTGTTTCGCTATTTGCTCAGCAATTAGGTACTCAAGTACCTGTCTCAGATAAACGTTTAAGCAGGCAATGGAGTTTGGTCGGCGATTAGTGGGTTGTCCGCAGTGTGTTCCGTGCGCACTTGCGGGGCAACTTTTGGCAGACAGTACGATGTACCGCAATTGAGTATGTCGTGCACCATGATTGGCTTAAAAACGAGTCGTTTAAATTAACGTGGTTTAATGATGTCAGACACTTTGCTTGGGTCTGTTCTAAGTGAGAGGTAAGCTATTTTTGCCGAGATCTTGGATGCAAACTCACTATAGTGCAGCAGGCTAGGAATAAAGCTCAAATCAAAACCATTCACGCTAAGATTGCTGGCAATGGAAAAGATGTATTGCACATATTGATTTAAACCATCATACACTGGTGTGCATTTATATATAAACCTTTTTAAAATCCTTTCATTAACTTAAAGATTGATAGTAAACAAGAAGTGAGAAGGAGAGCTACATCGCAGTTTCAGCGATGTAGCGGGGTGGTTTTAATCAATTAAGCCGTCTGCGCGGAACATTGCTTTAATGCCACGCAATGCTTGACGTGATCGATCTAGATTTTCAATCAATGCAAAACGCACATAGTCATCACCATAGTCACCAAAACCAATGCCTGGTGATACGCTAATCTTAGCTTCAGCTAGTAGCTTTTTAGAAAACTCCAATGAGCCTAAATGTGCATAATACTTGGGAATCTTTGCCCAAATGTACATCGAGGCTTTGGGTTTATCGACCATCCAGCCCAACTCATGCAGGCCTTTGACCATTAGGTTGCGGCGTTGGCGGTATTGTTCAGCAATATCTAATACGCATTGTTGGTCACCTTCTAATGCGGCAATAGCTGCCACTTGTACGGGCGTGAAAGAACCATAGTCGTGATAGCTTTTTATGCGGGCTAAAGCACTGACTAACTCGTGGTTGCCCACCATAAAACCTACACGCCAGCCTGCCATATTGTAGCTTTTCGACAAAGTGAAAAACTCAACAGCTACATCGCGCGCGCCTTTAACTTGCATAATTGAGGGGGCTTGCCAACCATCGTAAACAATATCGGCATAGGCTAAATCATGAATTACAATAATATTGTGTTGCCGTGCTAGAGCCACTACACGTTCAAAGAAATTTAATTCGACACACTGGGCTGTAGGGTTGGATGGAAACCCAAGAATAATCATCTTGGGTTTGGGAATGGATTCGCTAATGGCCTTTTCTAATTCAGCAAAGAAGTCTACTCCAGAAATTAGCGGCACAGAGCGTACTTGTGCACCGGCAATAACTGCACCATAAATATGAATCGGATAACTTGGGTTAGGTACTAACACCATATCACCTTGATCTAGAGTAGCGAGCATCAAGTGTGCTAGGCCTTCTTTAGAGCCTATCGTGACAATAGCTTCATTTTCTGGATCCAGCTCCACCGCATAGCGTTTTTTGTACCAATTGGTTATAGCGCGACGCAAACGAGGGATGCCTCTGGAAGTAGAGTATCCATGAGTATCACCACACTGCACGACCTGTACTAGCTTGTCGACAATATGGGGTGGAGTGGAGCCATCGGGATTTCCCATGCTGAAGTCAATAATATCTTCACCGCGCCGGCGTGCTGCCATCTTCAATTCGGCTGTGATATTAAATACATAAGGAGGTAAGCGATCGATACGTGAAAAGCGTCGTGGTAGGTGAACATCTGTCATAAAAACCTCAGAAACGTAAGCGCCCAGAACCGTCTGAGCGACGTTGACCCAAGGGTGAGTCAAGCTGATCAAGTTACGCCTAGCATCGCTTCTGAGCGAGAGGAAAATGTTTATTTAAAGCGAGGACCACAAGCTGCCACCACGAGCAAGGCGCCGGCCACCACAGTAAATGCAATACTTAACGAGCTATAATGAGCTACCACACCCATCATTGCAGGGCCGGCTAGTACGCCAGCAAAACCGATAGTGGTAGCTGCGGTGATGGCTAAATGAGGTGGCATATGGGTTTGCTTATTTAAGGTAGAAATTAATACTGGTGAAACATTTGCACTGCCCAACCCGCATAGAGCATAGCCAATTAAAGCAATGCTCCAATGTGGGCTTACAATACTTAAAACAATGCCGCTGGCAGCAATTAAACCACCTCCAACTAAGACACGTACGCGCCCTAAAGATTCTACAATGGCATCACCTAAAAACCTGCCGGTAGCTACCAATACTGCAAAGCTTGCATAACCCAAGCCGGCTTGTGCTGTGGCAATCTGTTTTTCTTCAATTAAAAATAATGCGCTCCAGTCTAAAATTACTCCTTCAGCTAAATAGACAATAAAACACATCAAACCAACTAAAAAAATCCAGCTGTTAGGCCAGATAAATGTATCTTGACTGCGTAAGGTGCGCTCATCTAAATAACCTTTAAAGGCAAACAGTGAAAGTATGAGCATCAGACTTATGACACATAAAGTGCTGAGCAAAGCTGATAGCCCAAGCATGAGTAGGGCGGTCATTAAGATTGAGCCAACAATAGTACCCAAGCTAAACATGCCGTGAAAATTCGACATCATGCTGCGGTTAGCGCGGTGCTCAATGCTTAAACCTTGGACGTTTAAAATAACATCGAGTACACCCATCGAACCACCAAATAAAAATAACGCAAATCCGAGTATCCAAAGGGATGTAGCTGTGGCTACAGTTAATAAAGCACTGAGTAAAATTAATGTAATGACCACTAAGCAATGCCGTATGCTACAGCGATTGGTCAGGGCAGCAGAGGTCGGCATGCAAGTGAGCGAACCGATACCAATACATAGCAGCATTAAGCCAAAAGTGGCATCGTTCATTGGTGTTTTTAACCGAACATAAGGTACCAAGGGTGCCCAGACAGATAAGCCTATACCAACAATAAAATAACCAATACGTGATGCGATAATATTTAACAGCAGTGAATCAGGATGTGCTTTTGTAGCAGACATGGCGTCATAACTCTTAGAAAGTGAATAAATAGTTTCCTAAAAGAGCAATCACCATAAATACAGAATGCCGTGGTCAAAATTACTCGGCAGCCAGGCGTGCTGCATGGAGTGAAATGTGTGCATGTTCTTTATCATTCAGTTTGTAGCCAAAGAATAGAAGGGATGAGCAGGTTTGCCATGTAATTCATTAGAGCTAACATGCTATATTACGCCCAAATAATTTAACTGTGATAAGTATTATGAAGTTTGTACATCATCGCGAGTTTTTAAATGAAGACGACACTGTTGTGATTCATTGCTCGAAAACATGCAATATCCGTCTTATGAATGATCGTAATTTCCGAAGCTATAAAAATGGTGGACGCCATACCTATTACGGTGGTGCTTTTGAGGATTTTCCTGCGCGTATTAAAGTGCCCAGTACGGCTAACTGGAACATAACGATTGATACGATGAACCATAAAGGCATCAGTACGGAGTTTACCCATAAACTTAAAATCATTCGAAACAAGAGTAAGTAACCTTATTCTTAGCCCAGTGCTGTATCTAGAAACATCATCATTGCAAAACCAAGCATTAAGCCTGTAGTAGCTACGGCTTGATGGTTATTGCGATGAGTTTCTGGAATTACTTCATGGCAGACAACAAAAATCATCGCGCCTGCGGCTAAACCCATACTTAAGGGGTAAGCTAAGACAATACTGTTTGATATAGTAAAACCTAGTACTGCCCCTAGTGGTTCGAGCAAGCCTGATGTGCCGCCAATTAAAAAAGCTTTTCTTGATGTTAATCCCGCGCTTCGCAAGGCTAGAGCAACAGCAAAGCCTTCAGGAATATCTTGAATTACAATAGCTAGAGTTAAGGGTAAGCCAATTTTTAATTCACCATGAGTGAAGGAAATGCCAATGGCCATGCCTTCTGGTAAATTGTGTAGTGCTATGGCAAAAACAAACAGCCAAACTCCGCTGAGTCGTTGACATTCAGCCCCACACAAAACCTCATTGGTTGAGCCATGCGGTGTAAAATAGTCTAAGCCTAACATCATGATAGTGCCTAGGCCTAAACCTGTGGCGACAATACCTGCCGCTAAAAAGCGTTGATCAAGTATTTCTTGCGCTGTTTCTATACCCGGTAAAATTAAAGAAAAGGCGCTGGCCGCGAGCATCATTCCTGCAGCGAATCCCAACAGGCTATCTTGCGTACGTAGGCTGCTTGTACGGGTAAAGAAAATTACCGCTGCACCTAGAGTAGTGGCAATCAATCCTGCGAACCCACCACTGAGGGCATAATAGAAGTGCTGGAGGTGAACACCTTTATAGGTGGACACGACTAAAAGTCCGGTGATGATCAAGATGATGGTGGCAAAGCTTAAGCTCAGCCAGGGTCGGTCACGAGCTTGCGCGCGCCACGCCATCATAAGTTCTTGTTGGGCTTTGTGTTGTGTCGGCATGACTCTAGAGATCTCTTTTGTATTGTTCATTGAGTGTACGAGACTCTAAGGTAATAGAACAACTGGGAGGTGGTCTGGAGGGAGGAATGAAGTTATGTAGAAACAAAAATGCCCCACATATGGTGGGGCATTTTTTAGTGCGTTGACTCTAAATTAAACTTCTAGCACAGGAATTGACGCGTTTGCGGCAGCTTCTGTGTAATTAGCCATTTGGTCAAAGCTCAAGTAGCGATAAACGTCGGCAGCCATGCTGTCGATGTCTTTTGCGTACTCAAGGTACTCTTCAACTGTTGGTAACTTACCAATGATTGAGGCAACAGCCGCAAGCTCAGCAGATGCTAAGAACACGTCAGTGTTATCACCTAAACGGTTAGGGAAGTTACGCGTAGAAGTAGAGACTACAGTAGTACCTGTTTCAACACGAGCTTGGTTACCCATGCACAATGAGCAGCCTGGCATTTCCATGCGAGCGCCAGCTTTTTCGTAGATATCGTAGTAACCTTCCTCAGTTAACTGGTACTGATCCATACGGGTTGGTGGAGCTAACCACAGACGAGTTGGCATCTTAGTATCAACTTTCTGTAATAATTTACCCGCTGCACGGAAGTGACCGATGTTAGTCATGCATGAGCCGATGAAAACTTCATCAATCTTACGGCCTTGAACTTCAGAGAGAAGGCGTGCATCGTCTGGGTCGTTTGGCGCGCACAGGATTGGCTCGTTGATTTCAGCTAAGTCGATTTCAATGACAGCAGCGTACTCAGCATCAGCGTCAGCTTCTAGTAGCTCAGGATTTTCTAGCCATGCTTCCATCGCTTGTGCACGGCGCTCGATTGTACGAGCATCACCATAGCCTTCACTGATCATCCAACGCAGCATAGTGATGTTCGAGCGTAGGTACTCGGCAATCACATCTTCAGGCAGCTTGATGGTGCAACCAGCAGCAGAACGCTCTGCAGATGCGTCAGATAGCTCGAACGCCTGCTCAACGGTTAGATCGTTAAGGCCTTCAATTTCTAGAATACGGCCGGAGAAGATGTTTTTCTTACCTTTCTTCTCGACAGTTAACAGACCTTCTTTGATTGCATAGTAAGGGATCGCGTGAACAAGATCACGTAAAGTGATTCCTGGCTTCATTTTACCCTTAAAGCGAACCAGTACTGACTCAGGCATATCCAGCGGCATAACACCAGTAGCTGCTGCGAAAGCAACCAAGCCTGAACCTGCAGGGAAAGAGATACCCAATGGGAATCGGGTATGAGAGTCACCACCAGTACCAACGGTATCAGGCAGTAACATGCGGTTCAACCAGCTATGGATGATACCATCGCCAGGACGCAGTGAGACACCGCCACGGTTCATGATGAAGTCAGGCAGAGTGTGGTGCGTGATTTCGTCAATTGGCTTAGGGTAGGCTGCAGTGTGGCAGAATGACTGCATGACGAGGTCTGCTGAGAAACCTAAGCATGCTAAGTCTTTTAGCTCATCACGGGTCATAGGACCTGTAGTGTCCTGTGAGCCAACGGTGGTCATCTTCGGCTCACAATAAGTGCCAGGGCGTACACCTTGACCCTCTTCTAAGCCACATGCGCGACCAACCATTTTCTGCGCAAGCGTAAAGCCTTTGTTACTACCTGCAGGTGGAACAGGCTTTTTGAATAAGTCTGATGGGCCCATGCCTAATTCTGCACGAGCTTTTTCAGTTAAGCCGCGACCAATGATCAATGGAATACGGCCGCCGGCACGAACTTCATCAAGCAGAACGTCAGTTTTTAATTCAAAAGTCGTAACCAGTTCATCAGAACCGTGGCGACGTACTTCACCTTTGTATGGGTAAACGTCAATAACATCGCCCATGTTTAAGTCGGTGCAATCGAACTCGATTGGTAGTGCGCCTGCATCTTCCATGGTGTTGTAGAAGATTGGAGCAATTTTAGTACCAAAGCAGAAACCACCAGCACGCTTGTTAGGGACGTTCGGGATGTCATCACCGAAGAACCATAATACAGAGTTGGTTGCTGACTTACGTGAAGAGCCTGTACCAACAACGTCACCAACATAAGCAACAGGGTAGCCTTTTGCTTTCAGCTCTTCCATTTGCTTGATTGGACCAATTGAACCAGGAACGTCTGGGTTGATGCCATCCCGCTCCATTTTTAACATGGCTAATGCATGCAAAGGAATGTCAGGACGTGACCATGCATCTGGAGCAGGGGACAGGTCGTCGGTGTTGGTTTCACCAGGTACTTTAAATACGCTTAAAGTGATTTTTTCTTCGAGTGCAGGACGGTTTTTAAACCACTCGCCTTCGGCCCAAGACTGCATTACAGCTTTAGCGTTAGCATTGCCTGCTTTAGCTTTCTCAGCAACATCGTGGAACGCATCAAACATCAGCAGGGTGTGCTTGAGTTCAGTAGCGGCCAACTCAGCTAACTCAGTGTTATCTAATAGACCAACTAGAGTTTCGATGTTGTAGCCACCTTGCATGGTGCCTAGCAACTTAACGGCGTGTGCTTTGTCAATCAGTGGTGAAGTGGCTTCACCTTTAGCAATTGCAGACAAGAAAGCAGCTTTAACATAAGCGGCTTCGTCAACACCCGCTGGTACGCGGTTCGTGATGAGGTCCAGTAGGAACTCTTCTTCGCCTGCAGGTGGGTTTTTCAGTAGCTCAACTAAACCAGAGGTTTGTTCGCTATCGAGAGGCTGAGGGACGATGCCCTGTTCAGCGCGTTCTGCTACGTGTTTGCGGTAGGCTTCAAGCACAGTATTTTATCCTCATCATTGGCCCCTAAACAGGAAGGGGCGCTTATCTGGAAGCTGTTTTCAAAGTTCACATAAACAAAGCAATGTTTGATTTTCATTGCTATTTACGCTGCAGCGCCGAGGGCTGTAGCCCATTACGCTTTGAAAACAGCCTCCATAGTTGGACATGGTTGCCTAAAATGGCGCGCTTATTCTATGCCACAAGCGCGCTAAAGTTAAGGGCAATAAGCATTTTAGCTAGAGTTTTACATGTTAGACCATGGGCTAGCATGAATTTTCAGCACTTTTATGACTAGACATGCTATGAATTCAGTACTGATCACTGCCATGCAAGTAGGATTTGCATGGCGGTGCAGTAAAGGTGGTTTCGATGATTTTACTTTTCAAGCTGTTTTTCTAAATGTTGGACCACTGATTGTGGCTTAAGAATCAGTACGTCTGTTTCAACTGCATCCAATACTACTTCAGCGGTGTTACCGATTAGTGCGCCTGAAATACCTGTGCGTGCAACTGTGCCAATGACAGTGACGACCGCATCAAGTTGCTTTGCCATTTCCGGAATCAATATATCTGCTGGGCCTTCTTTGATGTGCATTTGCTCATCTTCTAGCTCAAATTCCTTAACAAAATTGACACATTGCTCACGGTAGCGCGCTTCAATAGTTTCACGCAATTGGAAGGTTGGGTCAGAGGCTGAAAGCATTGGAGAAGGGTGGGCGCTAAAAATATGCATCGTTGCTTTGGCAATGCTGGCTACTTCATAGGCGCTACTGATTAGGTTGGCGTGGAGTGCCTTATGCTCTGAGCTACTGTTGCCGACATCGACAGCTACTAAGACAGTCCCTTCAGTCCAAGGGCGTTTGGTTTTGGCGATCAGTACTGGGGATGGGCAGTAGCGTAATAACTTCCAGTCATCGGGTGTCAATAAAGCTCGCTTGAAAGGGTTTTCGGGAAAGTGCTGTTTGATTACTAAGCCGCAGCCTTCAGCCTGTTGCACTTTAATAATGGTTTCGTAGAAAGACTCATGCCAAGCTTGCTGACTCGTGACTTCGTAGCCATCCTCTGTTAATTCTTGACTAACTCGCTCTAAGTATTGGCCATGCTCGCCACGCTTATCACATACTAAAAGGTGTAAGCGTGACTGTGTAACTCCAGCAATTAACTTGGCACGTTTAAGAGCGAGCTCTTCTGACTGGCTGGGGTTCATAACGACCAAAATGCTACCAATAGCTTGCATGTGTCTCTCCCTGTTGTTTCGAGTATAGAGATTTTAAGTCACAAGGATGCCAGTGTGCTTACTATAGAGTGTTGATACTTATCAATTCTAAGGCTAGCTGTTCTGCAGTTGCTCCGTATAATGGCCGCACATTTATGACTGTCTCTAGTGTGTATCTATGTTAATACCTGAAGTTGAAGCTTTTTTACAGTGTCAGACACCACAAAGTTGGATTGATTGTGCACTTGGGCATCCTGAAGAGCTCTTGCTTGATCATGCGAACTGTGAAAAGAAAGCCGCAGGCACGGCATTAAGTCTCATGTTTCGATATGCTGAGCGTGAAGACATGCAGCAGTACTTGTCTCGTTTGGCGCGAGAAGAGCTGCGTCATTTTGAGCAAGTGACGGCATTAATGAAAAAGCGAGGTATGCGCTACCGTCAGCTCAGTCCATCCAATTATGCAAAGCGCTTACAGAAACATATTGCTGCGCAAGAGCCAGATAAATTGATTGATACTTTAATCGTATTGGCATTTATTGAGGCGCGATCTTGTGAGCGCTTTTATCGTATCGCACCTTTTCTTGATGAGGAGCTTAGCCGTTTTTATACTTCATTATTGAAAGCAGAATCGCGTCATTTTGAAGGCTACTTAGATATGGCTAAGCGCTATGCGAAAAAGCCCATTGATGAACGAGTGGCTTTTTTTGCGCAAATAGAGAAAGAAGCAATTCTAACAGAAGATGCTGAGTTTCGATTCCATAGTGGCATCCCGCAGCCGCGAAAAGGCTCTAAGCGTCAGGTTCAGACAATACGGACTTGAATTTACTCTTAGGGAAAGACAGCGTTTTTAACGCAAAATCTGCTTGAGTGACTTGGAGAAACCAGCCTTGATTTTCCCAGTCACCGAGGACAATACGCCGTTTATTGTCAGTGAGATTGTGTACAGCAGGGCGGTGAGTATGACCGTGGATTAAAGTGCGCACTTGATGTTGTTGCATCACTTGCTCAACGGCTTCGGGGTTCACATCAGTAATATTCATGGCTTTCATGCGTGTACTGGTTTTGCTTTTTTGTCTTAAGTCACCAGCTAAGCGTTGTCGAGTGCGTAAAGGCAGGTGGCGTAAAACAAATAAAACTAACGGGTTACGCAGCACTTTGCGCAAACGAATATAACTGTGATCACTGGTGCATAGGCTGTCACCATGCATTAGAAGGACTTGCTCGCCTGCTAGGCTCACCAAACTTGGATCTTGAAGTAATTTGCATTGAGCCAGTTGACAGAATTTTTTGCCAATTAAAAAATCACGGTTACCATGCATCAGATAAATTTGGGTACCTTGTGTTGCAACTTGATGCAGTGCAGCAGCAATTGAGTGTTGAAATGGGGTCATGGCATCATCGCCAATCCATACTTCAAAAAAATCACCTAAAATATATAAAGCTTGTGCTTGCTGGGCATATTGTTCAAGAAACGCGAGGAACGCGCCGGTAATATCCGGGCGCTCCTCGTGCAGATGCAGATCAGAAATCAGTAGAATCACTCGATGATCTCGGCTTTTTCAATGATGACAGCGTCTTGAGGGACATCTTGATGGCCGTTTTTGCTGGTTGTAGTGACAGCTTTGATAGCATCCACAACCTCCATACCCTCAATAACTTCAGCGAATACAGCGTAACCCCAGCCTTGAATAGTCGGCGCGGTATGGTCTAGGAAATCGTTGTCTTGCACATTAATAAAAAACTGTGCTGAGGCAGAGTGAGGCTCCATAGTCCGAGCCATAGCTACAGTGCCTCTTTTGTTGGATAAACCGTTATTGGCTTCGTTTTTGATTTCTGTACGGGTGCTTTTTTGATTCATATCGGTGTCAAAGCCGCCCCCTTGGATCATGAAATTGCTGATCACACGGTGAAAGATAGTGTTGTCATAGTGTCCATCTTTCACATACTGAACAAAGTTGGCAACAGTCTCGGGCGCTTTATCCGCAAACATCTTTAGAGTAATAACACCGTAGTTTGTATGTAATTTAATCATTAAATCGATCCATAGAAGCTAAAAAGTCATAGACCTGTCAGAGAGGTGGCAGGTTCGGGTATGATAAGCACTTTATTTGAGCCAGCCTACCCATATTAGCCAGTAATTGAGTATTTAAGAGCCCATGAGCATGTCTGAATCTAACGTAAATGTCGCTGCGAACTTTCTTCGTCCTATTGTTGAAGCTGATTTGCAGTCAGGCAAGCACAGCAGTATTGTTACGCGTTTCCCTCCTGAACCCAATGGTTATTTGCACATTGGTCATGCTAAATCCATTTGTCTTAATTTTGGTTTAGCTAAAGAATATAATGGTGTATGTCATTTGCGCTTTGATGACACCAACCCTGCTAAAGAAGAACAGGAATACATCGATGCCATTAAACATGATGTCAATTGGTTAGGTTTCCAATGGGACGGCCCTGTACGTTACGCTTCGGATTATTTTGAGCAGTTATATGAGTGGGCCGTTTACTTGATTGAACAGGGTAAAGCCTATGTTTGTGATTTATCGCCAGAACAAGCGCGTGAGTACCGTGGTAGCTTGACTGAACCTGGTCAAAATAGCCCTTTCCGTGAGCGTAGTGTCAGTGAAAACTTGGACTTATTTACCCGTATGCGTGCTGGTGAGTTCCCTGATGGAACTCGTGCTTTAAGAGCTAAGATTGACATGGCATCACCGAACATGAATCTACGTGATCCTATTTTGTATCGTATCCGTCATGCCCATCATCATCAGACTGGTGATAAGTGGTGCATCTACCCGAGCTATGACTTTACGCATGGTCAATCTGATGCAATTGAAAAAATCACTCACTCGATCTGCACCTTAGAGTTTGAAGATCACCGACCTTTGTACGAGTGGTTCTTAGAACAATTACCAGTACCTGCTCAGCCGCGACAGTATGAGTTCGCCCGCTTGAACTTAAATTACACAGTGACTAGTAAGCGTAAACTCAAGCAGTTGGTAGATGAAAATCACGTTAGTGGCTGGGATGATCCACGTATGTCCACGATCAGTGGCTTCCGTCGTCGCGGCTTTACTCCCGCATCTATCCGTAATTTCTGCGATATGATAGGTGTGAATCGTGCGGGTGGTATTGTGGATCTGAGCATGTTGGAGTTTTGCATTCGTGAAGACTTAGATCAGAATGCAAGTCGTGCTATGTGTGTGCTTAAACCTTTGAAGGTTGTGATCACCAACTACCCAGAAGAGCAAGAACAAACATTGCAATTACCACGTCACCCGAAACGTGATATGGGCTTTCGTTCTTTGCCGTTTTCGCGTGAAATTTATATTGATGCTAGTGATTACGAAGAAAACCCACCAAAAGGTTACCGTCGCCTTATGCCTGGAACTGAAGTGCGTTTGCGTGGCAGCTATGTAATTCGTGCAGATGAAGCAATTCGTGATGAACAGGGCAACATTATTGAGCTGCACTGCTCGTACGATCCAGACACTTTAGGTAAGAATCCTGAAGGTCGTAAGGTTAAAGGTGTTATTCACTGGGTGCCAGTGGCACAAAGTGTTGAGTGTGAAGTACGCCTGTATGATCGTTTGTTTAAAACGGCTAATCCAGATAAAGACGAAGACGGTGAAAACAGTGAGTCTTTCCTTGATAACATCAACCCTGAGTCTTTAGTGGTGTTAAAAGGTTGTCGTGCTGAGCCTTCATTGTTGCAAGCAAGGGTGGGTGATAGCTTTCAGTTTGAGCGTGAAGGTTATTTCTGCTTAGACAGTGTGGACAGTAAGCCTGATGCATTGGTGTTTAACCGTACAGTAACCCTGCGTGATTCTTGGGGGAAAGCATGAGTTTAACGATTTATAACACTTTGACTAAACAGAAAGAGCCACTGAAGCCTTTAGTAGGTAATCATGTACGCATGTATGTGTGCGGCATGACTGTCTACGATTTTTGTCATATTGGGCATGCCCGTGTGATGGTGGCGTTTGATGTAGTGGTTCGTTGGTTACGCCATAGTGGTTATGAGGTTACTTATGTGCGTAATATCACCGATATTGACGACAAAATCATCCGTCGTGCAGAAGAAAATGATGAACCGTTTGAAGTGTTAGTCGGACGAATGATTGCCGCAATGCATGAGGACGAAAGTCGTTTAAACGTGTTGCGTCCAGACCAAGAGCCACGTGCGACCGAGCACATCGATGGCATGTTTAAGATGATTCAGACCTTAATAGATAAAGGTTATGCTTACGCTGCTGAAAATGGTGATGTGTACTATCGTGTTGCTAAGTTTGCTGAGTACGGCAAATTATCGCGTCGTAAAATCAGTGATTTAAAGATTGGTGCACGTATTGAAGTAGATGAAGCTAAAGAAGACCCTTTAGATTTCGTACTTTGGAAAGCTGCAAAGCCAGGTGAGCCTAGTTGGGAATCGCCATGGGGTAAGGGTCGCCCAGGTTGGCACATTGAGTGCTCAGTAATGTCCACTTGTTGCTTAGGTGATAGCTTTGATATTCATGGTGGTGGCCCAGATTTGATTTTTCCTCATCATGAAAATGAAATTGCACAAAGTGAAGCTGCAACTGGGCAGAAGTATGCTACGACTTGGATGCATGCCGGTGCAGTACGTGTAGATGGCGAAAAGATGTCCAAATCTTTAGGGAACTTCTTTACTATTCGCGATGTGTTAGAAAAATATCACCCAGAGGTGGTGCGTTATTTATTGGTATCAAGTCATTACCGTAGTCCGATTAACTACTCGGAAGATAACTTGCGCGAAGCCCGTTCGGCTCTTGAGCGTTTCTACTTAACCTTAAAGGGTGTTGAAACAGCTGTTGCAGCAGGCGGCGATGCTTATGTAGAGCGCTTTAACAAGGCTATGAACGATGATTTTAACGCGCCAGAAGCCTGCTCAGTGCTATTTGAAATGGCTCGTGAAGTGAATCGTCTTAAGGTAAGTAATTCTGTAGCAGCAGCAGCTTTAGCTGCACGTATGAAAGAGTTGGGCGGCGTATTAGGCATTTTGCAATTAGAAGCTGATGCGTTTTTACAGGCGGGTTCAGAAGGGCGGATTGATACTGAACAAGTAGAAGCTTTAATTGCAGAACGGATCACCGCTCGAAAAAATAAAGATTGGGCTGAATCAGACCGTATTCGTGACGAATTAACTGCTATGGGCATCGTATTAGAAGACGGTCAAGGCAAAACCGGTTGGCGCTTTGCGGATCAATAATGATCCAATAAGCATCTTAACGTTACTCAAGAAAACAGCACTTATTATATTAAGAGTGCTGTTTGTTTTAGACTGGAGAACATGATGCAGCATATTAAAAGTAAGTCTGTGCGCTTCATGCTTGGCAGTGTACTGGTCGCTGGCTGCTTAGCTTTGCCAACCTATGCTGTTGCGCAAGATGCTGAATACGACAACTACGATGAGCAGTGGGACGACTATGGTGTTGAGGAAGACCCATGGGAAGCGTTTAACCGCCGTGTTTTCCGCTTTAATGATGTGCTTGATCGCTGGGCATTAAAACCCATCGCTAAAGGGTATCAAAAAGTTACGCCAGATGTAGTAGAAGATGGTGTACACAATGTGCTTCGTAACTTAGGCGAAGCTCGTAACCTTACTAATAACCTTTTACAATTTAAAATGCATGATGCGGGAATTGATACTGCACGCTTTCTGTTTAATACCACTTTTGGTTTGTTTGGTTTCTTTGATGTGGCAACCAAGATGGGGTTGCAGCGTAATGATGAAGACTTTGGTCAAACATTAGGGGCGTGGGGCATTAACAGCGGGCCTTATATGGTCTTGCCATTTCTAGGGCCAAGCACGGTGCGTGATACTGCTGCAATATATCCGGATCATTTTTCTAGACCATACCGTTACATCAGCGATGTTCCAGTGCGTAACAGTATGTTTGCGCTCGAGATAGTGGACGCACGGGCAAAATTATTATCAGCAGAGCGTTTAGTGATTGGTGATAAATACCGTTTTGTACGTAATGCATATTTGCAAAATCGCGAGTTTAAAGTGCGTGACGGCGAAGTTGTGGATGACTTTTAAGCGGTTGTTTTATCCGTATACCATGGGCTGAAGGTTGTAAAATCTTCAGCCCTATTTTGTTTATAGACCTGCAAGAAAAATCTTCAAAAGTGCGCGTAGACATATTTACAAACTATTGTCTGACAGAGCTGTGCTTGAATCACTAGGATGATGAGAGTACCTTTTGCGCCTAGGAACTTATTGCGAATAAATTTTTATGTCACAGCAAGCTCACCCAAAGTCAGCCGCTGAAGCGTTACAGTTGTTGCAGAAACACAATACAGTATTACTTAAAGACCAGCTTGCTGGGCGAGTGATGCAAGATCAAATTCGCCCAGTTAGTCCTTGGCAATATCAAGGGATTAAATTTGAAAGCTATTTTCTGCCTGCCTTACATTTGTCAGGGGATTCGCTAGACTACTTTGTTTTAGATAATGGGCGCATCTTTTTTTACCTAGCAGATGTTGCAGGTAGTGGTACTTCAGCGGCCTTATTAAGCATGCTACTCAAGAGTATTACGCGAGAGTATCTCTATGCTCAGCCTGTACCGATTGATGTGACTCCAGCAGCGATTCTCAGGCATATTAATCAACGATTGTTGACGTATCATGCGGAGCGTCATATCACGTTAATCTGTGGGATTATCGATCTTCAGCATAATCTCTTGCGGTGGAGTGTTGGAGGGCATTTGCCTTTACCTGTATTGTACAGTGAAGGTAAAGCACAGTTTTTATTCGGAGAGGGGCAGCCCGTAGGGTTGTTTGAGGATGGGCAGTACAATGATGAACAAATGCCTTTACCCCATGCGTTTAGTTTAAGTTTGTTTTCTGACGGTGTGTTTGATGTGCTACCCGAAGAGGGGTTGGTCGACAGTGAAGCTGCTTTACCAAGCTTGGTAAGCGCTGTATGTGGTGATTATAAAAAGATGATCGATTGTCTAGGGCTAGCTAACTGCATTAATATGCCTGATGATATCGCCATACTGGTGCTAAGTAGGAACCTTGCATGAGTGATGGTCAAATTCAATACGCTGAATACAATGATACATTTGTTTTAAAATGCAGTGGTGATGTGCGTTTAACTTTTTGTTCGGCGCTTAATGAAACCATTACAAAAATTATTAAAGCAAACTTGTTAAAATCCATAGTGATTGATTTAACTGAAGTGATTAGCATTGACAGCACCACTTTAGGGTTATTAGCTAAGCTATCAATTTTATCCAAGCGCAAATTTGGCATGCTGCCCACTTTGGCTAGTATCAATCCAGATGTGAATCGAGTGCTGGATTCTATGGGATTTAATCAGGTTTTTAACTTGGTGCATACACCGGCCCCTTGTCCTGAATGCTTGAATGACTTGCCTAAGCAGGATCAGTCTGAGGATGTGGTTAAGGAGCGTGTTTTAGAAGCGCATCAAATCCTAATGAGCTTAAATGACTCCAATCGCAATGAGTTTCGTGACTTGGTGAGTGCTTTACAAAATCAAAGTGCGCAGGCTTGATTCATTCGTAAAAATCGCGCTGTTAAGCTGTTTTTTAAATAGCGCGATTTTATTAGATTGTTAGCGGTTTAACTGAAGAGTCTTTCCAATTTCTCTTGGTCTTGCGCAAAAGAGCGGATACCCTCAGCGAGTTTTTCCGTGGCCATGGCATCTTCATTGTGAGCCCAGCGAAAGCTGTTTTCATTCATGATTAGAGGCTTTTCTCCTGACTCATTCGCATGGAGTTGGCGTTCCAGTGAGGACGTATCTTGATTGAGCTGTGCTAAAAGTTCAGGGCTGATGGTTAAACGATCACAACCGGCCAATGCTTCGATCTGCCCTAGGTTACGAAAACTCGCACCCATGACGATGGTAGGGTAGTTATTACCTTTGTAGTAACGATAGATTCGCGATACTGATTGCACACCTGGATCTTCTGCTGCTGTATAGTCACGCTTTTGAGCTTGTTTATACCAGTCATAAATGCGACCAACAAAAGGCGAGATCAAAAATACTCCAGCATCAGCGCAGGCTGCAGCTTGGGCAAAAGAGAATAATAAAGTGAGGTTGGTTTGAATATTTTGCTGCTCTAAACGGCGTGCGGCCTGAATTCCTTCCCAAGTTGCTGCAATTTTAATAAGCACACGGTTACGATTAATGCCTTGTTCTTCGTATCGCTCAATCAAGCGTAAGGCAGAGTCATAAGTAGCTTTCTCATTGAAAGATAAGCGTGCATCAACCTCAGTAGAAATGCGACCGGGAATCAAAGATAAAATTTCTTGGCCTACTGCCACTGCAAACTGCTCTGTCGCTGCTTGAGGGTTACCGGAGTATTCTTTGCGAATTTGCTCCAGTAGTTTTCCGTAACGTGGAAAGTCTGCAGCTTTTAATAATAAAGAAGGGTTTGTAGTGGCATCCACAGGTTGTAAACGCGCAATAGCATCAAAATCACCAGTGTCAGCAACTACAGTAGTATAACGTTTTAATTGTTCGAGTTTTGAAGTCATATTAAACGGGCCACATTTGGGGCGGAAAAGTTAAAAGAACATAACTGAGAGATGCAAGAGATGCAATTGCTGCGTGTATATTAGCGGCCATCGAGCACGGCAATGGCTTGATCATAAACCTTTATAGGATTATCAGTTTTGTAAATATCAGCAGACAATAATTGACGGAAACGACGGGCGCCAGGAAAACCCTGTGCAATACCTAAAATATGCCGAGTGATATAGGTTGCTTTCAGACCCTGCTCCATCTGTTCAACTAAATAAGGGCGCAACTGTTCCAGTACTGATGTGCGAGTAATAGGGCGTTGCTCATCGTCAAACAGGCGATGGTCTAACTCACTCAGCATCCAAGGATTGTGGTATGCCTCGCGCCCTATCATAACGCCATCAAAGGTTTGTAAGTGCTCTGTGCACTCGTCGAGTGTTTTAATTCCACCATTGAGGATGAACTCTAAATGAGGGAAGTCTGCTTTTAACCGTGCAGCTACATCATAGCGTAATGGCGGGATATCTCGATTCTCTTTAGGTGATAAACC
The DNA here is from genome assembly GCF_034259425.1 of Denitrificimonas halotolerans. Lineage (NCBI taxonomy): Bacteria > Pseudomonadati > Pseudomonadota > Gammaproteobacteria > Pseudomonadales > Pseudomonadaceae > Denitrificimonas > Denitrificimonas halotolerans. The sequence continues at coordinate 116,300 of NZ_JAXIVU010000004.1, forward strand.
TTCCAGAATTGCAATACGTGCATGTATAGTAAAACTGGTGCAGCCGGCCTCGCTCACAGTGCCAACAAAGTTGCAGAGTTGTGCATAACTATCATGTCCGTTGATCCCGATCCGATGTTTAACAGTAACAGGGATATCTACAGCATCTTGCATTTGGTTAACGCAATCTGCTACTAATTGGGGATGTCCCATCAGGCAGGCCCCGATCATGTTGTTTTGTACACGGTCGCTAGGGCAGCCTACATTCAGATTCACTTCATCGTAACCAGCTTGTTCAGCCATCTTGCTGCAGGTGGCTAGATCTTTAGGGTTGCTGCCGCCTAGTTGTAATGCTATAGGGTGCTCTGCTGAGTTGTAGCGCAAAAAACGCTCAGTATCACCAAAAATCAAGGCGCCAGTAGTAACCATTTCTGTATAAAGCAGTGCACGCTGAGTAATAAGACGTAAAAAATAGCGGCAATGGCGGTCAGTCCAGTCCATCATCGGTGCAACAGAAAAGCGGCGGTTTAGGGTATTCATAAAGGGTTTAAACTCTGGAATAAGATTTCAGCCTCATCAGTCGGCTGTGAAGTGTGTGTATTGTATGCGAAAACAACAAGAGATGAGAGGGGTCGATTGGGGGTATAGAAAAGGTGGGGATCATTTAACTAAGGATGTGAGTATCAAAATAGAACTGTCAGCTGTACGCAACAAGGGCCAGTTTTGATCGAGAGAAGTCAAGAGAGGATCAGTTTTTGCGTGATTTGCGTGAGTAGGCTGCAATTGTAGTTCACTACAAAAATATAGTTTTATGCGGTTATTTAGATGTTACCTATAGAAGTAGAAGGGGGGGTAGTTCCTAGTTTTGTATAGGCAGGGTGAATTAAGCTAGTAATTTGGAGTCATCCTTACGTGTTGGTTTGTTGTCTATTCAAGCGAAAAAAACTAAAACATAGTATATTAGGTGGATATTATTTATTAAGGTTTATAGTGTAGCGGAATATGACTGTTAATCCATTAAACCCCGATCATTTAGAGCAGTATGATGATGGTTTGGCTGTTGCGCCAGCTAAACCTGAACTGCAACCACCACCTATGTATCGCGTCATTATGCTGAATGATGACTACACGCCAATGGACTTTGTAGTTGAGGTGCTAGAGACTTATTTTGCAATGAGTCGTGAGCAATCTACGCAAGTCATGCTTGCGGTACACCAACAAGGGGAGGCTGTTTGCGGTGTGTATACACGCGATATTGCGGAAACTAAGGCTCAGCAGGTCATAGAATACGCAAGGGAGTGTGAACATCCGCTATTGTGTGAAATCGAAAAAGACGTTTGAATCTACTCGCTATTTTAATGAGGTGAAAACATGTTGAATTTAGAGCTCGAGGTCACTCTCAACCTAGCATTTAAAGATGCTCGGGTCAGTCGACATGAGTATATGACGGTTGAGCACCTCTTATTAGCTTTGCTGGATAATCGCGAGGCTGCTACAGCTTTACGGGCTTACAACGTTGATTTGGAGTCTTTGCGTCAAGAATTACGTGTTTTTTTAGATGAGAACATGCCTTTATTGCCCGACAGTGCTGAGGAGGTGGATACTCAGCCTTCGATTGGTTTCCAACGTGTTTTGCAACGTGCGGTCTTTCATGGACAGAGCTCAGGTAAAGACGAAGTGGGTGGTGCCAGTGTGCTTGTGGCGATCTTTAGTGAGGTTGATAGCCATGCGGTGTACTTACTTAACTCTCACAATATTCAGCGTTTAGATTTAGTCAGTTATTTATCTCATGGAGCTGGCAGTACTGCGCAAGAGATGGATGCGGCTGAGCACGATAGTGAAGTGAATGAGCGTCAACAGGATAAGTCCAACAATCCTTTGTTAGCCTATGCTCAAGATCTAAATGAACTGGCGAAACAGGACCTTATAGATCCACTGATTGGCCGTGAATATGAACTAGAGCGTGTTGCGCAGATTTTAGCACGTCGTCGTAAGAATAACCCATTATTAGTAGGTGAGGCAGGCGTAGGTAAAACAGCTATTGCTGAAGGCTTAGCGCGTCGTATTGTTGATGGTGATGTACCTGATATTTTATTGGATAGTGTTGTCTACTCTTTAGATCTTGGTGCTTTACTAGCTGGTACTAAGTATCGTGGAGATTTTGAAAAGCGCTTAAAATCACTGCTAGGTGAACTGCGTAAGCGGCCTAAATCCATTTTGTTTATTGATGAGATTCATATGATTATCGGGGCTGGAGCAGCGTCTGGAGGAGTGATGGATGCCTCAAACCTATTGAAGCCATTGCTTTCTTCCGGTGAAATTCGCTGTATGGGCTCTACGACCTATCAAGAGTTTCGCGAAATTTTTGAAAAAGACCGTGCTTTGGCTCGTCGCTTCCAAAAGGTGGATGTGGGAGAGCCCTCGGTTGAAGATACCTACCGTATTTTACAAGGCTTGCAAAGTCATTTTGAGGCTCACCATCAGATTAAATACACAGATGCCGCTTTACGTGCAGCCTCGGAATTAGCTGCTAAGCACATTAACGACCGTTATATGCCAGATAAAGCGATTGATGTGATCGATGAGGCCGGTGCGTATCAATGCCTGCAGTCTGGGCAAAAGCGTGTTGAAGCTATTGATGTGGCACAAATTGAACAGATCGTTGCCAAAATAGCTCGCATTCCAACTCGGCAAGTGAGCAATTCTGATAAGGAGCAGCTGCGTCATTTGGAGCGTGACCTGCGTTTGACAGTATTCGGTCAAGAGCCTGCGATTGAAGCGCTAGCTACAGCAATTAAATTGTCTCGAGCTGGTTTGAAATCACCGAATAAACCTGTTGGCTCTTTCTTATTTACAGGTCCGACAGGTGTCGGTAAAACTGAAATTGCAAAACAATTAGCCAGCTCTTTAGGGGTTGAGTTGCTGCGCTTTGATATGTCGGAATATATGGAGCGTCATACGGTGTCTCGCTTAATTGGAGCACCGCCGGGTTACGTAGGTTTTGATCAGGGTGGGTTGCTTACAGAGGCTGTTAACAAGCAACCACATTGCGTGTTGCTTTTAGATGAGATCGAGAAAGCACATCCTGATGTTTTTAACTTACTTTTACAGGTGATGGATAACGGTACCTTAACTGATAATAATGGGCGTAAAGCAGATTTTAAGCATGTTATTTTAGTGATGACCACTAATGCAGGAGCTGAGCATGCATCCCGTGCTTCTATAGGCTTTTCTAAGCAAGATCACAGCACTGATGCAATGGAAACATTAAAGAAAACCTTCAGTCCGGAATTCCGCAACCGTTTAGATGGTATTATTCAGTTTAGTCGCTTAAGTCCCAAAACTTTGGAGTCGGTGGTGGATAAATTTCTCACTGAACTGCAAGCACAGTTGGAGGATAAGCGTGTTGAGCTGGATGTTACCCCAGCTGCGCGTGGGTGGTTGGCAGAGCATGGGTACGATATAGATATGGGAGCACGCCCAATGGCTCGTTTAATTGAAGAGCAGATTAAACGTCCTTTAGCTGAGCATATTCTATTTGGTGAGCTATCTGATAATGGTGGAGTTGCCAAAGTGAGTGTCAAAAACAATCAGCTCGTACTGAGTTGTAAAAAGGCACTTAAACCTGTGACTGCGTAAGAATTTGTTTGTTTTAGGATAATCATACCGAGAGTCAATAATGTTCTGAGGTGTTGTTGATGATTCAATGCCTTAAGGAAGCGTAATTGATTACAAAAAGCATGCATTTACTGCATGCTTTTTTGTAGATTGCGTACTTGTTGTTGTAATGTGCTGATAGTGCGGTTGGTTTGTGCGCGATAGGCATCAAAATCTGCAAGTGATGGTACAGTTTGTGAGGTGGTGGATGAAATTGGTCGGTTATCTAATTCAGTACGTAAGATTAAAATATCCTGCTGCAAGCGAGCTATACCATCATCTTGAATGGCAGTATCTTGATTAATGTTTTGTTCTAAGGTTCCCAGTTTTTTTGTGAAGTGATTGAAGCGCTTATTCAGTTCGCTGAGTTGAGCTAGTTGGTTTTGCTGAGTTTGTAGGCGTTTTGTGAGTTGGCCAAATTTGTCTTGCTGTTGCGTTAATACTTCAGACTGCTTCTTCCATTGTGTTTCCAGCTGGGACTGGATCTGCATTGACTTCTTTTGATCTGTTTGATGGGCTAGGGTTAGTCCAGTAAGTAATTTTTTTTGCTCGGACACTTGACTCAGTAGACTTGTATTATGCTCTAAAGCTTGAGTCACAGTACTGTTTAACGTAGTCAGTTGTGCTTCAAGTAATCTGAGATGATTTTGTAATGCTTTAATCTCGTGGTTTGCAGTGCTGTCTAGCTGTGCTAGACGTTTTTGTAAGTTTTTTATATCACTCAAGAGGTGATTTTCATTGGTATTTACTTGACCAGTAATGGTACTGATTTGCTGTATAGCTATTTCATTTACTTTTGCGAAACTTTCTTGTGTGGCGATGAGTTGCTGCTCTAGCAATTGAATACGCTCATAACTCCACCATGTCAAAACCCCTACTGTACAAATGAGGATCACTGTGAGTATCGACAAAAGGCCGACAGCTTTTCGGTCATGGGGGGGGTGTAGAGTTGTTTCAGCTGCTGTTGGGCTGTTAAAGAGCACGTTATAATGAGCCTCAGAGGTGTTCAGTTTGGGCTCAATCCGGCCAGTATTGGGCTCAGTTTCCGAGTTTTTTTGTTTACGCATAATGGGGAATCTGGTCGGTGAAAGAGTTGTCAGTATAAGTAATCATAAGTTTGATTCTTTTTATAGCCAAGGGTTCCTTTAACTAGCATTCTGTTGGTTAGACACCCTAGTACCCAGTCGCCCAAGCGACTAACATTCCCTTTTTACCGCGCTGTGGAGTTGTCCTATGAGTTTGGTCCTAATTGGTGTACTAGTTACAGTGATGTTGATTTTGGCATGGGCTATCAGTTTATATAACGCTTTAGTGCGTCTTAAACATGGCGTTCGTAAGGCATGGTCAAACATTGATGTGCTGCTCAAACAGCGTCATGATGAATTACCTAAGTTGGTAGAAATTTGTAAACAATATATGCAGCATGAACGAGTAACCCTAGAGGCGATCATTAATGCACGTAATGCAGTTTCAAATGCCCGTGAGCAGCACGATATTCATGCGTTAGGTAGTGCTGAAACAGGTCTTAGAGCTGGCTTAGGTAAGCTTTTTGCTTTAGCTGAAAACTATCCAGAGCTGAAAGCTAATGAAAGTTTTCAGTTTCTTCAACAACGTGTCACCGGTCTGGAAAATGCTATTGCTGATCGTCGTGAGTTATATAACGAAGCCGTAAATCTGAACAATGTGAGGATTGAGCAGTTTCCAGATGTCATTGTTGCTCGGTTTTTTAATTTCATTCCAGCTGAATTATTGCGTTTTAGTAATAGTGAAGTCACAGATGTTGACATTAAAAATCTCTTTGGCTGATTTTAATGGATATCTTTGGGTTGGGCGTCTTGTTAATAGGGATGAGTGCCGCCACTTTTGGTAGCGGCTGGGCAAGTATTCACAATTATAATAAAGCGCGGTACTTGAGGGATACGCCTACCTCTAAAATACGCTCTGCAGCGCAAGGCTATGTAGAGTTATATGGTCAATTAAGTGAAGGGCTTGGGGAGCTGCAGGCACCGCTAAGTGCTAAGCCTTGTGTGTGGTGGTCGTACCGAATCGATCGAGAGGAGAAGAATGACAAAGGTGAGCGAAAGTGGCGTAGAGTTGCGGCTCGACGCAGTACTAGTTTGCTGTGTTTAAATGATGGTACAGGGGAGTGTTGGATTGATCCGCATGGGGCTGAGGTGATTACTCAAACAAAAGTAGTTTGGTATGGTGCAACTGCACACCCGCAAAGGCAGCCTCAGCGTAAAAAATTTTTAGGGTTAGCCTTACGCGGTAACAAAAGCTACCGTTATATAGAGCATAGATTGCACTTGCATGATACGTTATATGCTATTGGCGATTTTTATAGCCGAGAAATAACAGAGAAAGCGTCACCGTCACCAAATTTGGAAGTAGATAGGTATAGACAACTCAGCGAGTACGCTTGGCAAAAGGCTGCTCAGTCTGAAATGCAGTATTTTTTAGGCAAGCCAGCGGCAGGACGGCCTTATATATTGTCTGATTTTGTTGAAGATAAAGTTGCTAAACGCTTCACCTGTAAAGCGATTTTATTCGCTTTTGTATGTTTAAGTAGTGCCATTATTGGGGCTTATTTAATTAATACGCATCTGTATTAGTGAGCCAAATATAACCCCTCTAAAGTATCCATGAGTACGCGTACTTTCTGTATGGACTCACGGTACTCCTCCTCAGGGTTTGAATCATATACGATCCCGCCGCCGCCCCAGCAACTGATTTCACCATGGTTGGCTAATAAGGTGCGAATGGTAATTGAGCTGTCCATTTCACCGCGATTATCAAAATAGAAGATGCTGCCGCAATAAATACTGCGCTGAGTTGCTTCTAATTCGCTGATAATTTCCATCGCGCGGAGTTTTGGAGCTCCAGTGATGGAGCCGCCAGGAAAACTGCCGATCAACACATCTAGCGCATCGTATTGCTCAGCTAAAGTCCCAGTGATACTGCTGACCATGTGGTGCACATTTGGGTAGCTTTCTAAAGCAAAGAGCTCAGGTACGTGCACGCTACCAGTGCTGCAAAAACGACCTAAATCGTTGCGTAATAAGTCCACGATCATTAAATTTTCAGCCTGATCTTTCGCACTGGTTCGTAGTTCGTGAGCTAATGCTTGGTCTTGCTCAGGGGTTGTTCCGCGCGCGCGCGTTCCTTTGATCGGGCGGCTTTCAACTTTGCGTTGATGTACTTGGATCAGGCGTTCAGGTGATAAGCTGATAATCGCCTGCTGACTATTGACCCGTATAAAACTAGCGAAAGGTGTTGGGCAGCGCGCACGCAGGCTGCTATAAGCTTGCCAAGCGTCCCCTGAGTATTGGCTGCTAAAGCGTTGCGTATAATTGACTTGGTAGCAATCGCCAGCCGTAATGTAATTATAAACGCGCTTTAGGTCGTTCTGATAGCGTTGCGCGTTAATGCGTGCAGCAAATGCCTTGGTTAAACTAAAGGGTGTGTTGGAAAGGATGGACTGAAAGTTGGTTGTAAAGAGGTTTAGTAATTCATTGCAACGCTCGGTAGTAACACTGCAGTGGCACATTAACCAGCTTTGCTTTTGTTGGTGGTCACTGATAACTGCCCAATTATATAAGCCTACAGTAGCACCGGCTAAACCTTCTGTTTCCACAGTTTGATTAAGATGATTAAAATCATAGGTTAAATATCCGATTAACCCTCCTGTAAATGGCAACTCAAGACCGTCAGGGGTTTGGCAAATACTGAGTTGTTTTACTAAGGATTGGCAGCGCTGACGAAATGTGTCTAATGACTCTGTAGGGTGCGGGCTCAATTGCGCTAAAGGCCAAGCGCTTAAAATATCAAAGCGTCCACGTTGACTTTCAGGTTGGCTCGAGTCTAAGAGTATAGCACCGGCTTGATCATGCACTTGTTGAAAGTAGTGGGCAGGATTGGGCTGGTAAGCAAGAGGGAAGAGCTGACAATGGGACATAATACTTAAGTCACGCTAAGACAGGCATAAAGCGTGGCTTAGCGTAGGGGCCTTATTCAGTTGTTTGAAGGAGGTGTGCTAGTAAAGTGTTGTTGAGAAAAACGTACACGCTCATCTGGCGATTGACTGATGCCTTTCTTTTTAAGTTCGGCAATATGTTTCTCAACAGTATGAGCGCGCAAGGTCAAGCCTGCATTATTAGCGATTTGAATATTTAAACCAGGTCGAGCATTTAACTCTAAAATCAATGGACCTTTTTCTTGGTCTAGAACCATATCTACACCAATGTAGCCTAAACCGCAGAGTTCATAACAGCCTGCTGAAAGCTTCATAAAACCATCCCAGTTGGGTAGCTGTACACCGGCTACAAGATTACTGGTGTCGGGGTGCTTGTTGATGATGTTATTGAGCCAAGTCCCTTGTAGTGTAAGACCTGTAGCGAGATCTACACCCACTCCAATAGCACCTTGGTGTAGGTTGGCTTTGCCTCCAGATTGACGCGTAGGTAAACGTAGCATGGCCATAATGGGGTAACCCATTAAAACAATGATGCGAATATCCGGTACACCTTCATAACTGATGCTTTTAAAGAGAGGGTCAGGGGTGACGCGATACTCAATTAATGCACGGTCTCGCGCACCACCTAAAGAGTATAAGCCGGTTAAGATGCTAGAGATTTGATATTCAATTTCTTCATGGCTAATGATTTTTCCAGAAACTGTTTTAAAGCGGTCTTCAAAGCGATCAGCTACCACTAAAATACCATCCCCCCCGGCACCCATAGCGGGTTTAATAACAAAGTCATTGCGACCTGCAAGAATGCTGTCTAGTTTGCTGATTTCTTTTTCGGTTGAAATCACGCCATACATTTCAGGTACATTGATGCCGGCTTCAATGGCACGTATTTTAGTGAGGATTTTATCGTCTACCACAGGGTATAAGCGGCGCTTATTGTATTTGAGTACGTAGTCAGCATTACGGCGGTTAATTCCCATGATCCCGCGTGTACTTAGTTCGCGCCAGGTTTTGATTAAACCGAACATGTCATCAATCCTTTAAAAAGGCTTTAAAGCGGAACAGCTCAGTTAAGCGATAACCGCGATAACGCCCCATTGCCAGCATAAAACCAACCATAATGAGTAGCACCGCAGGGAAGGTAAAAATAAAGTAGTTTAGCTCAGGGATACTCATTAGGTAGTGAGACAAAGCTGCAGCGAATAACGTGCCTATAGCAACCTTGAAGGCATGGTTACCGCCACGCTCTTCCCAAGTAATGGATAGTCGTTCAATTGTCATGGTTAAGATCACCATTGGGAAAAGTGATACTGATAAACCACGTTCTAAACCAAGTTTGTGACTGAATAAACTGATTACTGCGATCAATACCACCACAAAAGTGAGGACCACAGAGAGACGTGGCAGCATTTGCAGCTTTAGGTGTTCTAAATAAGAACGTAAGGCCAAGCCAAGAGAGGTGATGATCGTAAAGAGCAGAATACCAAAGCCCAGCTGTGTTTCACGAAAGGCTAGGGCAATCAGTACCGGAGTAAAGGTACCTAAGGTTTGCAAACCACCTAAGTTGCGTAAAATTAAAATCACCATAACTCCAAGTGGAATCATAATCATTACTTGGTAGGTTTGCTGAGTTTGCAAGGGAAGGCCGTAGAGAGAGTAATCTAAAAAGCCCGCCTCAGTATTTTCACTGGTGAGTTGAGCTAAACGCATGGCGTTCATTTCGCTGTTGTTGATAGTGAAAGTTACTCGGGCTTTGTTGCCGCCTTCTAAGCTTACCAAAGGCTCATCACCTAACCACCAAATCATACGGTCACTGGGTAAACCTTGAGCGCCAGATAGGGGGTTAAAATAAAGCCATTTTTTACCATTGTAACTGCGTAACCAGAGCTCAGGTTCTTGCGCAATCCCACCTTGTAAGCGAATGGTGTGTAAGCGTTGCATAGGTACGTGTGCAATCGAAAGTAGTAAATCAATTGCGTCGGTTTTACGCTCGCTTGAAGTGTCACCACCTAAGAGTAAACGGACATTATCATCGTCCGTATCATTGACTCGTTTTATGGTCTCACTAATAAAGGTTTCTACGTCGGCGGAGTGTTGACGTATGGGGGCGAGCAAAGCTTCTGCAGCGATCTTTTCAGCGCCTTCTACAGGGAGAGTTTCACGGTAAATAGGGCCTTTGCTTTTAACATCTTCCGAGCTGTAGCGTTTAGTCATTACCATGCGGTAGTAGAGAGTTTGCTTGCCTTGGGCGCGACGTGCAGACCAAGTTACTAAGCGATTTGTGTCGCGCGCATTAACACTTACACCGTAATTGTTGGAAATAAAACTTTCATTGAGACTGACATAATCTTGATTGAGTGGTGGTACAAACATTTGTAGTTTTACTGGTACTCGACCGCTGGCATTAAACTCAACCTTAGCGTCAATATTCCAAAGGTTATCAGTCTCATCGGCAGATACAGGGATGCCTAAAATATAAATTTGATAGGCGGTCACTGATATCCCAATGATGACACAGAGTGCGATTAGTATTCTTAAGTGCAGTGTCAAGGAGCGCATGGTCATTACTCAGCAATGGCAGTGGAGATGTCTTCGGTTTCACACTGTGGTTTGCCCACAGAGTATTTCAAGCTTGGGTCAACAAGGGCTTTAAACTTCTTTAATGCTTTTGAACCAATCAAAAAAGGATATTGGAAAGTGCTGCGGTCTGTTAAGTTTACTTCAATAGTTTGCAGCGTACGGCCTATGCAAACGGACATGTTAACAACTGGGCGTGGCGTGTAACTTTTGTCTTCTTCGGGATCATAGTCCCCAGAGCGGCGCTTAATTCGACTGATGCGTGCTAAGGGTAACTCATAAGCATGCTCGTGAGATTCATCCAGTGCTAAGTAAAAACGTACCCATTTTTCACCGTCACGCTTAAATTGTTCGATATCTCGAGCGCTGAGAGAGGCTGTTTTTGCTCCGGTATCCAGTTTTGCCGACATATGCATATCAATATCAGCAATATACACATCTTCGTTTAAACCAAAGATCTGCTTCTCATCAGCTACTGTTAGTGGTGATAAGAAGAGGAGGCAACAGAGTAAGGTGGAAATATAAAGTCTCATAACACTCGCAAATACACTATTAATGATATGTAACCTTACCAATTTCCTAGTCCATACGGGCAATTTAATAGCCAAAAAAAAGGAAAGGGAAAGTCACGGAGTGGCTATTCTAATGGTCAATGCCAAAAATAACCATGTAATCATATGCTGCTATTGTTTAAAGCTAGGCAGAACTTGTGCGTTAAGCCTATTAGAGCCTAACGAGGGGAGGTAAGTTCACAGATTAATAGCTAATTTTTATGCGACCTTGGTCTGAATATTGTCGACAATAAGCAGCAGATTGTTGACATAACTGAGTACTGAATGTAGCTTTCAGGTATTCAATAAGACAAGGTGTCAACACTATGGCCCAAGGCGTAGGTGATACAGCACTGATAACTGGAGACTCTGCAACACTGTCAGAACAGGTGTTTCGCAGTATTCAGGCAGCAATTGTCTGTGGTGACATTGCGCCTGGTAGCAAGATCTCTGAGCCAGAATTGGCGCGCACTTACGGCATCAGTCGTGGCCCGTTACGTGAAGCTATTCACCGTTTGGAAGGGCAGCGTTTATTAGTGCGTGTACCACATGTGGGTGCGCGTGTCGTATCTCTTTCGCATAAAGAACTGATTGAGCTTTATGAAATCCGAGAGTCCTTAGAAGGTATGGCTGGGCGTTTAGCGGCTGAGCGCATGAGTAAAGCTGAAGTGGATCAGTTGCGCAAAGTGCTTGACACCCATGAGCGTGATGCCTCTTTCCAGGCTGGGGTTGGTTATTATCAGCAGGAGGGAGATTATGATTTTCACTATAAAATTATTCAGGGCAGCGGTAATCAAACATTGGTGAAGCTGCTCACTGAGGAACTTTACCAGTTGGTGCGTATGTATAGAATTCAATATTCGACTACGCCAAATCGTCCCCAACAAGCATTTGAAGAACATCACAGTATTCTAGACGCTATCGCTGCCGGCGATGGCGAGTTAACTGAGTTACTTATGCGCCGTCATATCGCTGCATCGCGGCGTAATGTTGAGCGTCATTATCAAGGTGCTAATGACACCATCCAGTCCTTACGAGGTAAGTTATGAGTCGTAAAACCCCAGGTCAACGCTTTCGTGATGCGGTTGTAGAAGAAAGCCCACTACAAGTAATCGGTGCAATTAATGCTAACCACGCTTTATTAGCTCAGCGTGCAGGCTTTAAAGCCATTTACCTATCCGGTGGCGGTGTTGCTGCAGGCTCACTGGGTCTGCCTGATTTAGGAATTACTGGCTTAGAAGATGTTTTAATTGATGTGCGTCGCATCACTGATGTGTGTGATCTGCCACTGTTAGTCGATGTTGATACCGGTTTTGGTTCTTCAGCATTTAACGTCGCGCGTACTGTTAAATCAATGATTAAAGCAGGTGCTGCAGCTGTCCATATTGAAGACCAAGTGGGCGCTAAGCGTTGTGGTCACCGCCCGAATAAAGAAATCGTTACTCAGCAAGAAATGGTAGACCGCATTAAGGCAGCCGTTGACGCGCGTACCGATGATAGCTTTGTCATCATGGCTCGTACTGATGCCCTAGCAGTTGAAGGTTTGAACTCAGCACTTGACCGTGCAGCAGCATGCATTGAAGCAGGTGCGGACATGGTTTTCCCTGAGGCTATTACCGAGTTAGAAATGTACAAGTTGTTCGCTGATCGTGTAAATGCCCCGATCTTAGCTAACATCACTGAGTTTGGTGCGACACCTCTCTTCACTGTTGACGAACTGAAAGAAGCAAATGTTGGTTTAGTACTGTACCCACTGTCTGCCTTCCGTGCTATGAATAAAGCAGCAGAAAATGTTTACACTGCAATTCGTCGTGATGGCACACAAAAGAATGTAATTGACACCATGCAAACGCGCATGGAACTTTATGACCGCATCAACTATCACGCTTTTGAGCAAAGCTTAGACGCTTTGTTTGCACAGAAAAAAAGCTAACTTAAAGATAAGTTGTCCATCGTCCATTGTCTGATGATAAACAATATAAGTATAAGGAAGAACGTAATGGCTGAAGCTAAGAAAAAAGTACTGAGCGGCGCAGGTCTGCGTGGTCAAATTGCTGGTGAAACAGCTTTATGTACTGTTGGTAAAGAGGGCGCAGGCTTAACTTACCGCGGTTACGATGTTCGCGATTTGGCTGAAAACTGCCAGTACTTTGAAGAAGTAGCTTATTTGCTACTCTACGGTCACTTACCAACTCAAAGCGAGCTCGATGCATATCTGAAGCGCTTACATAGCATGCGTGATTTGCCACAAGCTTTGAAAGAAGTTCTAGAGCGTATTCCTGCTGACGCACACCCGATGGATGTGATGCGTGCTGGTACTGCAGTACTGGGTACTTTAGAGCCTGAAATGAGCTTCGATGAGCAACTAGACGTCGTTGACCGTTTGCTTGCTACTTTCCCTGCTATTTTGCTGTACTGGTATCACTTCAGCCATGAAGGTAAGCGTATCGAGTGCACCAGTAACGAGCCAGATATTGGTAGCCACTTCTTGGCTTTATTGCATGGCAAGTCGCCAAATGCATTGCACCGTGAAGTAATGAACGTTTCTCTCATTCTTTATGCAGAGCATGAGTTTAATGCGTCAACCTTTACTGGTCGTGTATGTGCATCAACCTTGTCTGACTTGTACTCGTGCATCACTGGTGCAATTGGTTCGCTGCGTGGTCCTTTACACGGCGGTGCAAACGAAGCAGCAATGGACTTAATTGACCGCTTCAGCTCACCAGAAGAGGCGGTTGAAGAGTTGCGCGCTATGATTGCTCGTAAAGATTTGATTATGGGCTTTGGTCATGCAATCTATCGTGATTCAGACCCACGTAACGAAGTGATTAAAGGCTACTCCAAGAAGTTGGCTGATGAGGTGGGTGACACTGTTATCTACCCTGTTTCAGAAGCCATTGAAAGCTTCATGTGGGAAGAGAAGCGCTTGTTCCCGAACGCTGACTTCTTCCACGCATCTGCTTATCGCTTTATGGGTATTCCAACCAAATTGTTCACACCAATTTTTGTGTGCTCACGCGTCACCGGTTGGGCTGCACACGTGTTTGAGCAGCGCGCTAACAACCGCATTATTCGCCCAAGTGCTGAATACATCGGTGAAGATGAGCGCTCAGTTCCAGCAATTGATAAGCGCTAAAAACTTGAGAGTTTAAGCTCATCAAATAACCAGCTGTGTTTTTACGCAGCTGGTTTCTTTGGTTAAGTGTATAGCGCTCTCCATCTCTATTTGAGGGATTTAAAAACGTTATGAATACCGAATTCCGTAAAAAACTACCCGGCACAGCGCTCGATTACTACGACGTTCGTGAAGCGGTAGATGCCATTGAACCGGGTGCTTACGCTAAGCTCCCTTATACTTCACGCGTGTTAGCTGAGAACTTAGTACGTCGCTGTGAGCCAAGTGAGCTTACGGATTCGCTAAAACAGCTAATTTACCGTAAAAAAGATTTAGATTTCCCATGGTATCCTGCCCGTGTTGTTTGCCACGATATCTTAGGACAAACAGCCCTGGTTGACTTGGCAGGCCTGCGAGATGCGATCGCTGAGCAGGGTGGTGATCCAGCGAAAGTGAACCCAGTTGTTCCAACCCAGTTGATCGTTGACCACTCACTGGCTGTTGAATGTGGCGGTTATGATCCTGATGCATTTGAAAAGAACCGTGCTATTGAGGATCGCCGTAACGAAGATCGTTTTCACTTTATTGAGTGGACGAAAACAGCATTTAAAAATGTTGATGTGATTCCTGCTGGTAACGGCATCATGCACCAGATCAATTTGGAGAAAATGTCTCCGGTGATTCAGGTGCGTGATGGTATTGCTTTCCCTGATACCTGTGTTGGTACTGACAGCCACACTCCACACGTAGATGCTTTAGGCGTGATTGCGATTGGAGTAGGTGGTTTAGAAGCCGAGACAGTCATGTTGGGCTTACCATCTATGATGCGTCTACCTGATATTGTTGGTGTAAAAATGATTGGTGAGCGTCAGCCAGGCATTACAGCAACAGATATCGTGTTGGAAATGACCGAGTTTTTACGTAAAGAGCGTGTGGTTGGTGCTTACTTAGAATTCTTTGGTCCAGGTGCTGCTACATTGTCTATTGGTGACCGTGCAACGATTTCCAATATGACCCCAGAGTACGGCGCGACTGCTGGTATGTTCTATATTGATGAGCAAACTATTGAGTATTTGAAACTGACAGGTCGCGAACCTGAGCAAGTGCAGTTGGTTGAAAATTACGCTAAAACAACTGGACTTTGGGCTGACAGTTTAGAAACTGCTGAGTATGAGCGCGTATTAACATTTGATATTTCAAAAGTCGGCCGCAACATGGCAGGACCATCAAACCCGCATGCACGCGTGTCAACTAGCGACTTAGCTGCCAAAGGAATTGCTGGCGAGTGGAAAAAAGAAGAAGGTCTGATGCCAGATGGTGCGGTGATCATTGCTGCAATTACCAGCTGTACTAACACCAGCAACCCTCGTAACGTTGTTGCCGCAGCATTGCTAGCCCGCAAGGCCAATGAGTTAGGTCTTGAGCGCAAACCGTGGGTCAAAACTTCTTTTGCTCCGGGTTCAAGAGTTGCAGAGTTGTATCTGCAAGAAGCAAACTTGTTGGGTGAGCTTGAGCAGCTAGGCTTTGGTATTGTTGGTTTTGCCTGCACTACGTGTAACGGTATGAGTGGTGCTTTAGATCCTAAGATCCAACAAGAAATCATTGATCGTGATTTGTATGCTACAGCGGTACTCTCTGGTAACCGTAACTTTGATGGCCGTATTCATCCATATGCTAAGCAAGCATTCTTGGCATCACCACCGTTAGTTGTTGCTTATGCGATTGCTGGTACGATCCGCTTTGATATTGAAAAAGATGCTTTAGGTTACGATAAAGACGGCAATCCAATCACTTTAAAAGACCTGTGGCCAACAGACGAAGAGATTGATGCAATTGTTGCAAAGAACGTGAAACCTTCACAGTTCAATCAAATCTATATTCCAATGTTTGATTTAGGTTCGATCACTGAATCACCAAGTCCTCTGTATGACTGGCGTCCGATGAGTACTTACATCCGTCGCCCTCCATACTGGGAAGGTGCACTGGCTGGTGAACGGACAATGAAAGGCATGCGTCCTTTGGCGATCTTAGGTGACAACATCACTACTGACCACTTGTCGCCATCCAACGCGATTATGATGGATAGTGCGGCGGGTGAGTATTTGCATAAGATGGGTGTTCCAGAGGAAGACTTTAACTCTTACGCAACGCACCGTGGTGACCACCTCACCGCACAACGTGCTACCTTTGCTAACCCGAAACTGTTTAACGAAATGGTTCTAGATGATGCAGGTAATGTACGTCAGGGATCATTGGCGCGTATTGAGCCGGAAGGTGAAGTTACACGCATGTGGGAAGCTATTGAAACCTACATGGAGCGCAAGCAGCCGCTGATTATTGTTGCAGGTGCTGACTATGGTCAGGGGTCATCTCGTGACTGGGCAGCTAAAGGTGTACGTTTAGCCGGTGTTGAAGTGATTGCCGCTGAAGGTTTTGAGCGTATTCACCGTACTAACTTGATTGGTATGGGTGTGTTACCGCTGCAGTTTGCAGAAGGTACAACGCGTAAGACTTTAGGTCTAGATGGCACTGAAACCTACGATGTAGAAGGTGAGTTGAAGCCAGGTAACACAATGACTCTGATTATCACTCGTGCTAATGGTGAGATCGTACGTGTGCCGATGCTCAGTCGCTTAGATACAGCAGCAGAAGTTGAGGTCTACAAAGCAGGTGGTGTTCTACAACGCTTTGCTCAAGAGTTCCTCGCAGCTGAAGGTGCAGATGCGTAACTGCGCATAATTGTATCCTTGAACCCGCTAAGCGAGTGATCCTTGTTTAGCGGGTTCTTATTTTCTAGTCAGCGCTTGTTGCGCTTACTGCATTATTCATATTGAAATTAGGGAGATTGCATTATGAGTCAGGTCCCACAAATTAAAATTCCAGCTACCTACTTACGCGGTGGTACCAGCAAGGGCGTATTCTTCCGTGTTGATGACTTACCGCAAGCTGCACAAAAACCAGGTGCAGCACGTGATAATTTATTGCTGCGTGTGATTGGTAGCCCAGACCCTTACGGTAAGCAAACCGATGGTATGGGTGGTGCAACATCCAGTACCAGTAAAACGGTATTGCTGTCTAAAAGCAGCCGTGCTGATCACGATGTTGATTATTTATTCGGCCAAGTGTCCATTGATAAGCCATTTGTTGATTGGAGTGGTAATTGCGGTAACTTAACTGCTGCAGTTGGTTCCTTTGCTATCTCTAATGGTTTGGTTGACGCAGATAAAATTCCTGAGAATGGTATCTGCACTGTACGTATTTGGCAGGTTAATATTGAAAAAACTATTATTGCTCATGTGCCTATTACCAATGGTAAAGTACAAGAAACCGGTGATTTTGAGTTAGACGGTGTGACCTTTCCTGCTGCTGAAGTTCAGATTGAGTTTTTAGATCCAGCTGATGGCGATGGTGATGATGCGGCAATGTTCCCTACGGGCAACGTGGTTGATGATCTTGAAGTGCCTGGTGTAGGTACTTTAAAAGCGACACTGATCAATGCGGGTATTCCAACTATCTTTGTGAATGCGAAAGATATTGGCTATACAGGCACAGAACTCCAGTCAGCAATCAATAGTGACAAAGAAGCTTTAGCGAAGTTTGAGTTGATCCGTTCCTATGGTGCGGTAAAAATGGGGTTGATCAAAGATGTAGCTGAAGCTGCTGCACGTCAGCATACACCTAAAGTGGCTTTTGTTGCGCCACCAGCTGACTACACAGCGTCTAGTGGTAAAGAAATTAAAGCTAAAGATATTGATGTGTTGGTTCGCGCATTATCTATGGGGCAGTTGCATCACGCGATGATGGGAACTGCAGCAGTTGCTATTGGTACTGCTGCAGCTATTCCTGGCACTTTGGTGAATTTAGCTGCGGGTGGCGAAGATCGTCAGTCGGTTAACTTTGGTCATCCATCCGGTACTTTACGTGTAGGTGCTGAAGCTGCTCAGGAAAATGGTCAGTGGGTTGTGAAGAAGGCTATTATGAGCCGCAGTGCACGCGTATTAATGGAAGGTTGGGTGCGTATACCTGGTGATAGTTTTTAAGACTGTACCGGCCATTATCCTATAAAAAAAGCGCTCATATGAGCGCTTTTTTTATAGGAGCCATGACTCATATATTATTCAGTGGCTTCAAATTAGTAGCGGGATTGATCTGCTGTAAATAAGTAACTAGGCTTAACGGGGTGAATATTGTATACAATAGTAGTATTTCATGGGCTATTGCAGAAATATGTAGCTAAAAACTTGAGAGACAGCTGCTTTTACTGCATTGCTGTATTGATTTTAGTGTTAATAAATTAGGTAACTTTATTGTTTAGTGAATTGTCATTTGAAGAGGGTTTTTCCAAAGTGGATGCCGAGCTTGATGTCATATTTGTACCAAGTGATGAGCTTGTTGTTGAGGCGATGCTGAAAATGGCAGCAGTCACAGAGAAGGACATCGTATATGACTTAGGCTGTGGTGATGGTCGCATTCCGGTGGCTGCAGCAATGGGCTATAGCGCTCATGCTGTGGGTATCGATATGGATCCTCGACGCATTACTGAAGCTAATGAGTTAGCTAGGACAGTAAGCGTTGAGCATCGAGTAAAATTTATTCAGGATGATTTGCTCAGTGTCGATTTTAGTGAAGCTACTGTTGTGACGCTTTATTTGTTGCCGTCGCTGAACGTGAAATTAAAGAAGCGCATTTTGACTGAACTAGAACCGGGTACTCGAATCATTGCGCACGCGTTTAATATGGGGCAATGGCAACCTGACGCTAAGCGTGCATTTGGTGATGTGTATCTTTATAAGTGGTATGTACCGGCGCAAATCCAAGGAACTTGGGAATGGCTAACTGCACAAGGTCAGCTTTATCGTGTTGAGTTACAGCAGGAATTTCAGATGCTTAATGGTCGTGCATGGATTGATGAACAGCCAGCACAACTTGTTGAAGCAAAAATGCAAGGTGCCCGTGTGCATCTTACTATCGCGTCAGACGGTAAAGAAGGAGATTTGTTTGTTTCAGTCTACCAAGAGGGTAAATTATTGCCTGCTGTTGGTAGTAAGCAAATTTCACCGGCAGTACAGGTGATGGATTAACCCTAGAAAATTAACTGCAGATTCAAGTCCACAGCTGCAGCGAACTCGGTTTCCGCTACAGCTGTGAGTCAAGAGTTATACTCATGTATGGTTATTTAAAAAGTTGCGCAATGACCGCCGGAAGGGGTTTGGCCTGAACCTATAGCAATAATTGGCGCCTCTAGACGTAGGTTAACCGGTTGAGAGTGATTCCAGTCCCACACAAAGAAGCCAATGAGTAAAGTCCAAAAAGCCACAATACGTAAATAACTCATATCAGTTCAATATCCAAAATAACGGCGAATACGCACACCGATCAGTGAGCCTAAGAAGGCCATTAGAACCCAAATCCAACCGTGAATACTGCCGGTAGATATGCCGCTGACCATAGCACCAACATTACAGCCGAAAGCTAAGCGTGAGCTGTAACCCAATAAAAAACCAGCAATAATTCCGACGACCCACTGCTGAGTATTGAGCTTGTTGGCTTTACCTGTTTTGTTGCGTGAAAAAATCCAGAGTGCACCAGCTAAAATACCAATATTAGTAATTGACGTTAGGTCCAAAAATACTGATTGCTCCAAAGCAGTGGCATTCACCGGTTGACTCCAAAATGCGTTGACTGTCGGATCAAATAAATTGCCAGCATGAGCAATTTTTGCAGCCCACAAGCCAAAGCCATAGACGACCCCCCAAGGCTGGCCGGCAATAATTAGATTTAATACCGCTAGTAAAGCGATGAGGACAGCACCTATGACTAACGTTTTATTAAATATACTACGGGATACACCACTAGTTTTCGACCACCACCACGCAGCTAGGCCAACTAAGATCAAGCCTAGATATGTTATACCTAAGGCCTTACTTAAACCCACTTTATCGACTAGCCCGATCGGCTGAGTATGGCCTAAATCCAGCCACCAGCCTAAATGGGCTGAGCCAAGGAAACTACCCAAAGCAAACACCGGTAAGATGGCCATATTTAATGGAATACCTAAGCCGGCTTTGTACAAAGTACCGGAACCGCAGCCATCAGCAATTTGCATGGCTCCACCAAATACCAAAGCACCGACCAAAAGGCTGATACTAGGTGGACCTAAAGCAGCATTAAGCTCAGTTGGGAAACTGGCCAATAACGGCATTGAGAAGGCCGCAGCAATGGCTAAGAGTAAGAGCTGAGCAAAAACCCCACTGGCATCGCGTTTTTCAATCAAGTTGCGCCATCCGGTAGTAAAGCCGAAGCGTGCGCCTGCTAATACTGCTCCTAACCCTATACCTACAATAAACAGTAGGCTTTGCCGAATAGAAACAAACCAAAATAAAAACACCGCAAAGGCTATAAAAATTGCACTTAAAGCTAAACGATTCTTCATGTTATTGACTCACTAGCTGTGAAAACTTAGCTTTAATTTGTTCTAAACGACTTGGCGTGTTTTCCATAGGTAGGCTCGCAGGGCTTTGTGTCCATTCCGCTAAAGAGGCGGGATAAAGGCGTACGCCGGGCAAATCAGCAATCTCCGATAGGATAAACCAGTTGGTCGCAGCCCAGTGCCCAGTGTTACAGAAAGATACGGTCTCTTGTGCATAGTCTAAGCCTTGCTCATGCACTAGTTGTTTAATTTCAGCAGCGGGACGGACTCGAGTGTCATCTTTATTAAACCATTGTTCAAACGGGGTGTTTTGCGCAGTGGCGATAGTACCACCCGTGCTAGCCGTGGGAGCCTTAACTTGACCCTGAAAGAATAGCGGAGGCCGCGCATCTAGCAGTTGATAAGTATTATCACGCTGGGTAATTTTTTCCAGCAATTCATCTTTAAAGATCACTAACTTTGGGTTGCTTTGCACTTCAATTGTGCTAGTTTGCGGTTGTTTGGTTTCAGTGGTGAGGTTGCTTTCGTTTTTTACCCACTGCTGTAAGCCACCGTTCAGTATACTCAGTTGAGTAAGACCTAGATATTTTAGCGTCCAGTACACACGAGCTGTAGCGCCAAAATCCGTTTCATCAGCACCGGTGGAATAGATTACTATTGGTTTCTGATGAGTTAGACCTAGTTCTCGAAGTAGTTGTTGAAAGTATGAATCCTCAGATAGCTGGCCGGGGTTATGTGCTGGACCGCGCCATTTAGCATAAGGTGCTGATATTGCACCATTAATATGCCCACTAGCGAAGGCTTCAGGACTGCGAATGTCTACAAGCTGTATTGCTATATTGTCATTAAGAGCCGTAGAAAGTTCTATTGCTTCAATTAAGGGGGCAAAGCTTTCAGCTTGCACATGGCTAAACAGCGAGCACAAAAAAAACGCCAAGCTGGCGTATAATTTTCTCATGAGAATAACTCCTAAGTTTATGCGTTAATGGTCGCATAACATCGGCTTAGGTAGAAGTAACAAATTAGCATATGGTTATATGGAGTTCGATCTTTATAACTGACCAGTTTATAAATATCGACTAAAATTTTCTGAGAGATTACTGTAAAAGTATGTAGTGGGAGAGGGCATGCCTGCACACTTATTCAAGAGTGTGCAGGCGTGTATGACTACTGAGTTATTCAGTTTTCTTCTGCAAGAAAAAACCAAGTATCCAATACGGAGTCAGGGTTAAGAGAGACGCTCTCTATCCCTTGATCCATTAGCCAGCGTGCAAGGTCTGGATGGTCTGATGGGCCTTGACCGCAAATACCAATGTACTTACCAGCCTTATTGCAAGCCTGAATAGCCATTGATAGTAACTTTTTAACTGCTGTATCACGTTCATCAAATAAGTGTGCAATGACACCTGAATCACGATCTAAACCAAGTGTTAATTGAGTCATATCGTTAGAACCGATGGAGAAACCATCGAAGTGCTCAAGGAACTCATCAGCCAATAGGGCGTTGGATGGCAATTCGCACATCATGATTACACGCAAACCATTCTCACCACGTTTCAGGCCATATTCGCCAAGTAGTTCAACAACCTGCGCAGCTTCATTGACTGTACGCACGAAAGGCACCATCAATTCGACGTTGGTTAACCCCATCTCATCGCGCACCCGCTTCATAGCACGGCATTCTAATTCAAAGCAATCACGGAATGACTCACTGATGTAGCGTGAAGCACCACGGAAACCAAGCATTGGGTTTTCCTCGGTTGGCTCATAGAGCTTACCGCCAATCAGATTCGCATATTCGTTAGATTTAAAATCAGACAAACGCACAATAACTTTTTTAGGCCAGAATGCAGCAGCGAGAGTACTGACACCTTCAACCAATTTATCCACATAAAAATCAACTGGGCTCGCATAACCGGCAACGCGTTTCTCTACGCTACGTTTCAGATCAGCTGGCAGGCTGTCGAAGTTCAAGAGGGCTTTAGGGTGGACGCCAATCATACGATTAATAATGAATTCTAGGCGTGCCAAACCCACACCTTCATTCGGTAACTGAGTAAAATCGAAGGCTCGATCAGGATTGCCTACGTTCATCATGATTTTGAACGGAATTTCTGGCATCGCTTCAACAGAGTTGGTGCGTACATCAAAATTTAACTCACCGTCAAAAACAAGTCCTGTATCACCTTCAGCGCAAGACACCGTAACACCTTGTCCGTCTTGCAAAACTGATGTGGCATTACCACAACCTACCACGGCGGGAATGCCGAGTTCACGAGCAATAATTGCAGCATGGCAGGTGCGACCACCACGGTTTGTTACAATGGCGCTAGCTCGTTTCATTACCGGCTCCCAGTCTGGGTCCGTCATATCAGAAACCAATACATCGCCTGTTTGTACTTTATCCATTTCGGCAATATCGTTAATCACACGTACGGTACCAGCACCAATACGCTGACCAATGGCGCGACCTTCAACTAGGACATTCCCTTGTTCTTTCAACAAGTAGCGCTCCATGACATTCAGGTTACTGCGGCTTTTAACTGTTTCAGGTCGTGCTTGCACAATATAGAGCTTGCCATCATCACCGTCTTTAGCCCACTCAATATCCATCGGGCAGCCGTAATGTTGTTCAATGATCACTGCTTGTTTAGCTAAATTTGTTACTTCCTCATCAGTTAAGGCGAAGCGCATACGTTCAGTTGGATCAACATCAATGGTTTCAATGGACTTACCAGCACTAGCATCGGCGCCGTAAATCATTTTGAGCGCTTTACTTCCAAGATTGCGACGTAGGATTGCTGGGCGGCCGGCGGCCAAAGTAGGTTTGTGCACATAGAACTCATCTGGGTTTACTGCACCTTGTACAACGGTTTCTCCTAAACCATACGCGCCTGTGATAAAGACAACATCGCGAAAGCCTGATTCAGTATCTAAGGTGAACATCACACCGGCTGCGGCGGTTTCAGAACGAACCATACGTTGTACACCTACAGAGAGGGCAACATCACGGTGCTCGAAACCCTGGTGTACACGGTACGAAATAGCACGGTCATTAAATAGAGAAGCAAAAACCTCTTTGGCTGCATAGATCACATTATCTACACCGCGAATGTTTAAGAAGGTTTCTTGTTGTCCGGCAAAAGATGCATCAGGTAAGTCTTCAGCTGTTGCAGAGGAACGAACCGCTACTGCCATGTTGTCATTACCATCTGCCATTTCAGCAAAGGCTTTGCGTATATCTGTGTCCAGTTGTTCTGGAAAATCTGCGTCTAGAATCCATTGACGAATTTGTGTGCCTGCCTGGGCAAGGGCGTTGACGTCGTTTGTATCTAAACTGTCCAGTAAATCATGGATGCGGGCATCTAAGTTATTGGCATCAATAAAGTCACGGTAAGCTTGAGCTGTGGTAGCAAAGCCACCGGGAACTGAAACACCGGCGCCTGTAAGGTTGCTGATCATTTCGCCTAGGGAGGCGTTTTTGCCCCCTACACGCTCAACATCATGGTTACCGAGCTTATCGAGGGAAACTACGTACTCAACCAAGGTGATCTCTCCACGTTTGTATTGAAAAAAGACCAGTTAATAATATATTGGCCTTGTTTGGGGAATATGGGTCACAATGTCGCCGGACAATATGTCTGGCAAAAAACCTGCTTATAATAACTGAGAAAACTTCACGACTTAAGGCTTTTGGCAAATTATGAAACGTACAGCATTTTTTATTTCAGATGGAACAGGTATTACTGCCGAAACGCTAGGGCAAAGTTTACTGGCTCAATTTGATAATATCGACTTTCGCCGTTTAACTCGACCTTATATTGATAGTGTCGAAAAAGCACAGGCTATGGTACAGCAAATTAATGAGGTTGCGGATACTGAAAAGATGCGACCAATTGTCTTCGATACCATTGTCAATACTGAAATCCGCGATATTTTAGCTACTGCCAACGCATTTAAGGTGGATATTTTCTCAAGCTTTTTATCGCCATTGGAAGAGGAGCTCAATGATCGTTCGTCATATTCCGTTGGTAAGTCACACTCGATCACCCACAGTGCGAACTATATGGAGCGTATTGAGGCGGTCCATTTTGCATTAGATAATGATGATGGTGGACGTACTCGGCATTACGACAGTGCTGATATTATTTTAGTAGGTGTTTCTCGCTGTGGAAAAACTCCAACGTGTCTTTATATGGCAATGCAATATGGTATTCGTGCGGCGAACTACCCATTAACTGAAGATGATATGGAAGACCTGAGAATTCCAGCTTCTTTGAAACCCTATCAAGATAAACTGTTTGGCTTAACCATTGATGCTGATCGTTTAGCAGCGATTCGTAATGAGCGTAAGCCTAATAGTCGTTATGCCAGTTATGCGCAGTGTGAGTTTGAAGTGCGGGAAGTGGAATCTTTATTCCAGCGTGAAAATATCAATTTTATTAATACGACGCATTTTTCCGTAGAAGAAATTTCTGCGAAAATTTTGGTCGAAAAGGGAATTGAGCGGCGCTTTAAGTGACGATGATGATTTTAAGGTAGTAGGGCTAGATTTTTTTTCAACAGTGCATTATCATGCCCTCCATTATTGCGGAGGAGTGGCCGAGTGGCTGAAGGCAACGGTCTTGAAAACCGTCGATGGGCGACTATCCGTGAGTTCGAATCTCACCTCCTCCGCCAATTTAATTGAAAAACCTAACCAAAAAGCCGTAAGCATATTGTAATGCTTACGGCTTTTTTATTGCCAGTATCCAAATATTCAAGCCTCTAGTAGAGGCTTGAATATCTTTAGTTTAATCGTCCCATCCCCCCATTTCTTTCCATCGATTTACAATAGCAAAAAACAATTCGGCTGTTTTTTCAGTATCATATCGGGCACTGTGTGCTTCACGACTGTCAAAATTGATAGCCGCGGCTTCACAGGCTTTGGCTAACACTGTTTGACCATAAGCTAGCCCGGCTAAAGTTGCAGTGTCAAAGCTCGAGAAGGGGTGGAAAGGGTTGCGCTTAATACCGCAGCGCTCAACTGCTGCATTTAAAAAGCCTAGATCAAAGTGGCTGTTATGACCAACTAAAATAGCGCGTTTACAACCACTGGCTTTTAGAGATTTACGAACACTTTTAAAAATTTCCGCTAAAGCGCGCTCTTCTGATACAGCCATGCGTAATGGATGGTCAAGTTTGATACCGGTGAAATCCAGTGCTGCCTGTTCTATATTTGCCCCAGTAAAAGGTTCCACGCGGTAAAACAGACTGTGTTCAGCATAGAGTAATCCGCCATCATCCATTGCTGGAATTACTGCGGCAATTTCTAGCAGGGCATCAGTAGCGCTATTAAAACCACCTGTTTCTACATCAATTACTACTGGCAAGTAACCACGAAAACGACGCGCCATAGGGGTCTTTAACCCGTTGTTATTACCATTTTTTTCTTGGCCGTTATTTTCATTGCCTAAAAAATCACGTGCATAATCCGAAATATCTTGACTCATGCTTGCCCCTCCTGTAAGCGCCACTGTATGGCTTCTCCAGCACGAAGAGGTATGAGATGTTGTTCGCCAAACTTTAAAGTGGTCGGTGCTTTCCATGGTTCACGAATCAAGGTGATATGCTCCGTATTTCTTGGTAAACCATAAAAGTCAGGCCCGAAATGACTGGCAAAGCCTTCTAGCTTATCGAGAGCATTGCGTTGTTCAAAAGCCTCTGCATAAAGCTCAATTGCAGCATAAGCGGTATAGCACCCCGCACAGCCACAGGCGACTTCTTTAGCACTTTGTGCGTGTGGCGCAGAATCCGTACCTAAGAAAAACTTATTCGAGCCACTGGTTGCCGCATCTAACAAAGCCTCTTGATGGATATTTCGCTTAAGGATGGGTAAACAGTAAAAGTGAGGGCGGATACCTCCGGCTAACATGTGGTTACGGTTGTAGAGCAAGTGGTGTGCGGTAATAGTTGCTGCTACATGGTCGCTTGCACAACGTACAAATTCTGCAGCATCAGCAGTAGTGATATGCTCAAGAACAATCTTTAACTTTGGAAAGCGAGCAACCAAAGTAATTAATTGGTCGTCAATAAAGCGTTTTTCACGATCAAAAATATCTATATCGGAATGAGTAACTTCACCATGAACTAGCAGTGGCATTCCCAGGTCACTCATAGCTTCTAAAGCAGGATAGATAGCTTCTAACTGAGTTACACCAGAATCAGAGTTTGTAGTTGCACCAGCGGGGTATAACTTGGCTGCATGAACAAAACCGCTAGCTTGAGCTGCTTTAATGTCTTGAGGCGTAGTTTGGTCTGTTAAATAAAGAACCATCAAAGGTTCGAATGTGCTGTTAGTCGGGCGTGCATGTAAAATACGTTTGCGATATTGCTCGGCTTCGGCTGTGTTACGTACGGGCGGGACCAGGTTGGGCATAATAATGGCGCGCGCAAAGGTGCGTGATGCATCAGCTACGGTAGTATTTAGCATCGCGCCATCACGTAGGTGAATATGCCAGTCGTCAGGGCGCAGTAAAGTAAGACGGTCAATCATGCAGGGTTCCAATCAGTCGAATAAAACAATCATAAAGGCGAATGCTACCGTAAAATCCTCTTGCCAGCATCCGCTTTAAGTTTTACCAGTACTTAATGATTTTTTATTGCAGCTTTACGTTGAGAAAATACTCATTGGTCAATTTTATGACTATGGGGCTTGATAAGAGTAAAGTCGTTCGGTTTCGTAGGGCCATGGCTTGCTGACACCTGAATAAATGATAGCTAAGCCGTTTATTGTGCAGACAACTAAATCACTGATCATTCCAATTAAGCCTCACCCCACCGAATTATTGTGAGTACCTGTCACTTATGCAATACCGGCGCTGCCTAATTCAACTTCATTATAAAAGATTTTTCGAGCCACTTCGAAATGCACAAGAGTAATTTATCGCTGCTCCGGCTAAGCCATCCACAGCAGCGTGATCAGCATAAAGCAGACTAAAACAAAACATGTAGGAATAGCGCTAGCATAAGTGGTTAGAATATAAAGACTAGCTGAAATGTAAACAGGCACATTGGAAAGGCTCTGCGGTTTGTACTGCAGCACTAATACGCAGAATACCGCCTAAAATCACTAAAGTGATCAACACTTTCAAGGAGGGGCTGAGAAAGGGTTGACTTCATCGGTACTAGCGCTTCCTTTTTTGAGCGCCCAAGCTTCAATAATTCCTGTTTAATGTTCAGTATAGGCATAAATTTAAATGAGGCTATAAAGAGTATGCCCAAGCCTAAAATAGCAACCAACATGGTTGCTCCCTACATTAAGTTATTAAGGGTGTAAGTGAGGGTGTTAAATATCTGCATAACTGACTAAGTGTTGCGCTAATGGAAAGGAAGACCCATAAAATCGTTGATATTAAATGTTAGAGCTCATTGAAAAAGTGTTTTTAATCTTTCTCTTATCCATAACTCGATATAGTCTGCCCATAGGGTAGACTGTATCGATGCACTAACCAAAGAGAATGATATGAGAGCACTGATATTTTTAGGTGGCTTATTACTGCCAGTGGCTGCTTTGGCATTTCCTATTGAGGTCCAGCAACAGCTTAACGGCACAGAAATTGAAGTACAAACATTGGATTTAGGGAACAACACAGCATCCTTGTCTTTGCATAATTTTGGTGAGCACAATGTTATCTGTAAGGCACGTTTTAGCAATGGGCCAGAGACTCCGCGTACTCGTCAGGCGCAAGTGATGGCCAAAGGGGTGGCACACTTAACGGTGCGTTTTAGTACAGCTGTTATTAAGGCGCGTATCCGAATTGAGTGTCATCCCGTTTAATTTAAGTATTTAAACACGGTATTAGCGATAGGTAGAGTAGAGAAATGGCAGCAGTTGTTAAAGCGTTTTGGAAGCGCAAAACCTTAGAAGAGTTCACTCAAGAAGAGTGGGAGTTATTGTGTGATGGCTGTGGCTTATGCTGCTTGCAAAAGCTTGAAGACGAAGATGATGGTGGTGTTTATTACACTAAGATTGCTTGTAAGTTGCTTGATTTAGATACTGCTCGCTGTAGTAATTACAGCCAACGTAAAAGCTTTGTACCCGACTGTATTCAATTGACAGCTGATCAAACAGATGCTTTTCGTTGGTTGCCAACGACCTGCGCTTATCGTTTAGTCCATGAAGGGAAAGACTTATTCCCTTGGCATCATTTGGTTTGCGGTAATGCAGATGCTGTACACGCTGAAGGCATTTCACGTATTGGACGCATGGTCAGCGAGTTAGATGTGGCAGCTGATGACTGGGAAAAACATTTGATTTTTAGATCAAACTGAAAAGTACCTTTATCCACTATAGAGAAGCATTGAACTTTTACATCACCCACCCAGTGAGTGAGACTCTTAGCGTTAAATGATCGTTGGTGAGACTGCATCTTTACGCGCATGTTTACTCATCCAAAACTCTTAAGGCTTGAGAAGGGCAGATTTTGAGTGGGTGAACGCGCAGTTTTTATGTGTAATAAATATTAAAGTTGCTTGTTTTAACTCAGGGAAGGCATAAGACATTACGTGACGACCTTTAGCATCCAACCAGCACAGTTGTTGTTCTGGATAGGCTTGCTGCCATCGCTTATGGAGTTTTTTACCATGCCGGTAAGGGATGATATTGTCTGTTGGACTGTGCATCAATAATACAGGCAGGTCAATCTTGTCTACATGCTTGATTGGATCCCATTGGCTAGGGATTAAGACTGTAAAAGGCCATACTAACCATCCGAGTAGGCTTTGACTCATGGCACTGCGTGCAGCTGTAGCAAAACCAGTAAAACTTGCATCTAAAATCAAGCCTTGTACTTGATACTTGTCTGCAGCTTGTGCAGCAAAATTTATGGCTAAAGCAGAACCTATACTTTGACCTAAAATCATCAGTTCTTTATTAGGGTATTCTTGCTTCATCCAAACCACTGCGGCTTCTAAATCTTGCAGCACATCAGGCAGTTTGGCTTGACCTGATGAGGCACCAAATCCACGGTAGTCTAGTGCTAAAACGCTGACTCCCTGTTGGGGGAGCCAATAAATACTGCGGCTATGGGTGGAGATGTTTTCTGCGTTACCGTGTATATATAACAGCATCGTTCGGGTGTCAGTAACGTCACCTTGAGCAGGTATCCACCAAGCATGTAATTGAGTACCATCGGTAGCCCTTAGCCAAACGTTCTGATAGTCAAGTTGGGCTTCTTGAGGGGTAGCAACCAAGCTGCGTTGTGGATAGAAAAATAAAGTTGAAAGTGAGGTGCATCCAGATAAAAAAGAAATGCTCAAGATTAGACAGATGTTTGCACTTAATGCTGAGCTCAGTCGCTTAATCTTATCTATCACAGTGTTAGTAATACCAATTAAGACCAAGTTTAACCTCATATTGCTCACTCATTTGATCGCTGAGTTTAAAGTGTTGACTACTTGCTTCAAGCTTAATTTGTGTATTGGTTGCTAAACGCCAACCTAGTTTAGCTTTAATTGTTGTACGCTCTGTTTTATCTAACCAACTAAATCTTTGCCAGTTTGCTTCTAGTTGCGCTTGAAATTGTTCACCTTGCCATAACCAACCAAGACGAGGGCCAACACTGAGTTGAGCCCCCTTATCAAATTGGTTGTCAGCCATTAGATGTGCTTGGGCTAAAGTATAAAAACGTCCTACTGGAGTGAGCCAGGCCTTTCCAAAGCCAGTATGTAAATAACCATAGAGTCCAGCTTCTGAACCAATAAAACGATCTAACCCGCCACTGACAGACCATGCAATAGGTCGCTGAAAATAGGTTTGCTCACTTAATGATAAAATATCGACTACTTGCAGTTGCTGTAAACGAGCTTTACCACCTTCCCATAAGCGTAGAGTTACATTAGCCATTTGAATTTGTGAGCCTGGGACAAAACCTTGTGGTGGATCCATTACCTCATGGAAGGCTGCGCGGTAATTCAGATCAACAAAACCTAAACGATCTTTATTTGAATGTTTATGTTCATCAGAAAAAGTCGTACCAGCTTGCGCTTGTAAACGTTGGCTTAAATGACCTTCATCATCTCGATGATTCGGTTTAGAAATTGGCGAGAATGCAGTTGGTTCGGCGTACTTGGCCCGGGCAGATAATATTTCTAAAGTGCGCTGACGTAATACAGGGCTGGCTTGTTTTTTCTGGACAGCCAAGTAGCGTGCATAAGCATAAGCCAATTCTAAAGCCTGAAGGGTGTCTTGTTGGTTTAACCCTGGCACGGTGGTAGTCACCGGTTCTGTTTGCTCAACAAGTCGCCGAGCTTGGCTCAACACTTGTTTTGAGGCCTGTTGGCTTTTATGTTCCATCTCGCTAGCCGCTGAAGGCCGGTACTCCGTTTCACCAATTAAGCCGCGCTGTTGTAATGCACGAATTGTATCTACGGGCAAAGCTGTAAAAGTAAAATCATCGGTGACATCTATGCGTTCAGAGCTTGCATCAAGTAGTGCTAACAAGCGGTAAGAGCAGTTTTCGTCAAAGAAAAAATAGTCGAAAAACGTATCTTTAGTTTCCCAGATATGACGCACAAACTGATTGGTTTCTACGTTATCTAGATTAAGTTTGTACTCCCAAATATCGCGGTACTCCATGTGAGAGTACTCATTGGTTTTTGCATAGTAAGGTAATACCGATACTACTCCTGGATACCCGCCAGTTAAACCTTTCCAAGAAAAAACAATTTCATTGTCATTAGGGTCAGGGTTAGCAGCAAAGTTGACACTATGTGCTAACAATTTGTTGCTGCGTGGATCTTTTTTATCCAAGCGAATGAGTGTATGACCATACATGGATGAGGGTGAGTTAATATGCGAAGCTGGAAAAATTAAAGTTAAGTGATCAGTATTTAATTCTTGTTGCCACTTTTGGAACTCAGAGCACGGTTGGTCTTGCATATTTAACTCTGGTAATTGCTGTTTTAACCAATAATAACGGGCAGGGAATCGGCATTGAGCTGATTGATTATCCGCTAAGTTGGTTTGCATAAAAGCTTGCAAGTTTGCTTCTAGCTCATTCGTGAGTGAGCTTTTACCATTCGGAGATAGAAAGAAATTTGGACTATCATTTTGACTAATATAACGCCCTGTAAATGTGTGGTTACGATAATGTAAAAGATGCGCCCATTGCTGGTGAGCAGCAAGGCTTGTGAGCTTTTCATGAGACAGTAAAGGCGTGTTATCAGCAAAGATTGCGGGGGGAAAAAGAATAACGCCTGCAACTAAGGAGCGTGCAATCATGCTGAACACCTTATTCAACAGCAATAATGAAAGAAGCCCGCCGAAGCGGGCTTGATATTCTGTTAAGAATATTAACCTAAGTACTTCTGCAGGTCTTTATCTTGCGCCATGGCAGCTGTCATAGCTTCAAATGCAGAGGCAGAAGTTGCTTCCGTACTAAATAGTGCATCAAAGTTGGATTGAATTACACGGTTAAAAGTAGGGGTGTCTTGTGGCTCAACGCCCATAACTTCAGCGAGAGCAGCAAGGGTTTCACCTTGACCAATAGCAGCATCAGCCGCTAGTTGATCCATATTTTCATCCATAAACATGAGTGCAGAACTCAGTGGTCCATTAGCGGCTTCACAACCCAGTGTACCTGAGGTCATACCAAAGGTTTGGTTACCTGAGGTGCCGTTGGTTGTAGCTGCCAAGACATATTCGTGCCACTCGTTGGCATCAGGGAAAATTACTGTTGATCCGAGGCCGCAACCTGCCGGATTTGCTAGGGCAGCAGTAGATGCAGAAGCTAAAACGATACTGGCAATAATTTTTTTCATATGAGCATTCCTTATTCGCTAATTTTAATGCTTTGTTATTTCTAATGGAGCATTACCAAAACAATCGCTCTCGGTATGACTATATAGTCAAATTGATGGCTTTTCCATAATAATTTATTAAGCATCTTCCACATGCTCAAGTTTAGGGGTATTAACTTTACTGTAGAATGACGCTGATCTTTATTGGTTATCTTTTTTCTTTAATAAGTCAGCTAAGCCGGACAACCCTTTAAAAGTTTGTTGCGGACTTTTTTTACCAGCAAGTTCTTCTTTTTGATAATGCTGATCAACTTGACGCTGGTGTTCATTGTCATGGCAGTACAGGCACAATAATTCCCAATTCGAACCATCCGATGGATTGTTATCATGATTATGATCGCGGTGATGTACTGTCAGCTCACTTAAGCCCTTACCGCTGAACTCTCGACTGCAGCGCCCACAAATGTGTGGGTACATTTTCAGTGCTTTATGGCGATAACCGCTTTCACGTTCTTTATAGTGATGAGCAAGAATTTGATCTAATTTACTGGTACTCATTGAATGGGACCTTTACAAATTTTACTTAAGGGAGCATTTACATTGAATAGCTTGGCCTTAATATCTGTAATACCAGCAGCTGTTAAGCGAGTTTTGTGCATTTTTAAGTAACTTTGTGCAGATTCTGCATCGCTAAATAAGTATAAGCCGCCAGCTTCTTGAGTTTGTGCGTTTTCTGTCCATATTTTCCAGAGTAGTCCAGGTTCTGTAGCAATAGACTCGGCTAATGCTTTCATTGCTTGACTCATTTCAGGGCCGAAAGGCCCCTTAAAAGGAAAGTTGATCTGTAAAACTGTTTGCATTGTCCTGCTCCAGCAATATTTAAAAGATTGACATCTTCCCCGACCTAAAGGACAGGGATTCCTACTGCTAGACGACCATGCCCGGCCGCGAGAATGTTACGTGCCGCGTTGATATCGCGATCGTGGGTGACACCACACCCACTGCACGTCCATTCTCTTATTTCAAGTCCTGCGATACCTTTCGGCCTCGATTCGGGCAAGCTGCCACAACTCGAACAGGTAGCAGTATCGGTCAAACCAAGCTCAATACCAATACGGTCTTGGTCTTTGATTGGCTCAACCTCCACATCAACCACTACATTAAAGTACCAGCGGCCACGGGCATCTTCGTTGAAGCTACCAGAGCGGAATTTATATTGGCTCAGGCCGTAGCTGTCCCACACCTTGAAGTAGTGGCCATTATGGTAGACCTGCCCGTTTTTCCATTGAGCTGCACCGGTATTGACGGGTATCCAGCCCAGTGAGCGGCGTACACCGCCTGATTTGCGCCAGTTCAGCCGCACCTTATTAAACTGCTTGCGGCGTGTGACATACTCACCTGTAATGCACTGTAAGGTTTGACTGTGCAGCCCAAGCTCTTTACCTGCGCCCTTAGTGTAGGGATGCATATCAAAAGCAGACAAAAACACACCACGCTCTTTTTAGCAGGGGCACATGCCTGTCTCGGACTCGGGCTCGGACTTTTAATATTTTGGTGTGCCTTATTATGCTGTATACAATACCAGTACCAACCTATACTGCAAAGACTTTAGCAGTCTGTTAAGGGGCTGCTTACGCAGCCCTCGCTATCCATCCCTGCACTAAAAGTACGAAGTCTTATGCAATTTTGATAATAGATCGTGATGAAGACATGCTCAAGATATTTAGGAGCAGAGAAAGGCTAATATGCTTTTGTAGTCAGCAGATCTATACCCATATAGATATATAGAGGAGGTTGGTTTCGGCTAATTCCTTGAAGCCGCTGCATATTAAAACTACGTCTTGTACGTATATTAAGTGTACAGCCTAACCAAAAACGCCCTTCTATTGGCAGTAGGGCGCTTCATTTTAGTGCGATGATGAGAGATAAGTTTTTAGCGTAAAATTTCGCGTTCAGTATCAAGTTTATAGGGTAAATCTAGCAACTCAAGTAGGTTTTTCTCATTGCCTTCTAGATAAATACGACCATCATTTACAGCGTCATCTAGCGCTGTAGCCAATAGTTCAATACCACCTTCAGTTTCCGCGGCATTGATGACCTCACCGACAGCGCTGGAATGCACTGGAGAGAGTAATGATGCACCGATTTCAGGTAACTCGTTACCGACCCATTTAAAACGGTACATGTGACGCTTCAGCTTACCCAGGTATTGCATTCGCGCAACGATTTCTTGGCCAGTGTAACAACCTTTTTTAAAACTAACGGCGTCAAGAGCGGGAAGATTCAGCATTTGTGGAATAAGCTTTTCGCGCACAGGTAAAGTCACGTGACCAATACCACTGCGAATCAATCCTAGTTGCCATGTATTAAGCGGGGCTTGCGGTAATAGATTTAATAAACGTTTACGTAAGCAGGGGCCTTCATCAGATTTACACCATAGCTCTACTAAGTCGGTAGAAACACGCACTGCAATCATTTGATTGTGGTGTACAGTGCTATTGATTTCAGTTGGCAGCTCAATGCCTAAAGTATCTAAAACATCATCTGCTTTAAACAGCCCAAAACGACTCCATAACGCACTTTCATCTGTGAGTTTCGATTTGGAAAAAACTGCGTATTTTTGCAGCTCTGTCAATTGTTCGATTAAAATCTTGCTATCCATAGCTAATAAATAGCCATCATTTTCTAAAAGTACACGGAAACTTGATAACATGCGTCCCTTTGGCGTACAGCGTGCACCTAAACTGCTGCGCTCATCGTTGATGTAGGCAAGGTTGCAGGTGACTTGTCCTTGGAGGAAAGATTTAGCATCTGCGCCGCGTACGGCTAAAACGCCTTCGTGATTTAATACTGTAAAACTTGCACAACCAGTCATGACTGTCTCGCTTGTTAATAATGCGTGCGTCTATCATAGAGTGCTTAAAGCCTCTTGTCAGCGCATGCGTCTTTGTTAAACCTGTCTTATACTAATACTATTAATTTTTGGAGTGCACCATGTCTACTGAAGTCGAAGTAAAACGTCTCTATTGGCACAGCCGTCGAGGCATGTGGGAGCTAGATCAACTACTGGTTCCTTTTGTTGAAGAACAGTATTTAAAATTGGATGAAGCTGATCGTGAACGTTACCGCGCTTTACTTGACTGTGAAGATCAAGATATTTTTGCTTGGTGCATGCTGCGCTCTGAGCCTGATAATCCGGACTTAAAGCGCATTGTAGAATTAGTTTTGGAACATGCTAAACCGAAATAAACAAGATTTGCACTGTTTCTGGCAGCCTTCCTTAAGGCTGTCATGGGCCGTGTTATTGATTTCTAGCCTAGGCTATTTTGCAGTCTTTATAGCAAATAGCCATTGGGGGGTAAAATTTGGAATAGTGTTACTATTGAGCATGCATGTCTTGCGACACCTGCTTATTTTACTACACTATTCCACTCCTAAACTTAGATTAGGTCTTCGATATAGTACTGAAACTGGTTGGCAGCTTTGGTGTGCACAGCAGGGGTGGAGGTGTATACAGCTTCGCTCTGATAGTATTGCTGTTCCAACATTGATTTTACTGCGCTATCGTTTTGCTGGGCAGCGACTGTATCGAGCAGTTGTACTTCCAGCTGATTGTTTACCGCAAGACGACCATCGTCGCCTGCGGGTACGTTTGAGGTTTAGTCGTCAGCGTTGGCGCGCGGCAATGGTGACAAAATAGTATCCTGAGGCTGATCACTTAAGTTGGGGTAGTCTAAAGTATAATGCAGGCCTCGACTTTCTTTTCGTTTCATAGCTGAGCGAATGATCAATTCTGCCACTAAAACAAGGTTACGTAACTCAATCAAGTCTCGACTGACACGGTAGTTACTATAAAACTCATTGATTTCATATTCCAACAAACGAGCACGATGTAGTGCTCTGAGTAAACGTTTATTTGTACGCACGATGCCAACATAATTCCACATAAAACGCCGTAACTCTTCCCAGTTATGGGTGATAATAACGTCTTCATCTGAGTCTCTAACTAAGCTAGCATCCCAATGTGGTAAATCGGATGGTAAAGGAACTTGTGAGTCAAGGAGTGTTATATCTTTGGCGGCTGCTCGTGCATATACAAAACATTCAAGCAATGAATTACTAGCCATTCGATTAGCGCCATGTAGACCTGTGAAGCTAGTCTCACCGACTGCATACAAATTGGCTAAGTCGGTGTGACCATGTTGATCTACCGCGACACCGCCACATGTGTAGTGTGCTGCGGGCACCACGGGAATAGGATCTTGAGTGATGTCGAAACCAAAAGACAAACAGCGTTCGTAAACCGTTGGAAAGTGTTCTTTAATAAAGTCTGCCGGTTTATGGCTGATATCAAGGTAGACACATTCTATTCCAAGGCGCTTCATTTCATGGTCAATGGCGCGCGCGACAATATCACGTGGTGCGAGTTCTTCACGGCTATCAAAGCGAGACATAAAGCGCTCACCATTAGGTAGTTTTAAATGGGCTCCTTCACCACGTAAAGCTTCGGTAATTAAGAAATTTTTTGCTTCAGGGTGATACAGACAGGTAGGGTGAAACTGATTGAACTCCATGTTGCCAACACTGCAACCTGCACGCCATGCCATGGCAACACCATCGCCGCATGCACTGTCCGGATTGCTAGTGTATAAATATACTTTAGCAGCGCCTCCAGTTGCTAAAACAGTGAATCGTGCTGCATAAGTGTCCACTTCATTGGTAGCGCTATTAAGCACATAGGCGCCTAGACACGCATCAGTTTGAGTGTCACGATTCAGTTTTTTACTTGTAATCAGGTCAATTGCAGCCTGTTGTTCAATAAGATGAATATTTTCGCGTTGTCGAGCATGCTCTAATAAAGTTGAGAAGATAGCAGCTCCGGTAGCATCTGCCGCATGAATAATTCGCCTGTGGCTGTGTCCGCCTTCACGAGTTAAGTGATAATCAAATAAACTGTTAGTTGATTCGCTTGGCTCATTGCGTGTAAAGGGAACGCCTTGCTCAATGAGCCAATCAATGGCACTGCGGCTGTTTTCAACTGTAAAATGCACCGCATCTTCATTACACAAGCCAGCACCTGCTACCAGGGTGTCTTGTACGTGGGATTCAATCGTATCAGTTTCATCAAGGACTCCGGCAACACCGCCTTGAGCCCAGTAGGTAGATCCACTGGATAAGTTTCCTTTACTTAATACGGCAATACTTAAATGTTGTGGTAGCGTCAAGGCAGTGGTCAAACCTGCTGCACCGCTACCGATAATTAGAACGTCATACTGGTAATATTGGCTCATTAGAACAATCCACTGCAAAGACGTCGACTAGTATAGCGCTGCTTTGCTTTTTAATAATACTGACAATGCTGGGAACTTTTACTGCACTTGCTAGCTCAATAGATAAATATTAATCAGCAACACGCAGAAAAGTGGGAAACGTTACAGTAGAGTGAGGGCAGAACACAGTTGTGATAGGTCTAGTTTTCGACACCAACTGGGTACTGTATATGTTTATTGCGGAGAAAAATTATGGCGCACAATGATTGTGCTATTAGAAATCATGTTGCGAGATGGCTCGTTAGGGATTTTGCATGACGCCAGATGACGACCAGCAGCTGGTGAAGCGAGTACAAGGTGGTGATAAGCGGGCCTTCGATTTATTAGTATTAAAGTATCAACATCGAATCTTAGGTTTGGTTGTGCGTTTTGTACATGACCCTCATGAGGCTCAGGATGTGACTCAAGAAGCATTCATTAAGGCTTATCGTGCGCTAGCGAATTTTCGTGGTGATAGTGCCTTTTATACTTGGCTTTATCGTATCGCCATTAATACCGCAAAAAACTATTTAGTATCACGTAATCGTCGCCCGCCCAGCAGCGATGTCGATGCGAATGACGCTGAGTTTTATGATGGTGATCACGGCTTAAAAGATATGGCATCCCCCGAGCGCTTAATGCTGCGTGATGAAATAGATGAAACTGTCAGAGAGAGTATTAAACAGCTACCTGATGATTTGCGCCGCGCACTAACTTTGCGGGAATTTGATGGTCTGAGTTACGAGGACATTGCAACGGTAATGGAGTGTCCGGTCGGTACAGTGCGTTCGCGCATTTTTCGAGCACGTGAGGCTGTGGACAAAGCCTTACGGCCCTTATTGCAAGACGCCCAGTAGTGCGCAACGCAAGCCAAAAGAGGAATCTAACATGAGTCAAGACATTCTAAAACAGTCGCTCTCAGCACTTATTGATAATGAGGCAGATGAACTGGAGCTGCGCCGTGTGCTGAATGCTAGCCATGATCCAGAGCTGCGTGCTAGCTGGTCTCGTTACCACCTTGCACGTGCAGTTATGCATAATGAGAATTACAGTGCGCAAGTGGACTTATCTGCCAATATTATGGCCGCTATCGATAAAGAACCTATACTGCAAGCTTCAGAGACAAAAAAAGCGCGAAAGATCTCTTGGTTAGGACGTGTCGCTGTAGCAGCTTCAGTAACCTTGGCGGTATTGGGAGGTGTGCGTTTTTATAATCAAGATATATTGCAGCAAGATATTATGCTTACGCAAACGGAGCATCGCTTGCCAGCAATGACCCCAGCTGCGAGTCCTGTTGTTCTGGCAAGTCATAACGCTTCGAATACACCACTACCTGTTGCACAAGCGGCCACAGGACAAGAATCTTGGTATGAGCGCCGTCTGCCAAGTTATTTACGTCAACATGCGCAGCAAACTAGTGTCAATAAATCAGAGAGTGGTCTGCCTTATGCTCGTACTGCTAGTTTAGAAGGTCAGTAATACATGCGACTTAAGGTTTTGTGTTCCAGTGTAGCAATCTGGGCTGCTTTGACAGGCGGTGTATTTGCTGCTCAAGATGTATCAGTAGAGCAGTGGTTGCAACGCTTGCAAGAAGCGCAAAGTACACAAAGTTACCAAGGTGCTTTTGTTTATGAGCGTAAAGGGACCTTTTCAACCCATGAAATGACCCGTTTTTCGAGCTCGACTGGACAGTTAACGGAACACTTTCTTCAGTTGAATGGTCCTGCTCATGAGGTCGTACGTACAAATGGGCAAGTGACTTGTATAAGTGCCGCAATAGCTGACAAGGTCAACAGCATAGAAGTGTGGCCTACGCACAATATTGCTCTAGACCCTTTGCACCAATGGTACGACGTAATAGTCTTAGGGGAGACGCGTACGGCAGGGCGCACAACAGCTGTACTATTATTTTCCCCTAATGACCAACATCGTTATCCAGTAGAGCTTTACTTGGATCAAGCTACCGCGGTACCTCTACGCTCACTGTTGCTCAACGAGCGGGGGCAACTATTAGAGCGCTTCCAGTTTGTGCAATTTCAGCCCCTTCCAGCTGATAGCGAACAAAAGAGAGGCAATACGGCAAGCATTAATTGTTTGCCTGTCAACACTCAACAAGAGCTTACTGATCCTGAGTGGGCTGCTACTGCTATGGGGCGTGCTGATTTAAATGTGTCTTGGGTTCCACCCGGATTTGTTCTGCAAAGAAGCAATTATCGTCCCTCAGTGGATAATGATGGTTATGTTTTAAGTCAAGTCTACTCTGATGGGTTAGCACATTTTTCAGTATTTTATGAGAAAATTCATAACCTTGAAATTGAAGGTGGACGACACCAATTTGGGCCTACTGCGGTTATTTCTAGAAGGGTTATGCACGACCGAGTCCCTCTAATGATTACTGTAGTTGGTGAAATTCCACTCGGAAGTGCAGAGCGTATTGCACTATCCATGCAATCAGATCAGGAAAGTAAGGATGATTAAAGAGACAGGGGTTGTGGTCAGTGTGGATGAGGATGAAGTTTGGGTCGCAACTCAACGTAAAAGTACATGTGGCAGTTGCGTTGCTAAAACCACCTGCGGCCAAGGCATCATGACTATTTTGTCGGCCGATAAAAAGCCACATATGATCAAAGTTCGCTCGGATTTAAAACTTAAGAAAGGCGATCAAGTGACCTTGGGCGTAGCGGAAAACACTTTGGTGCGCAGCGCTTTTATTGTGTATATGTTGCCCTTGCTTACAATGTTTATTGCTGCTTTAGCTGTATCGGCCCTGCAGGTTTCTGAGCCTTGGATTATTTTTTCTGCGGCTTTAGGTTTTTTAGCAGGAGCTTTTGGAGTGCGCCATTACAGTGATCATTATCTAGATGCTGCAGCCATGCAGCCTGTAGTGCTTCAAGCGCAAGTAAAACTCAACCCAGTGCTTGAAGTTTAAAATAGCCATGGAGAAAGTTATGTTGCATAAAAAAACTTCGTTTTGGGTAAGCGCGTGCATGACACTTATGCTGCTGTTTATGCCATCTGCACAAGCTCAACTACCTGATTTTACGGCTTTAGTTGAGAAAGCAGCGCCTGCTGTAGTAAATATCAGTACACGCCAGACTGTGCAAGCTCAAAGTGGACCTGGTGCGTTTCATGGCCTTCCTGACTTAGAAGGTTTACCACCGATCTTTCGTGAGTTTTTTGAGCGCAGTATTCCTATGCCTCGAGCTCCACAAGGTCGCAACAAGGGGCGCCAACGGGAAGCACAGTCATTAGGTTCGGGCTTTATTATTTCAGAAGATGGTTACGTGCTAACTAACAATCATGTGATTGCTGATGCGGATGAGATCATCGTGCGTTTAGCAGACCGTAGTGAGTTGGTGGCTAAACTTGTAGGAACTGATCCACGCACAGATGTAGCCTTGCTTAAAGTTGATGGGAAAAATTTACCTACCGTTAAATTAGGTAAATCTAAAGATTTAAAAGTTGGTGAGTGGGTCTTAGCTATTGGTTCGCCCTTTGGTTTTGATCATTCAGTAACCTCAGGCATTGTTTCAGCTAAGGGCCGTAATTTACCTAATGATAATTATGTACCTTTTATTCAAACTGATGTAGCTATTAACCCAGGTAACTCAGGTGGTCCTCTGTTTAATCTTAAGGGTGAGGTGATTGGTATTAATTCGCAAATTTTTACTCGCTCCGGTGGTTTTATGGGATTATCTTTTGCCATCCCAATGGAAGTTGCACTCAACGTATCTGATCAGCTAAAGAGTAAAGGTAAGGTTGATCGCGGTTGGTTAGGTGTAGTGATTCAAGAGGTTAATAAAGACTTAGCTGAGTCGTTTGGCTTAGATAAGCCAGCAGGGGCATTAGTTGTTCAGGTGTTAGAAGATGGTCCAGCAGACAAAGGGAAATTAGAAGTAGGAGATGTTATTTTGCATATGAACGATCATCCGATCGTTATGTCTGCTGATCTACCTCACTTAATTGGTGCAGTTAAACCGGGTACAACAGTTAATCTGGTTGTAATGCGTGATGGTTCGCGTAAAAACTTAAGAATTAAAGTGGGTTCTCTGCCAAGTGAAGATGAAGGGCAGGAAATGGCTAGCACTTCTACTGCATCAAGCAAAGATAATCGCTTGGGTATGTCAGTGATTGATTTGACTGTTGAGCAGAAAAAAACAATGGACTTGCAAGGTGGCGTAGTGATTCAAGAAGTACAGGGTGGTGTTGCGGCTATGATTGGTTTACGCCCCGGTGATGTAATAACTCACTTAAATAATCAAGTGATCGACTCAGCTAAAAGTTTTACTAAAACAGCAAAAGCTTTGCCCAATAACCGCTCACTTTCTATGCGAGTATTGCGACAAGGGCGTGCAAGTTTCATTACCTTTAAACTGGCAAAATAAATAGAGGTTAAGCAGGGAGGTGAAGCCATTCCTGTCGAAAAATGTTGTTATATTGATGAACTTAGGTATATCAGCAGACTCTGGCATAGCAGTTTTTCGAGCAATAGATGGTTTCTAGAGAAATAACAGATGAGGTTGCAATTCTTAATGGGTATATAAGCAACCTTAGGCAAGTGCATCAGTTTTATTCGTCGGCGCGAGCTAAATTGCTGGCTTCTAAAATAAAACCTAATCCTGCTCATATTGCTTTCCAAGTAAAGTGAAAAGGTTGGTTTAAAATGTCTTGTATATGCGCGGTGAATGGCTCAGTTGCTTTGTGAAAAGCAGAATGAGTTCTGAACCAGTAACGACTTGAGCTTTTGCCACCGCTGCACTCTTTCTCAACTTCCTTGCGTTCACCCATTGGCTAGATGGGTGAACTGCCACTTTATCTGGATGAAATGTATTATCAGATCGGTCAAGTAGGCTTTGGTTGTTGTTGGTACATC
Source organism: Denitrificimonas halotolerans (assembly GCF_034259425.1). NCBI lineage: Bacteria > Pseudomonadati > Pseudomonadota > Gammaproteobacteria > Pseudomonadales > Pseudomonadaceae > Denitrificimonas > Denitrificimonas halotolerans. The sequence goes on from NZ_JAXIVU010000004.1 coordinate 158,542, forward strand.
TGACAATGTTTATTTTGCCTCGGTAGTTTGTTACAAAAGCTGCAACACTTAGAAATTACGACTAAACTTGATAGTTAAACCTTGGAGTGGGTAGTCTCGATGGTGCACCTGTTTTGGGTTTGTATACACTCCGAATGTAAGAGTTTTTCGCTCTTCAGAGATGGATAGATGACTTGTAGGCCACTAATCAGGTAAACTCTCTGACTATTTTCTGTTGGCAGTCTGCCGACGGACTTAATTGTAGAGTGATGTTCAGTGAGCGACTTGAGTCATATTCGTAACTTTTCCATTATTGCCCATATCGACCATGGTAAATCCACTCTGGCCGACCGTTTTATTCAAATGTGCGGTGGCTTGACTGAACGCGAAATGGCGTCTCAGGTCTTGGACTCTATGGATCTCGAACGTGAGCGAGGCATTACCATTAAGGCACATAGCGTGACCTTAAATTACACTGCTCGCGATGGCAAAACCTACCAGTTAAACTTTATTGATACGCCTGGCCACGTAGACTTCAGTTATGAGGTCAGCCGTTCTTTAGCAGCTTGTGAAGGTGCTCTTTTAGTAGTTGACGCTGGGCAAGGGGTTGAAGCTCAGTCTGTAGCTAACTGCTATACAGCTATTGAGCAAGGTCTTGAAGTCATGCCGGTACTAAATAAAATCGATCTGCCTCAAGCTGACCCTATTCGTGTTCAAGAGGAAATTGAGCATGTGATCGGCATTGATGCTACTGATGCTGTGACTTGCAGTGCTAAAACAGGATTGGGTGTTGATGAGGTACTTGAACGTTTAGTGCAAGTGATTCCGCCTCCTGTTGGTGAAATTGATGCTCCGTTACAGGCGCTGATCATTGACTCTTGGTTTGATAATTACCTCGGTGTTGTTTCTTTGGTGCGTATCAAACATGGTCGGATTAAAAAGGGCGATAAAGTCCTAGTAAAGTCTACTGGGCGTGTCCATCAAGTGGACAGCGTAGGCTTATTTAATCCTAAACATACCCAAACAGCTGAGCTGAAAGCTGGCGAAGTGGGTTTTATTATTGCTGGTATTAAAGATATTCAAGGTGCACCTGTCGGTGATACCTTAACCTTATCAAGCACTCCAGATGTGGATATGCTGCCAGGTTTCCAACGCGTTAAACCGCAAGTATATGCAGGCTTATTCCCTGTTAGTGCGGACGACTTTGAAGATTTTCGTGATGCTCTAGAAAAACTTACGCTTAACGATGCGGCTTTAGAATATGAACCTGAAAGTTCTGATGCTTTAGGCTTCGGATTCCGTATTGGATTCTTAGGCATGTTACACATGGAGATCATTCAAGAGCGCTTAGAGCGTGAATATGATTTAGACTTGATTACAACCGCTCCAACAGTGATTTTCGAGATAGTGAAGAAAAATGGTGAGGTTTTATACGTGGATAATCCGTCACGTATGCCGGACCCATCACTGATTGAAGAAATGCGTGAGCCTATTGTTAAAGCAACTATACTGGTGCCACAAGAGCATTTGGGCAATGTCATCACTTTGTGTATTGAAAAGCGTGGCGTTCAGGTTGATATGCACTTCTTAGGCAGCCAAGTACAAGTGGTATATGAGCTGCCTATGAACGAAGTGGTTATGGACTTCTTTGATCGACTTAAATCAGTAAGTCGCGGCTACGCCTCTTTAGATTATAGTTTTGATCGTTACCAAGCGTCTAAGCTTTCGCGTTTAGATGTATTGATTAACGGAGAGTCAGTGGATGCTTTGGCTTTAATTGTTCACCGCGATGAGGCGGCGAGTAAAGGGCGTTCGTTAGTTGAGAAGATGCGTGAACTGATCCCAAGACAAATGTACGATGTTGCAATTCAAGCTGCGTTAGGCGGTCAAATCGTAGCACGAACCAACGTAAAAGCGTTGCGCAAAAACGTATTGGCCAAATGTTATGGTGGTGACGTCAGTCGTAAGCGTAAATTACTTGAGAAACAAAAAGCAGGTAAAAAGCGTATGAAGCAAGTGGGTAATGTTGAAATCCCACAAGAGGCTTTCCTTGCAGTACTCAGAGTGGATGACTAAATCATGGCATTTGATTTTCCATTAATATTGGTAATTGCTGTTTTTTTAACAGGTTTTCTAGCCTTACTCGACTGGGTATATTTTGCTCCCCGTCGCCGTGCAGCAATTGCTCAATATGAACAAGAAGCAGTGGCGCCCAATGAGCAAGTCCGGCAGCGTTTAGAGCGGGAGCCGCTACTAATTGAATATGGGAAGTCTTTTTTCCCTGTCTTGGCTGTGGTATTTGTTTTGCGTTCTTTCATTGTAGAGCCTTTTCAGATCCCGTCAGGTTCGATGATCCCTACACTTGAGGTTGGTGATTTTATTCTAGTGAATAAATTTTCTTACGGTGTACGTTTACCTGTCATTGATAAGAAAATTATCGAGGTCAGCGATCCTAAGCGTGGTGATGTCATGGTGTTTAAATACCCTGAAGACACCCGCATCAATTACATCAAGCGTGTGGTTGGATTACCCGGTGACGTGATTACCTATACCGCAGATAAGCGTATTCTGGTTAATGGTGTGGTTGTTCCTGAGCGGTTTTTAGGTGAAGAGCCTGGCAGTTTAGGTAGTGCTGGTTTGTATACTGAACTACTTGGCGAACAAGAACATTTTACTCGAAAAGAACAGCGCCGACGTATCGAGCCTACTCGAGAGTGGCATGTACCTGCAGGACATTACTTTATGATGGGAGATAATAGGGATAACTCTAAGGATAGTCGCTATTGGGACGATCCTAGCATTCCTTATGAGCTACAAGGTATGGTTCCAGATGAGTATATTGTCGGTAAGGCCTTTGCCATCTGGTTAACTTGGGCAGGTCCAAAATTCAATACCTTGCCAAGTTTCAGCCGTGTCGGTTTAATCCACTAGCAGTTAGTGAATAAACAATATGACTGGTATTTAATGCACACAAATACACTCAATAACGGGCGCTCCTGTGTATACTGTTGTCGATAAATTTGTGCGCTTTCGTCGTTGGTGAGTTACAGCGCATAGATCCAGTGCCTATTAGGCGATAACCTTTGATAAACAATAACGGGTATGTGCCCTGTGAGTGATCCACTACAGATTTTACAGCGAAAAATTGGCTACACCTTTAACGATGTCAACTTATTAACTTTAGCTTTGACGCATCGTAGTTATGCCGGACGTAATAATGAGCGCTTAGAATTTTTAGGCGATGCAATTTTAAACTTTGTTGCTGGTGAAGCATTATTTCATCACTTTCCTCAAGCAAAAGAGGGACAACTATCCCGATTACGTTCACGTTTAGTAAAAGGTGAAACTTTAGCTATTTTAGCTAGGGGGTTTGGTTTGGGTGAATATTTACGCCTAGGTTCAGGGGAATTAAAAAGCGGTGGATTTCGTCGTGAATCTATTCTGGCAGATACCACAGAAGCCATCATTGGTGCGATTTATCTAGATTCCAGTATGGAGGTCGCACGAGAGCGGGTATTGGGTTGGTTAGAACAGCAGTTTTCAGAGCTAACTTTGGTTGATACGAATAAAGACCCTAAAACTCGATTGCAGGAGTTTTTACAATCCCGTGGCAGCGAGCTACCACACTATGAAGTGGTGGATATTCAAGGCGAACCGCACTGTCGTACATTTTCCGTGGAGTGCCAGGTGAGCTTACTTAATGAGAAAACCCGAGGACAAGGTGCTAGTCGTCGTATAGCAGAGCAAGTAGCAGCCTCACTTGCACTTGTTGCGCTCGGGGTAGAGAGTAAAAATCAGTATGACTGAACAAGTATCCCGCTGCGGCTATGTTGCCGTAGTTGGCCGTCCGAATGTGGGCAAATCAACTTTAATTAACCATATTCTTGGCCAAAAATTAGCAATTACCTCACGCAAGCCACAGACTACTCGGCATAATATGTTAGGTATTAAAACTGAAGGCCCGGTGCAAGCGATTTACGTTGACACACCTGGTTTACACACTAATGCGCAAACAGCACTCAATCGTTTTATGAATCGGAGTGCACTTACTGCACTTAGAGACATTGATGTAGCTATTTTTGTGGTCGACCGAATGCGTTGGACAGAAGAAGACGAGTTGGTTTTTGATCGCATCAAGCACCTATCTTGCCCATTGATTGTAGCCGTCAATAAAGCCGACCGTTTAGACGATAAAAGCAAACTCTTAAGTCATCTTGAGTGGCTAGCGGAAAAGCTCCCTCAAGCAGAAATTGTACCTATGTCTGCTTTGCACGGTCAGAATTTAGATACTCTGGAACGGCTAGTCAGTAATTTCTTGCCTGAAAGCGAGCATTTCTATCCGGAAGATCAGATCACTGATCGCTCCAGCCGATTTTTGGCTGCTGAGTTGGTGCGTGAAAAAATTATGCGTCAACTGGGCGCAGAACTGCCTTACCAAATCACAGTAGAAATTGAAGAGTTTAAACAAGAAGGACGTATTCTACATATTCATGCGCTGATCTTAGTGGAGCGCGACGGACAGAAGAAAATAATTATTGGGGAAAAGGGGGAGCGTATTAAACGCATCGGCCAAGAAGCTCGTAAAGATATGGAGAGCATGTTTGGCTCTAAAATCATGCTTAACCTGTGGGTTAAAGTAAAGGGTGGTTGGTCTGATGATGAGCGAGCCTTACGTTCTCTAGGTTATCAAGAGTATTGATCCTATAAGGAAGTATGTGTCTGATCCCATAATGAAGCGCATACTGCCCTAGAGGCTGCACTATGCATTCTTCTTTAGCCTTTATTCTGCACAGCCGTCCCTACAAAGAAACGAGTGCTCTGCTCGATGTATTTACTCCCGCAGGGCGCTTAAGCGCTGTATTGCGCGGTGCACGCGGTAAACTTGGTAGCGTTGCACGATCTTTTTCTCCTTTGGATATTGAACTGCGTGGACGCAGTGAGTTAAAAACAATCAGTCGTATAGAGCCTGCTGGTGAGTTTAACTTGCTACAAGGACAGAGATTGTTCTGCGCGATGTATTTAAATGAGTTGCTAGTGCGCTTATTGCCACTGAATGATCCGCAACCGATACTTTTTGAGCACTACATACTTACGATACAAGGGTTAGCACAGAACTTACCAATAGAGCCATTATTACGAACCTTTGAATGGCGCTTACTAGAGCAGCTCGGTTATGGTTTTTCTTTTGAACTCGATATTTCGGGGCAGGCACTTCAGGAGCAAATGTTGTATCGTCTAGTACCTAAAAGCGGTTTTGATTCTGTTTCTCAAGTACAGCCGGGTGTTTTTTTAGGTGCTGACATTTTAGCTTTAACAGCTGCAGACTGGCAGCAGGAAAACGTACTTCACACAGCAAAACGCCTCATGCGTCAAGCTTTAGCTGCCCACTTAGGTGGCCGGCCACTCATGAGTCGCGAGTTATTTTTGGTGCAGAAAGGGTCAAGGTAATGAAATTAAAAAAACGTATTTTATTGGGTGTCAATATTGATCACATCGCAACTGTGCGTGAGGCGCGCGGCACGTCTTACCCCGATCCGGTTAAAGCAGCATTAGACGCAGAGCAAGCCGGTGCCGATGGTATTACAGTGCATTTACGTGAAGACCGTCGTCACATTCAAGACCGTGACATCCGAGTTTTACGTGAAGTAATGCGTACACCTATGAATTTTGAAATGGGTGTTACTGAAGAAATGCTGAGCATGGCTGAAGAAATTCGTCCTGAAAATGTTTGCTTAGTTCCTGAAACTCGTGAAGAGTTAACCACTGAAGGGGGGCTTGACGTAGTCGCTCAAGAAGCACGCTTAGCTGCAGCGATTGAACGTTTGCAAAATGTTGGATGTGAAGTCTCTATTTTCCTAGATGCTGATGAGCAGCAAATTTTAGCCGCTAAGCGCGTTGGTGCAACGACCATTGAGTTGCATACAGGTCATTATTCGGAATCTATAACGCCGGAAGATCAGGAGCATCAATTGCGATTGATTCGCCAAGCTGCTGAATTTGCTTTAAAGCAAGGTCTAACAGTGAATGCCGGACACGGATTGCACTATCATAATGTTGAACCTATTGCTGCCATACCTGGTATCAATGAGCTTAATATTGGTCATGCAATTATTGCTCACGCACTCTTTGTTGGTTTCTCTTCAGCGGTTCGAGAAATGAAAGAAATCATTACTAGAGCAGCCTTACGCTCGTAAAACCAGATGTATCGCTGATTACAGCATACAGGTTTAGCTGTAATCAGCGTTGTTGCTTATCATTTACTCGATTTGAAGATAGTAAACAACAATACTCTTAGTTGTTCTTGTCTTTAACTATTCCTTTTTATCTTCTGTTGGCCATGAGTCTAATCAGTAATCTATTGATTCGGCTCTTAATCTGTATTTTCCTTAAGTACTCCTAAAGCTACTCAAAGCCAATGTCTTTATGTTTTATAAAACCTAAAGACAAAAAAAAGCCCTTGAGATTTCTCAAGGGCTTTTAAATATGGCGGAGGAGGTGAGATTCGAACTCACGGATAGTCGCCCATCGACGGTTTTCAAGACCGTTGCCTTCAGCCACTCGGCCACTCCTCCGTAACAACGGGGGCTATAATAGCGGATAAATATTTTGTGTCAAATGTTTTTTCGCATAAAGAATAAGATTATTGCTATGATGGCTAACAGAACACTTATATTGGAGTTTAACGATGCGTGAACCACAGAACTATCAGTTCGAACAAAGCACTAGAGCAGTGCGAACGGAAGTCAATTCCGTTTTACGTAACACTTACGGTCTACTGGCGTTAACATTAGCCTTTAGTGGTCTCGTAGCTTATTTTTCTCAGCAAATGAATATGCCACACCCTGGCATTATGTTGACCTTAATCGGTTTTTACGGTTTGTTTTTCTTAACTATGAAGCTACGTAACTCTGCTTGGGGCTTACTCACTACTTTTGCATTAACGGGTTTTATGGGCTACACCTTAGGGCCTATCTTAAATGCTTATATGGGTATGGCCAACGGCGCGAGTGTCATTGCTTCAGCTTTTGCTATGACAGCTTTTGTTTTTACTGGCTTATCTGCTTTTGTCTTGATCAGTCGTAAAGATATGAGCTTTCTCAGTAGTTTTATTACTGTAGGTTTTTTTGTTTTACTGGCTGCTATGGTTGCTGGTTTTGTTTTTGAAATCTCAGGTTTGCAATTAGCTATCAGTGCGGGATTTGTCCTATTCTCATCAGCTGCTATTTTGTATCAAACTAGCGCCATTATTCATGGTGGAGAACGTAACTACATCATGGCAACCATCAGCTTATATGTTTCTATCTATAACCTCTTTTTAAGCCTATTGAGCATTCTTGGTTTTGCTAGCAACGATTAGTAAGTTCACAGGATAGCGTGTAGTAAAAAGCCCTATTGGTTTACAATAGGGCTTTTTATTTGCAAGGCTGTGTTCTCGCCATGGAACTCAGCTTGTTAAGGCATGCTTCAACACATGCGTATTTATTTCACAAGGATAAGTCATGATTACTAAATGTTTGTTTCCTGCCGCAGGTTACGGCACCCGTTTTTTACCGGCAACCAAAGCTATGCCTAAAGAAATGCTGCCCATCGTTAACAAGCCATTAATTCAATATGGTGTAGAAGAGGCTCTAGAGGCAGGTCTAAAAGAAATCGCAGTAGTGACCGGACGTAACAAACGTGCCATTGAAGACCATTTTGATATCAGCTTTGAAATGGAACAGCAGATTTTAGGTACCGATAAAGAGGAATACCTTAAAGGTGTACGTCGTTTAATTGACAACTGTACTTTCTCGTATACACGTCAAATTCAAATGAAAGGGTTAGGGCACGCTATTCTGACAGGTCGTACTTTAATCGGTGATGAGCCTTTTGCAGTAGTTTTAGCCGATGATTTGTGCATTAACACTGAAGGTGATGGCGTTTTGCAACAAATGATTAAACTATATAAGCAATTCCGTTGTTCTATTGTTGCTATTCAAGAAGTTCCTGATGAAGATACAGCTAAATATGGTGTAATTGCTGGAGAACGAATCAGTGATGATATTTATCGAGTGACCTCGATGGTAGAAAAACCACAACCTGAAGATGCGCCTTCGAATATGGCCATTATTGGTCGCTATATTTTAACTCCTGATATTTTTGATCTCATTGCTGAAACTGAGCCAGGCAAGGGCGGTGAGATCCAAATTACTGATGCTTTAATGAAGCAAGCTCAAAGTGGTTGTGTGTTAGCCTATAAATTCAAAGGTAAGCGCTTCGATTGCGGCAGTGTCGAAGGTTATATTGAAGCAACTAATTTTTGCTATGAAAATCTTTATAAAACAGATTCTGAATAAGATAAAGCTATAATCATTTTATGTTGTGTTGAGCCATCTGAACTGGAGTGTAATGTATGTCCTATGATTTTGATTTGTTTGTCATTGGTGCGGGTTCAGGTGGAGTTCGTGCATCCCGTTTTGCAGCGTCTTATGGTGCTCGAGTAGCGGTTGCAGAAAGCCGTTACTTGGGCGGCACCTGTGTTAACGTTGGCTGCGTGCCTAAAAAACTCATGGTGTATGCAGCACACTACCAAGATGAGTTTGCTTTAAGTCGTAGCTTTGGTTGGAGTGTTGAGCAAAAAGGTTTTAACTGGAACACTTTAATCAGTAACAAAAACACTGAAATTGAGCGCTTAAATGAAATTTATAAAAAATTACTGATAAATAGTGGGGTAACGTTAATTAATGGCCACGCTAAAATTGTTGATACCCATACCGTTGAAGTAGAAGGCAAACAATATACAGCTGAGCACATTCTTATTGCTGTAGGAGGGTGGCCGCAAATTCCAGATATTCCTGGTCGTGAATACGCAACAGATTCAAACCAGGTGTTTTTCTTAAAAGAGCAACCTAAGCGTGTCTTAATTATTGGTGGGGGCTATATTGCTGTTGAGTTCGCCTCGGTATTCCATGGCTTAGGTTCTGAGACACAGCTAGCCTATCGTGGAGATTTGTTTTTACGTGGTTTCGATACTGATGTCCGTGAACATGTACATCAAGAATTGCTGAAAAAAGGCATGACACTTCGCTTTAACTGTGATGTACAACGTATTGATAAGCAAGATGATAATAGCTTGTTAATCACTTTCAAAGATGGTCAAACGAGTGAAGTAGATTGTGTTTTTTATGCAACAGGCAGGCGCCCAATGCTTGATAATTTAGGATTGGAAAATGTCAAGGTGAAACTGGATAATCGTGGCTATATTGAAGTGGATGATCAGTACCAAACTTCTGAAAGAAGTGTTTTAGCGATAGGTGATGTAACAGGCGGAATCCAACTAACACCTGTTGCTTTAGCAGAGGGAATGGCGGTAGCACGTCGTTTATTCCGTAAGGAAGAGTATAAACCAGTTAATTACGATCTGATTCCAACAGCAGTGTTCTGTATTCCAAACATCTCTACAGTAGGGCTCAGTGAAGAAGATGCTAAAGCTGAAGGTTATGATGTTGATGTTTATAAGAGCAGCTTTAGACCAATGAAGTTGAGCTTATCCGATCAACAAGAACGCATTTTTATGAAACTGGTTGTAGATAAAGCGACGGATCGAGTATTGGGTTGTCATATGGTTGGACCGGATGCGGGAGAGCTCATTCAAGGATTAGCCGTAGCTTTAAAAGCCGGAGCCACTAAGCAAGTCTTTGACGAAACCATTGGTATTCACCCAAGTGCAGCTGAGGAATTTGTCACTATGCGCACACCAAGCACGGACTAGCTCTTATAGCTAAGAGCAATAAAAACGGCGAAGAATATGCGCCGTTTTTATTTGTCACCCGTTAAAGCATTGATTATAGAGCGGTAGAAACTAGTGAATCATGCGCTCAGCATGATTCACTAATTCACTATATGTTTTTCATGTTGCTCAGCTGATGTTCCAGCGGCGCTGCTTTTAATACTGACAATCAGTTCAATTTCACCAGCGTGTTCAAATTCTAAAGTGAGTGGCAATTGCTCGCCAGCTACTAAGGGTTGTTTTAAATCAATCAACATAATGTGATAACCACCTGGAACCAAAATTAATTGAGTATTGGCAGGCACCTCGATGTTATCAACTTTAACCATACGCATTATATTGTCTTGATGAATGTGAGCATGCAACTCAGTGACAGCAGCTATGGGGCTGTAAGCACGGATGAGACGGTCGGCTTGATCAGTAGGGTTACTGATGGTTAGGAAAGCCGCGCCAACAGCTGCGGTAGGTGGAAGCTCTCGTGACCATGCTGCGTCGACATGCAAGGCAGTGTATTGTTGGGCCTGATTTTTTTTCTCATTACGAGCATGTTCAGTGTGGTCAGTAGCATAAGTAGGTATAGTAGCAGCAAAAGTTAAAGCAAATATACTGAAAGCTAGGGCAGTTAAACGCATCTTAATCCTCGAGTCATTACAAAACAGGTCGTCTTAGGATTGAATTTAACATGCTGATATGATGCTTGGCATGTGGCAAAGTGCAGCACTATTGGAGTTGATGACTATTATTGATACATCCTATTTAACATAATATTGATTATAGCATATATGAAAACTCTTAGAAAATTGGAAATTAACTATTTTTTTATGTGTTTTCTATGTTCGAACTCTGTAGGTCTTGAAAGTCTGTAGTCAAATTGCTCTCCATGCTCTCAAGCTCATCTAGAAGCGTTCCAAAGCTTATTCGTGATGCATTGTCTGTATCTTGCTTGAATTCGGCGCTGGCTGCGCCCTGTGGCTCTTCTGCTGCCCAGATTTGTACTTTCGGTTGTTCCGTTTTTTGCATGTGTTCTGCTTTCATAGTTTGAAGTTGACTTAAATTCGGTAACTCATCCAGTCCGCGCAAATTAAAATAGTCTAAGAAAGCTTTAGTAGTTGCTAACATAGCCGGCTTACCCGGTACGTCTTTATAGCCAACGACACGTATCCATTCACGCTCTTGCAAAGTTTTAATAATATTAGAGCTGACCGCAACACCACGCACATCTTCGATTTCACCACGTGTAATTGGCTGTCGATATGCAATCAAAGCTAATGTTTCCAACATTGCCCTTGAATAACGCTGAGGCCGCTCTTCCCATAAACGACTTACCCACACTGCATACTGATCGCGTACTTGCAGTCGATACCCTGAAGCGACTTCAATTAACTGATATGAGCGCCCTTGAATATCACAATCTAATTGCTTTAAAGCAGCCTTAATCTGGCGGCTACTAGGACGCCTATCTTCATCAAATAATCCAATGATTTGCTCAACACTTAAAGCCTTGCTAGCCGCTAACAACAAGGCTTCTAGCACAAGAGCAAGCTTACTAGGCTGATTAAAATCAAGACTATCCATGACTGCGTGCCCTCACATGAATATCGCTATAAGCGTCAATTTGAACGAGATCAATTAAAGACTCTTTAACCAATTCTAAAATAGCCATAAAGGTTACAATAACCCCTAGTCGCCCTTCTTCTATGGTAAATAAGCGCTCAAAAGGTACAAAATGACCTTCACTTAAAACCTCTAATATGAGACTCATACGCTCTCGAGTCGAAAGTGTTTCACGGATAATTTGGTGACTTTCAAAAAGATCTGCACGGCGCATGATCTCAGTCATTGCTAACAGAACCTCTTCTAATGCGACATCAGCTAGTAACCGGCGCTGTTTTATCTCAGGAGCAGCTGCTGTTGCTAGAAAGGTATCGCGCCCTAAGCGTGGTATTTCATTTAAGCTTTCTGCTGCCGCTTTTATACGTTCATAATCCTGCAAGCGACGTATCAGTTCCGCACGCGGATCCTCTTCTTCGTTAACATGACTGTGTTTGGAGCGTGGTAGCAACATATGTGATTTGATTTCAGCCAGCATAGCCGCCATAACCAAATACTCAGCTGCCAACTCTAAACGTACAGCTTTCATCAGCTCCACATACCCCATATATTGATGGGTGATGTCAGCAACTTGAATGTCTAAGATATCAATATTTTCTTTACGAATTAAATACAAAAGTAAATCAAGAGGCCCCTCAAAGGCTTCTAAGATTACTTCCAGCGCATCCGGTGGGATATATAAATCCATCGGTAATGTGGTGTATTTTTCACCGTACACTAAGGCTAGCGGTAGTTGTTCAGCTTTAGACTGAGCAGCTTCCGCTTTGACTGTTTGGTTTGCTTGAGTCATGCCTTACTCAATAAACTATTGCGCACGAAAAGGCTCTGGATCACCACAACCTTCACGGATTATTTCGGGTTGATCATTGACAAAACTAACCACAGTAGACGCTTCAATACCGCCATAACCACCATCAATGATCAGATCCACGTGTTGCTCAAGTAAATCACGAATTTCATAAGGATCGCTAAGTGGTTCACTGGCATCCGGCATCATCAAAGTTACACTCAGCATTGCCTCTCCTAACTCAGCCAGCAATGCTTGAGCTATTGGATGACTGGGTACACGCAAACCAATGGTACGACGTTTAGGGTGCATGACCATGCGTGGCACTTCTCGAGTTGCATCCAAAATAAAAGTGTAAGGGCCTGGTGTATAGGCCTTTAGCAAGCGAAAAGCTGTTGAGTTAACTTTTGCGAAAACGCCTAGGTCTGATAAATCACGGCACATTAAAGTGAAATTATGCTTATCATCTAAGCGGCGAATGCGGCGAATACGATCTAGAGCTGCTTTATCCCCTAAGCGGCAACCTAAGGCATAAGATGAATCAGTTGGATAAATAACCACTCCGCCCTTACGAATTACGTCAACGGCTTGTTTGACTAAACGATCTTGCGGGTTTTCTGCATGAATTTGAAAAAACTTCATCGTCATATCCTCATAGCTAACTAATTAAATCTGTGCTGGTACGAACAAATGGGGTAAATCTTCGGGTACTGCACGATAACGCCCCAGCTCAGACCATTTTTGTGGTAAGTGAAAATCACTGCCTGCAGTGACTTTTAAATTAAACTCACGGGCAAGAATTGAAAGCGTGCCGACTTGTTCAGCAAGCTGCATACCGTTAACCACTTCTAAAGCATGGCCCCCAGCATCAACAAAATCCTTGAGTAAACATCGACGTTTGGTGCGAGTAAATTTGTAATGATATAAATGAGCTAGGCTGATAACAGCTCCCGCATTAACTAAGGTCGCCATAGTCTCTGCCAATGAAGGCCAGTGCAACTTCACATCCCCAATTTTGCCTGCCCCTAACCATTTGTTAAAAGCATCACTATGATCACGTACATGCCCTGCTTTAACGAGATACTGGGCAAAGTGTGGTCGAGCCGGTGCATTAGAACTATCCCCGAGCTCAGCTTGCACAGCTTGCGCTCCGGCAAGAGTATTCGGCATACCCTTAGCTGCTAAGCGTTTGGCGATTTCTTTAGCGCGTAACCATCGACCTTTGTGCAATGACTCGGTTGCTTCAACAATATAGGGGTCATCAAGAGCAAAGTCATAGCCTAAAATATGGATCGTTGCCCCTCCCCAAATGCAAGACAACTCGATACCATTAATGAGCTTTATGCCGACTTCGTTTGCCGCCTCTTGTGCAGCGGGTAAACCTTCAATGGTGTCATGGTCTGTTAAAGCTAAAATCTTAACCCCTTGCTGATGGGCGCGTAGTACTAATTCACGAGGTGTAAGCACCCCGTCGGATGCTGTACTGTGGCAATGTAGATCTATATCCATTTTCAATGCTTACGCTTGCTGTAGTCTTTGCTATTATGCCGTTTCCTTTCTGTTATGGCGCGTACTGTGAAACAATTCATTGATTTTATCCCTCTTATCTTGTTTTTCATTGTCTTTAAGCTCGAACCTCGAGATGTTGAGCTGGTTGGGCAGGTCTTTCCTGTGGGAGGCATCTTTAGTGCAACCGCAGTTTTAATCTTGAGCTCACTCGTGGTATATGGCACCCTATTTGCGTTACAACGCCGCTTAGAAAAAGGACAATGGCTCACTTTAATTGGGTGTTTGTTTTTTGGTGGTTTAACCTTAGCTTTCCACAGTGAAACCTTCTTAAAGTGGAAAGCACCTGTAGTAAACTGGTTGTTTGCTTTAGGCTTTGCAGGGAGCCACTTTATTGGTCAGCAACCTTTAATTAAGCGCATTATGGGGCATGCACTTAGCTTACCCGATTCTATATGGAGAAGGCTGAATATTGCGTGGGTGCTGTTCTTTATCTTCTCTGGTGCGGCGAATCTCTTCGTAGCTTTTACTTTCCATGATATTTGGGTCGACTTCAAAGTGTTCGGTAGCTTGACAATGACTGTGCTGTTTTTAATTGGTCAAGGTGTCTACTTAACACGACATATGCAAGATCTACCCTCAGACTCCCATAAGGACTAATACTATGCTCTATGCTATTATCGCTGAAGATGCTGTTAATACTTTGGAACAACGCCTTGCTGCCCGCCCTGCGCACTTAGCTCGTCTAGAACAACTACAAAACCTTGGGCGTCTTGTACTCGCAGGCCCACACCCCTCAATTGATAGTGATGATCCAGGCGATGCAGGTTTCACAGGCAGTTTGGTGGTCGCCGAATTTGCTTCATTAAATGAGGCAAAAGCTTGGGCGGATGCTGATCCATATTGTGCCGCAGGAGTATACGCCAAGGTTCAGATCAAACCTTTTAAACAAGTCTTCCCCAAATAGATCTATACCAGTAGAAAGAGTTGGAGTCGAAGCAACGGCCATGAGTAATATTCTGTTAGTGGATGATGACCAAGAACTGTGCGAATTGTTAATCGACTGGCTTAAGCAAGAAAATTTTAAGTTGCACGCGTGCTTTGACAGTCAAAGTGCGCGTGATTATCTTGATACATACCCCGAACCTGATGCGATCATTTTGGATGTGATGCTACCCGATGGAAATGGCTTACAATTACTGCGTAAAATCCATGAAGAGTATCCTTTACTGCCCGTTTTAATGTTGTCCGCTCGTGGAGAGCCGACAGATCGTATTATCGGCTTAGAACTAGGTGCTGATGATTATTTAACTAAGCCTTGTGATCCAAGAGAGCTGACCGCGCGTTTACGCGCTGTTTTACGCCGTACTTTAAGTACTCCGACCTCAGTCGCTGCCTCGAGCAGTCTTGTGCTTGGTGATTTGCAGTACAGCCCCACTCGTGGTGTTGCGATCATTAACGCGCAAGATGAAGTTGATTTAACAGTATCTGAAGGTCGAATTTTAGAGGCATTATTGGCTACTCCAGGAGAGCCGATTACAAAGCAGCAATTAGCTCAATTTGCTCTCGGGCGCAAACTGACTTTATATGATCGAAGTCTAGATATGCATATCAGTAATCTACGTCGAAAATTAGGGCCTCACCCAAACTCCAGCCCGAGGATTGTTGCTTTACGCGGTCGAGGGTATTTTTATAACCTTTAATCTTTACCTGACCTTTACATTACCTTGACCGTAATTGACATAAACCTAGGCATACTAGAGGCATATTGAAAACAGTAGAAGGTCCAATAGGAGATTAACCATGCGAATCAAAATGACAGCCTTTGTTTTAAGTGCATTGCTACCCTTGACGGCTTCAGCTGTGACTGAACAAATTCAAGAGCCTCAAGGCCAAGCATTTGTACAAGGACAGCAGAAAATGCAAAAAAAATCAGATAAGCATGGTGAGCAATGGCACTTAAAAAAAATGCAAGAACGCCAAGCTCAATGGTTTGATCGTTTAGAGCTAACACCTGAACAACGTCAGAGCTTTAAAGAAGAAATGCAAGCTCATCGTGCCACACAAGCTCAAGCTCGAGCTAAACACCATAATAAATTACGCAGCATGCTTAATGACAAACAGCGTGTCCAATTTGATCAAGACATCAGAAAAATGCAAAAACATATGCATTACAAGACTTCTAACAAGTTTACGGGCGAAACTAAACGTTAGTTAGCTGATAGTGTTGAATAAGTCTAGCTTCATACTAAGCGGCGTAATACGCCGCTTTTTGTTTGGGGAATAATACGGTGGGCTCTCTATTCTGGCGAGTATTCGGTTCTTTTTGGTTAGCCTTGATGCTTACTGGCGTACTGACATTCTTGCTGATACGCACTTTCAATCAAGACAATTGGATTTTAAATCATCACCCTGGTTTAAAAAACTTTGCAGCCACCTGGCTTTCTTTATATGAAACAGGTGCAACAGATCAAGCTCAAACTTTCCTACAACAACAACACCGCCAATACCGCATTCATACACAAATTTTAGATGAAAATACTATTTCTTTGACCGGTACCCCCCCTTCTCGAATACTTGAGCGTGAAGCTCGCTATAGTAAGCATCGTCAACCGTGGAGGCGTATTACTGAAGAGATTACTTCCAATCATGGGCAAACATATTTATTGATTTACCGTATTCCCTATAGCGAGCTTGGTGCTTGGCAGCGCAGTAATGCTCTACGCCCCATGAGTGCTCTACTGATTGCTTTGTTTGTACTATCCATTATGAGTATGCTACTAACTTTATCAATCACTCGCCCACTGAATCGCTTACGCCATGCAGTACATGATTTAGCTCATACTAGCTACCATCAAGAACAACTGAGTCAACTTGCACAACGGCGGGATGAATTTGGTGTATTGGCGTCAGATTTCAACACTATGGGGCAACGCTTACAAGGGCTTATTAGCAACCAGCGACAATTACTGCGCGATGTTTCTCATGAATTGCGCTCCCCTTTAGCTCGTTTGCAAATTGCTTTAGCTTTAGCTGAACGCGGCACAGAAGAACAAAGGCGCAAGCTCTGGCCTCGTTTACAACGTGAATGTGAACGTCTTGATGCGCTTATTGATGAAATACTTACCTTAGCACGCTTAGATCAAGTGCAGACCAAGCAACAAAGCTTTGCCATTACTCCTTTACTTACAAAGCTTATAGATGACGCTGCTTTATTACAACCTAATCAAATAATAGCTATAACAGGGATAAAAAACTTAACCTATCAAGGTTGGCCTGAGTTACTCCAACGCGCTATAGACAATCTTTTACGTAACGCGCTGCGTTTTAATCCCGCTGGTCTTCCAATAGAGGTTCATATCACTCGACAAGATAATCAGTTAAGCATCAGCGTGCGTGACCAAGGCCCCGGAGTCAGTGATGAGTGGCTTGCTCAATTAGGCCATAGTTTTTTTCGCGTGCCAGGTCAAAACCAAGACGGGTATGGATTGGGGTTAACCATTGCTCAACGTGCCGTAGAAAAACATAACGGGCAACTCGAGCTTAACAATCATCCACAAGGTGGATTTATAGCGACCATTAAACTCCCTTTGAGCAATATCACGAGTTAGTTTCAGGCCAGCAGCGTAGAAACGGTGCAGGATCTAAAGTTGGAGGGTTGCGTAAACTATTAATAGGCGTACCTAAATACATATAAGCTACTATTTGCTCATTATCCGTCAAACCAAGTCCTTTTTTGATAACTGTATTTTCTGCTAGGCTACCAGTTCGCCATACCGCACCTACACCTTGAGCATGGGCAGCCAATAAAATACCATGAGCGACACAACCTGCGGTTAGTAATTGTTCGTGAGCAGGTACTTTTTCATGTTCAACAAAGGTTGCTATCACAACCAATAACATTGGCGCTCGCAGCGGTAGATTGCGAGTTTTCTCGATTAGTTTTTCATCAGCCTCAGGGTCATAACTGAGTAAACCCTGAACAAATAATTCTCCTAATTTATATCGATCATCCGCAGTAATGGTCAGGAATCGCCAAGGTCGTAGTTGCCCATGATCAGGTGCACGACCTGCTGCACGTAGCATAAAATCAAGCTGTTCTGCAGTTGGTGCAGGCTCTTGCAAGCGTGGCACTGATACGCGCTTTAATAAAAGATCAATGGCATCCATGTTTTAACCTCAATCATCTGAATATGAGTGTACTTATCTCGTCTAGCGTTCTGTAACGAGAGTACATCTTAATCAATTTAAAACATATAACCAACCTTGTTACTAGGTTATATTGAGTTTGTAAGTCTATAGGGTGGACACATCAGAGCCTGAGGGCTTGAGCATGTCTGCATGAGGAAGTGGCTCAAGTGGTGGCAGACCATGAGCCGCTCGAGCCACATCACAGTGAGGGTTAGACTCCCCATATTCCCACGATGCATGAAATTCACGACAAGTACTAGAGCGGTCAGTGTACATAGTGCAATGCACTTTTTCGCCGACTTTTCCTTCTAAAGCTTGACATCGTGCTGGCTTACGCTCGGTTCCGAGCATCGCAACATAAGTTGGGCTAATAGCTATAACAGTATCATCAGGGACTGTCCCACCGGCTGATTGACACTCACCCCAGAAGAAAGACACACGGAAGTGCGCGCAGCATGCGCCACAAGATAAGCATGGATTATTATCAAACATGATATGTATCAACTACTAAGAAATAGCCAGGAGTGGCACTTCGCTCATTTTACCGCTACTTGGAAAATCTGAATATATTTTTATGCATTTTACAAAAAAATACTGTAATTAGTGCTTTCTTAACGATTACACAAGACTGTTCTTAATTGCTTATATGATCCGTTAAAAAATCTAGCACATCGTCCTCGTTAAAGGGCCAGTTCAGCTCTTGTCCCGTATCTACACGTCGCAAAACAGGGATCGTTAAAGCATAACGCTCAAACCATTGTTGCGAGTCAGTAATATCAAGCAACTCTACGACTAAACCGCGTACCACAAATGGTTGTAAAACCTGCTCAGCTTTTTCACACAAATGGCAGCCTAAAGTACCAAATAATTCACAAGGAACAGACATAATTATCCATATTTAAAAATAAATCAATCTCAATAATGTATAAAAGGTGTTGCTAAAACTAGTTAACTTCTACAAATAAGTTGCCATTTTTCGGATATGAGTAACTTTAAAAGAAAACTTTAAGAATTCATGTAATAATATATAGATCTATTATTCCTGAGGCGTTATATATGAAAGGTTTATGAGTACAAAAAATTACTACACAAAAATAGAAAATATAAAAATCGATGGTACCAATGATCTCATTATTCGCTCTCTATTGGATCGTCAGCAGTATTACGACCCCAAAGGAGCGGCAAAACGTCTTGGAATTTGTTCAGCCTCATGGTCATTATTCGGCATGTTATGGCCGTCAAGCATCCATTTAGCTCGAGCTATAGCCAAACGCCCAATTAATCCAGATGAGAATATTTTAGAAATAGGCTGTGGTTTAGCTTTAGCCAGCTTAGTTGCTCACCGTCTAGGGGCTAAGATTACCGCATCTGATCGTCACCCTAAAGCGAAATTATTTTTACAAAAAAATCTGCGTCTAAACAATATGCCCAAACTACCTTTTAGGCATGGTCAGTGGGGAGAACACCCCAAACCTTCTCTGAAAGATACTGGCGCTCCACTGCTAGAAAAAAAATACGACTTAATTATTGGTAGTGATTTACTGTATGAGCCGGATATGCCCATAGCTTTAGCTCGCTTTGTAAATTTACATGCTAATAAGAGTGCTGAGGTTTGGGTAGTTGATCCAAATCGCGGGTATCGTACCGCTTTTAACCGAAAAATGGATACTTTAGGCTTCCAGTTAAGTTCTGATGAAACGATAACCGAAGACATATCAGAGCAAGAAAAATATCGTGGACGCTTACTCATCTATAACCGCACTTAGGTCTGTAAGCTTTCTTACGTTCTATATCAGGATCGATTTAACTAAATATACATCAGAAATGATGGACTTCCCACAGTTTCATAGACACTCAGCTGCCTCGTTGAGACGTTCTCTTTCTTCATAATCCGCCGGTGATAACTGGCCTAAATGACTATGTCTGCGACGGCGATTATAAAACACCTCGATGT
>NZ_JAXIVU010000005.1:0-152545 GCF_034259425.1 Denitrificimonas halotolerans
ACACAATGGCTTTGGACGTACAACAACGAACGCCCTCACACTGCTATCGGAGGAGTACCGCCAAGGCAGTTATTACAGGCAGCTTAAATTCTACAAATGAGCACTGTGGAAAATGGGGGGAGTACAGCTGCGGTGATTTGAATATATCATCAGGAGTTGTAATTTTAAGAGTAACCCCCATATCTGATACAGCGCCGGCATCAAGCATGGCTTGTTTTAGAGAATATGGAGTTAACCAAGAATGGCTGTTGAGACACAAAAAGAAACATTAGGTTTCCAGACAGAAGTTAAACAACTACTGCACTTGATGATCCACTCACTCTATTCAAATAAAGAGATTTTTCTACGTGAGTTGATTTCTAACGCATCCGATGCGGCTGACAAAATCCGCTTTGAGGCCTTATCTAATCCTGAGTTGTTAGAAGGTGATGCTGAATTAAAAATTCGCATTAGTTTCGATAAAGATGCCAACACTTTAACCATTGAAGATAATGCTATTGGTATGAGTCGTGATGAAGTGGTTAATCATCTCGGTACCATTGCTAAATCGGGTACGGCTGAATTTTTTAAAAATTTATCTGGTGATGCTAAAAAAGATTCTCAGCTCATTGGACAGTTTGGTGTGGGGTTCTATTCTGCGTTTATTGTTGCAGATCAGGTTGAGGTTTTCACTCGTCGTGCTGGCGCACCAGCTGCTGAAGGAGTGCTCTGGCGCTCAAAGGGGGAAGGTGAGTTTGAAATTTCTACCATTGAAAAGCCCGAGCGTGGTAGTCGAATTGTTCTGCATTTGAAGGAAGGTGAAAGCGAGTTTGCTGACGGCTTTCGTTTGCGTAATATTATTAAAAAATACTCAGACCATGTTGGTTTGCCGATCGAGTTACCTAAAGAAGGGGCTAGTGAGGAGGATGCTGCAGAAATTGAGTGGGAAGTGGTTAACCGAGCTAGCGCTTTGTGGACGCGTCCCCGTACAGAAGTTAAAGATGAGGAGTATCAAGAGTTTTATAAGCATGTTGCCCATGACTTTGAAGACGCTTTGACCTGGAGTCACAATAAAGTTGAAGGCCGCTTAGAGTACACCTCGCTGCTTTATGTCCCGACTCGTGCCCCTTTTGATTTATATCAGCGTGAAGCACCGCGCGGTTTAAAACTGTATGTGCAGCGCGTATTTATTATGGATCAGGCAGATGAGTTTTTGCCACTGTACCTACGTTTTGTAAAAGGTATTGTGGATTCTAATGATCTATCTCTCAACGTTTCCCGTGAGATTTTGCAAAAAGATCCAGTGATCGACAGCATGAAGTCGGCATTGACTAAGCGTGTGTTAGACATGCTAGAGAAAATGGCGAAAAATGAGCCAGAAAAATACCAGACTTTCTGGGAAGCTTTTGGGCAGGTGCTAAAAGAGGGGCCGGCAGAAGACTTCTCTAATAAGGAGAAAGTGGCGGGGCTGTTGCGTTTTGCTTCAACATTAGCCGGTAATGATAAGCAAATAGTAGGCTTAGCTGATTATATTGAGCGTATGAAGGATGGCCAGGACAAGATTTACTATCTGACCGGTGAAAGTTACGATCAGGTTAAGAATAGCCCGCACTTAGAAGTTTTCCGCAAGAAAGGCATTGAGGTGCTATTGTTAACTGATCGTATTGATGAGTGGCTGATGAGCTATTTAACTGAGTTTGATGGTAAAAACTTTGTTGATGTGGCTCGAGGGGATCTAGATTTAGGTGCGCTTGATAGCGAAGAAGATAAAAAGGCGCAAGATGAAGTTGCTAAGAGCAAAGAGGCTTTGGTTGAACGCCTGAAAACCGTATTAGGTGATCAGGTTGCTGATGTTCGTGTTTCGCACCGTTTAACAGATTCGCCTGCTATTTTGGCTATTGGTGAGCAGGATTTAGGTTTGCAAATGCGCCAAATTCTTGAAGCCAGTGGTCAGAAAGTGCCTGAGTCTAAACCTGTTTTTGAGATCAATCCTGAACATAGTTTGGTTGAAAAACTGGATGCGGAAAAGGATGAGCAGCGTTTTAAAGATTTGTCTATGATCTTGTTTGACCAAGCTGCTTTGGCTGCAGGTGATAGTCTGAAAGACCCAGCCGCTTATGTGCAGCGTTTGAATAAGCTATTGGTTGAGCTCAGCAGCTAAGAATAGCTGCAAAGTCTATAAAAGACCATACTTATGAACTAACCCCAAAAAGTTTGACTCACTTTTTGGGGTTTTTTATGTATTGGTTAACTTAAATAAATTAAGGGCAGGCTATTTATCCAGTACAGCCACAACCTTTGTTGAATTGATTAAGTTGTCGGCTACAGGGCAGCGTTTTTCAATTTTCTCTAAGAAGGCTTGTTTGTCGGCGTCATCTAAGTCAGCATCAATTTTTACTTTTAAACGTACTTCTTGGAAGCCTGCGCGTGCGGTGGTTTCGCGACCTAACAGGCAGTCTGGGTCGTAATCGGCTTCTACGTCAAAACTCATACCGCGCAAATCGATTTTTTCTTGAAAAGCGATGATGCGTCCTAAGCTTCCAACACAGCCGGCATAAGCCGCAAGAATCAATTCCGGTGGTGCAGGGCCACGGTCTGCACCGCCTGCATTTTTGGGTTGATCCATATACACCTTGTGCTCACCGCACATTATTTCAATGGTCATACCAGCGCCCATTTCGCCTGTGGCGCGTAAAGTTTTTATAGCCATGATTGTTACTTCCTTAAAAGTCAAATAGAGCAAACTGATAAAAAGAAAGTATACTATATTTATGTATATAAGCGTGGTGAAATGTGCTGACAGAGTGCGTAGTATTTAAGAGGCCTGCCTAGAAAGGCAGGCTGTGTTGTAAAGTGCTAGTTGCTACCCTGAACGGCTTTATTATTAACAGTGCCATTTTCAAGCATGATTTGATATTCTTTTCCATCCTTTTCAACTTGTTGCAAGCGAACTAATAAATAATCCCAGTCCTTGGCAAACCATAAAATAGTGATGCGCTTGCTTTGGGTTGGGTCACGAACACGCTCTACTTTTATGGCATCGACGCTTCCTACCATGGTTTCTACAGTTTCTTCACCTAGGACGCGGAAATCGTAAGTATCAAGTTCGTCACCATCTAGTACCTGATAAGACATGCTAGTTTTGCCGTCAGCTACATCGCGTTGTAAGGCCAGTTGGTATGAGGACTTGTCTTGCACTCCGGCCAATAAAGTAGCTTCAAGAGGCTTGCCGCGATCGTTACCAGTTACACGCTTAGTTTGCCAATCAAAATCTTGTTTGATTTTTTTAGACTTACCCATACCTTTACGTGAGTAACGGTATTTTTGTGGTTGAATGTCATTGTTCACAAGAGTCAGCCAACTAGTTTCATTCAAGCCAGCAACCAACATTGAGGCTGAAAAGTCCAGCTTCCAAGTGCCGTCCTCCTGCTGTTTTAAACTGCGCTCAGCCTTGCCGCTAAAAGGAAGTTGTTTCCAGTCCGCTGTATAGCTGGCGGAGAAAGGTTTTAGCTCAGTAGCCATAAGGCTTGCAGGTAATAGAACTGCAGCTAAAGTCAAAAGTATTGCGCGGCGCATGGTTGCTAAGTCTCCTAAGGTTGGAACTGATAACCACTATTGGCTAAAGGTTGTTGGTCAAGTAGAGCGCCTTGTTCGCTGAGTTGCAAGCGACCATCAGCAAACCAACGTACTGCCAGGGGGTATATTTGATGCTCTAGAGCATGCACGCGTTGTGCGAGTTGCTCTGCTGTATCATTGCTTTGAATGGGTAGCGCTGCTTGTATGACTACTGGGCCACCATCGAGTTCCTCTGTAACAAAGTGCACGCTGCAGCCATGTTGATGGTCACCGGCATCAATAGCACGTTGATGGGTATTGAGCCCTTTGTGTTTAGGAAGCAGTGAAGGGTGGATATTGAGCAGGCGGTGTGCGTAATGGCGGGTGAACTCAGGCGTTAATATACGCATAAACCCTGCAAGTACTACTAGGTCAGGTTGATGTTGGTCGATGACTTGCATTAAGGCTGTGTCGAAGGCTAAGCGATCTGCAAAGTCTTTGTGGTTTAACACATGTCGGGTAATGCCTGCTTTTTCAGCGCGAATTAGGCCGTAAGCATCAGCTCGATTGCTGACTACAGCACAAATATGTGCTTTAGGGTGGCCGGCTAAGTCATCGATAATGGCTTGTAGGTTGCTGCCTGATCCGGAGATCAGGACAACAATATTGCAAGTTTTTGAGTCTGTCATTAATGGTTTTTTAGGTTGTTAAGAATGATGCGTTCAGCACTTTCAGTAGCTGTTTGAATATGGCCGATTACCCAAGGCTGTTCACCGGATGCTTTCAGGTTGTCTAACACTTTATCTTGTTGCTCGGCTGCAACACAGATCACCATACCAACGCCGCAGTTTAGGACGCGGTGCATTTCAATTTCATTTACATTGCCTTGCTCTTGCAGCCAGTCAAACACAGCAGGGCGCGTCCAACTTGCTACATCAATCACTGCTTGTGAGTTGGCAGGCAAAACACGTGGTAGGTTTTCAATTAAGCCACCGCCGGTGATGTGTGACATAGCCTTAACGGCACCGGTTTCTTTAATCAGTTTCAGTAGAGGCTTAACGTAAACACGTGTTGGAGCCATTAGGAGGTCGCTTAGAGGTTTGTCGCCGAGTTGAGTGTTTTGAATGTCGATATCGGCAATTTCAATGATTTTACGAATTAGAGAATAACCATTAGAGTGTGGGCCTGAAGAGGGTAGGGCTATAAGCACATCGCCAGCTGCAACTTTAGAACCATCGATGATGTCGGATTTTTCCACGACCCCTACACAGAAACCTGCTAGGTCGTAATCTTCACCATTGTACATTCCTGGCATTTCGGCAGTTTCACCACCAACTAAAGCACAACCTGCCAGTTCACAACCTTCACCAATACCAGTTACAACCTGTGCAGCGATATCAACATTGAGCTTACCTGTGGCGTAATAATCCAAAAAGAACAGTGGCTCAGCTCCGCTTACGACTAAGTCGTTCACGCACATGGCAACTAAGTCGATACCAATTTTTTCATGCTTATTTAGATCAATCGCCAAGCGTAGTTTTGTGCCGACACCATCGGTGCCTGAAACCAGTACTGGTTGACGGTAACCTTCGGGGATCTCACATAAAGCACCAAAGCCACCAAGGCCGCCTAGCACTTCAGGGCGAGCGGTGCGTTTAGCAACGCCTTTAATGCGTTCAACGAGTGCTTCACCAGCGTCGATATCTACACCAGCGTCCTTGTAGCTTAAAGAGGTTTTGTTGTTGCTCATGAATTGGGCCTTTAGCGAAGTATGCGAAAAATACGTTTAATCTGGTGATTTTAACAGGCTTCACGGCAAGCGGCCATCATCGGATCAGTAAACTCAGCGATTAGCGGAAGAAAAGAGCACTTACTGTATTTGAGATGCAGTAAAGAGTGCTTTGAGAGGGCTATAAGTTGAGGTTAGAGTTCAACACGTGCAGGTTTGTAGCCTTGTTTGCGATAATTGACAAAGTTATGTCGGCTGATGTTCAGTTGCTCAGGATCTTGATTTACAATTTCAATGACTCGATTAAAACAGTCCAAGTGGGAAGAGATTTTGGGGTGTAAATTAATCAGTACACAAGGGGTGTGCTGTGGTCGCTCATCAATAGCCAGTATGACAGGGGCGTGGCAGTGATCGGAGTAGAGAGCGTGTGGAATGAAGCTTGGGCGACGAAAGGTCCAGAGCATTTCATCTAATTGCGCCTGTTGTTTTGTATCAGCACAACGAATAAAGGTAGTAAAACCTGCATGCCATGCTTTATGTGCCAAACGGCAGGCCGCATTTAAGCGGTCTGCCGTTTGGGTCGTAGGGAGAACGTAAAATTCTACTCTCACTGCACTTGGTCCAGTAGATATTGGCTCAATAGCGGAACTGGGCGACCTGTTGCGCCTTTTTCTTTACCACCGCTGATCCAAGCAGTACCTGCGATATCCAAGTGTGCCCAAGGATAAGCTTTAGTAAAGCGTGATAAGAAACAACCAGCAGTAATAGTTCCTGCCTTGGGGCCACCAATGTTTGCAATATCAGCAAAAGGGCTGTCTAGTTGTTCTTGGTAGTCATCAAATAGAGGTAGCTCCCAGGCTGCATCGCTAGCTTGCTTGCCGGCACTTAATAAGCGCTCAATCAATTCTGGGTTGTTACCCATAAGGCCGCTGGTATTGCTACCGAGCGCAACGATGCAGGCGCCGGTTAAAGTGGCTATGTTAATCACCGCTTGAGGGTTAAAGCGTTCTACATAAGTAAGAGCATCGCACAAAACTAAACGACCTTCAGCGTCAGTGTTAAGGATCTCTACTGTTTGTCCGCTCATGGTGGTGACAATGTCGCCTGGTCGTGTAGCTCCGCCGCTCGGCATATTTTCTGCGCAGGTTAAAACACCGATTACATTGATTGGTAGTTCGAGATCAAGTACTGTTTTCAATGTGCCGAGAACACTGGCAGCCCCCCCCATGTCGTATTTCATTTCATCCATACCAGCCCCCGGCTTCAGGCTGATACCACCGGAATCAAAAGTAATACCCTTGCCGACTAAAACATAAGGTTGTTCGTTATCTTGACCACCTTGGTAACTCATCACGATTAAGCGAGGAGGTTGATCGCTACCTTGAGCTACAGCAAGTAGGGCGCCGGCACCGAGTTCTTTAAGCTGCTCTTCCTCAAGTACTTCAACTGTGAGCTTGTTGTTGGCTGCCAGTTCTTTAGCTTGTTCAGCAAGGTAGCGAGGGTTGCAGATATTTGGCGGCATATTGCCTAAGTCGCGAGTAAAAGCCATGCCGGTGGCAATGGCTTTGCCTTCTTTGCAGGCTTTAGTGACGGCAGTTTCCTGGTCTGGGTTGCACATCAAAATGATTTGAGCAAGCTTGGGAGTTGGTGCTTTTTCGCTTTTAAATTGATCAAATACGTAAAGCCCATCGGCAAGGCATTCGGTGACTAAACGAGCACTGGCATAAGCGTCACGGTCTTGAAATTGCAGGTCTGTAAAAGCTAAAGCTGCATCTTTAATAGACAGTGCTTTGAAAATATTTAGAATGGCAGTGACTGTTTTACGCGCGTTGCGGTCAGAGAGTTTATCCTCTTTGCCAATACCGACCAGTAGAACGCGTTGAGCTTTGAGGTTAGCAAGGTTGTGTAACAGTAAAGTTTGACCGAGTTTACCTTGGATATCACCTGCTTTAAGGTGAGCACTGATTAGTCCGCCACATAGTTTATCGATGAGTTGGCCTTGGCTATCAAGTTGTAGTGCTTCGTTAACGGTTAATACTAGTACACTAGTTTCTAGTGTTTCTATAGAACTGGATTTGACTAAAAAGTCCATGCTCAATGATCCTCAAGACAAAAATGAATAGATGCAGGATAATACTGTTGGTTTACATCGGCGTGTAGGTACACTGCCACAATTTGTATGACTAGTGTGAGCCGCGTTGGGCGGTTTTGACAAGCTTGGAGCCTTTACTTGATAGTTTTTCGTTATCTTTCTCGCGAAGTTTTACTGACTTTTAGTGCGGTTAGTGCGGTTCTACTTGTGATTATTATGAGTGGACGCTTCATTAAATATTTAGCCCAAGCTGCGCAAGGTATCCTTGATCCTGGGGTTTTGCTCATGATTATGGGCTACCGTATTCCAGGGTTTTTACAGTTAATTTTACCTTTGGGGTTATTTTTAGGCATTTTGCTAGCATACGGGCGTTTGTACTTGGAAAGTGAAATGACAGTCCTGACGGCGACTGGTATGAGCGAACAACGGTTGTTATCTTACACCTTGGCACCTGCGTTGCTGATTGCAATTGTATGTGCGTGGCTCAGTTTTTTTCTAACCCCACAAGGTGTGCAAAGTGTTGCACAAATTCTTAATGAACAGGATGCCTTAACGGAGTTTGACACCTTGGTGCCGGGGCGTTTTCAGTCTTTACGAGATGGTTCACGGGTAACTTACTCGCAAGAGTTATCCAGTGGGCGTGATGAACTACGTAACGTGTTTATTTCTGAAAAACGTGATGCAGGGCACTCTCAAGTCAATACAAAGGATGAAGGAATCACTGTTTTGGTGGCTAAAACAGGCCGCCAACAAATACAAGAAGATGGCAGTCGTTATTTGATACTGCAAGACGGCTACCGTTACGATGGCACTCCTGGGGAGGCTGATTATCGGGTGGTTCATTATGACACCTACGGTGTTTTGTTACCCAAGCCATCTGTTGAAGTAAAAGTTGGTGACCGTGAAGGGTTGTCCACTGCTGAATTGATAGGACATGCTGATCCGAAAATGCAATCAGAGTTGCAGTGGCGCTTATCTATTCCGATTTTAGTCCTTATTGTTACTTTAATTGCGGTGCCTTTATCGAAAGTGAACCCGCGGCAAGGACGCTTTCTGAAGCTGCTTCCAGCAATTTTACTCTATATGACTTACTTGGCTTTGCTGGTGGCAGCGCGTAGCGCACTAGATAAGGGGCGAATTCCCGCTGGGTTGGGTTTGTGGCCTGTACATGCTGTGTTTTTGCTCATCGGCCTGCTGCTAGTGTATTGGCAGCCGGTACGTTTAAAACTAGCACAACGTCGGGCGAATAAGGAGGCACAACATGCGTAGGCTAGACCGTCATATTGGTAGCACGGTATTTTTAGCTATTGTTGCTGTGCTTGGTGTCATTAGTGCGCTGGCGCTTTTATTTGCATTCATTGATGAACTCAATGATGTCGAGGGTGCTTATACATTATGGGATGCGGCCAGTTATGTCGGCTTTACTGCACCGCAACGCATTTATGAGATGCTGCCTATGGCTGCATTGATTGGTTGCTTGGTGGGGTTAGGTGCTTTGGCCAGCAATAGTGAGCTTACAGTGATGCGCGCCGCGGGTGTTTCTATTCGGCGAATTGTCTGGGCAGTAATGAAACCTATGTTGGTACTGATGGTATTAGGTGTTTTAGTTGGAGAGTATCTAGCGCCTTGGGCATCCAGTGCTGGGGAGGCAAATCGATCACTGGTGCAGTCAGTAGGTAAAGCGCAAAGTTCTAAGCGCGGCTTATGGCATCGCCAAGGGAGTGAGTACATTCACGTTAATACGGTGCAGCCAGGCGGTAAATTGATCGGTGTAACTCGCTATGTGATTGACGATGAGCAGCGCCTACTGCAATCCAGCTTTGCTCGAGAAGGTCTTTATCAGAACGATCATTGGTTATTGGAAGATATTGTTTATACCGATTTACAGGCTCGTAGTAGTTCTGTTCGTCAGGCTCAGAGTGAACGTTGGGATGTGGAGATTACGCCAGATTTGCTCAATACGGTAGTGATGGATCCTGATACTTTGCCGATCAGTGGTTTATGGCAATATGCTAATTATTTAGGTGAGCAGGGGCTCAATGCGAGCCGTTATTGGCTAGCTTTTTGGGTGAAGGTATTGCAGCCGCTGGTTACCGCAGCGCTTGTACTGTTGGCGATTTCTTTTGTGTTTGGGCCGTTGCGTTCAGTCACTTTAGGGCAGCGAGTATTCACTGGTGTATTAGTAGGCTTTATTTTTCGCATTGCCCAAGATTTACTGGGGCCAGCGAGTGTTGTGTTTGGTTTTGCACCAATTCTAGCAGTGGTTTTGCCTGCTTTGATTTGTGCAGGATTAGGGTTTTGGCTATTACGCCGAGCGGGTTAATACTTTAAATATCGCTGAGAAGATTGCCAATTGTAGAGCGCATGGTTAAAGTGTTGCCCCGTTTTATTTGTCGGGTCGACAGTTATTATGACACCTCTTGAACGTTATCAGAAAGATTTACAGCGCCCGGATTTTTTCCGGGATGCCGCACAAGAAAATGCCGTACGCCATTTGCAGCGTCTTTATGATGATCTGACCAAGGAAGCGCCAAGTACAAATAGTAATGGCTTGTTGGGTCGTTTGCTGGGCAAGAAGACGCCGCAAAAGCCTATCAAAGGGTTGTACTTTTGGGGGGGCGTGGGTCGCGGTAAAACCTACTTGGTAGACACGTTTTTTGATGCTTTGCCCTTTGAGCAAAAAATGCGTACCCACTTCCACCGCTTTATGAAGCGAGTGCACGAAGAGCTTCGCAGTCTTGATGGTGAAAAAAATCCTCTTGTGATCGTTGCTGAACGATTTGCAAAAGAAGCACGAGTGATCTGTTTTGATGAGTTTTTTGTCACAGATATCACGGATGCCATGATTTTAGGAGGTCTTTTTGAAGAGCTCTTTAAAAATGGTGTTTGTTTAGTGGCTACCTCCAATATTGTTCCAGATGGTCTGTATAAGGATGGTTTGCAGCGTGCACGCTTCTTGCCGGCCATTGCGTTGCTTAAAGAGCACACAGAAGTAGTGAATGTTGATAGTGGTATTGACTATCGTTTGCGTGCTTTAGAACAAGCAGAACTTTATCATTACCCGCTCAGTACAGAAGTAGAGCAGGCGCTAGATAAAAGCTTCCATAGTCTTTTGTTGGAGAACTGTAAGGTACTCGAAAACGAAGAAATTTCAGTTGAGAACCGCACCATTGTTGCTCGTAAAATTGGTAACGATGTTGCTTGGTTTGATTTTCGTGCACTTTGTGACGGACCGCGCAGCCAAAATGACTACATTGAGTTGGGTAAAATTTACAGTACCGTGATTTTGTCAAATGTTGAGCAAATGGATGTGAGTAAGGAAGATGTTGCACGCCGTTTTGTAAACTTAGTGGATGAGTTTTATGACCGAAACGTTAAGTTGATTATATCTGCAGAGGTCCCGCTTAAAGACTTATATGTAGGTAATCGATTGCAGTTTGAGTTTCAGCGCACGTTAAGTCGCTTATTGGAAATGCAATCGCACGAATTTTTAGCACGACCACATAAGTCTTAATGAGCTGTATTTGCATCTGTTAAGTGATTAAGCAGGCATGAAGCGAGCGCTTCAGTTCGACTAGCTTGCGATAATCAGAAAAATGCTAACAATACGCATCGGTACTTAAGTTTACACAGTCAAATAAGGCGATATTTTACCTTAGTATGAGTGATGACGCGTAAGCTGTTTTGAAAGAGTCGTACAGTGCACCTGTTGAAGAATCGGTTGCTGTAATGACATCGGCTGTTTATGGTAAGCGACTTGCTCAGCTCAAACGTTCAGAGAGAATCAATATGCGATTTTTTACAGGTATTGTTGCCGTTTTAATATCTTGCATTGCGGCTACTGCTTATGCTAGCTCAGATGCGGCCTTGTACCAGGTACGTGAAGAGCTGGAAAGCCAGGAAAGTACAGTGCGTGATGCAGGTCTGCGAGCGTCTTTTACCACTTTGATGCAACGCTTAACAGGTAAGGCAGAAACAGCTCAAGCTGCGCAACTGGCACAATATGCGGCTAATCCCCAGCCGCTGATTACGCATTATGACTATGATGGCAATACTTTAATTGTAAATTACGATCCACCTACGGTGCGCTCGGTATTGCGAGAGACCGCTTTACCAGTATGGGCTACAAGTCGCATTGCTTCGCTAGTCTGGTGGCAGGTGGATGATGTGCAAGGCTTACGCTTGATCAGCGGTGCGCATGATGCAGCACATCAGTTGCAGAGTGCTGCTCAACATCATGGTGTACCTGTACGGTTTCCGCTTGGGGATTTAAATGAACAGCTTTTAATCAGTGCTGATGTATTAACAGATCATGCGGATGTGCGCGCTTTAGCAGAGCGTTACGGTACAGATGCATTGGTGATTGTTATGGCTCAGCAAGCTGGTGATCAGCTGCATGCGCAATGGCAACTGTGGCTGGGTAATAAACAGCAGCAAGGCGAGGTCAGTGCGGCAACGTCAGAGGAGTTGGCGCGTAGTGTATTTGCTCAAGTTAATCAGAATCTGGTGAAGCGTTTTGCCACTAAGCCTGGAGAGGGTGAGGAGTTTAGGGTGCGTGTAACTGGTCTTAATCTTGAGCGCTTTGCTTTAGTTGAACGTTTGCTCGAACCTTTTGCAGCCCAGTTGCAAAAGGTTACGCCTGAGTATACGCAATGGGCCGTGCGTAGCACTGCTGAGCAGTTAAAAATACAGTTGGCATTGGCAGAGTTACAGGAGGTGCAAGCACCACTCAAGAGTCGTCAGCAGGGAGGGGAGTTAGGCGTGGAGCAGACCAGTAGTGATAGTGCACAAATGCTCTATTTTAGTTGGTGATTTTGAGGGATAGCGGCATGCCACAGAACCTTAAAAGTTGGTTGCTCTTAGGTGTGCTAGGATTGACTTTACTCACTTTTTACCAACTTATTCCTATTTTGTCGCCATTTTTAGTCAGTATATTGTTGGCTTACATGGGCGATCCTGTTGTTGACTTATTAGAGCGCTACAAGCTCTCTCGAACCTGGGGTGTTATCTTAGTCTTTTTGTTGATTAGTCTTATTCTTCTGCTTTTGCTTTTAGTCTTGATCCCCATGGTGGGACGTCAATTGGTTAGCTTGTATGCTTTGACGCCGCAGTTGATCGATTGGTTGCAGGTTACGGCCTTGCCTTGGGTGCAGTTACAGCTTGGGGTTGATACGAGTGCAGGTGGTTTGGAAGATCTTAAGCAGATGCTCAGTGAGAATTTAGGTAAAACTACTGGTATCGCGCAGTCTTTACTCAGCAAATTTACTGCTTCGAGTATGGCATTTTTAGGCATGTTGGCTAACTTATTTTTAATCCCTGTAGTGACATTCTATTTGCTGCGTGATTGGGATATTTTAGTTGGCAAGCTGCGCCGCTTATTGCCTAGGAGTAAAGAAGCGCTTACCGTTCACTTGGTTGGTGAGTGCCATGAAGTGCTCGGTGCTTTTATGCGTGGACAGCTTTTGGTCATGTTGGCTTTAGGTATTGTGTATGCTGTTGGTTTGATGCTGTTAGGGTTGGAGCTAGGTTTATTGATTGGTTTGCTAGCAGGTCTTGCGAGCTTGGTGCCTTATATGGGCTTCATTGTAGGTATTGGTGCCGCTTTAATTGCAGGAGTATTTCAGTTTGGTTTGGATCCTTATATTTTAATTGGCATTATTAGTGTCTTTGGAATTGGTCAAGCTTTAGAAAGTATGCTGTTGACTCCATTGTTAGTAGGTGATCGTATCGGGCTGCACCCGGTTGCAGTTATTTTTGCAATTTTAGCTGGCGGGCAGCTTTTTGGTTTTACTGGTGTACTGCTGGCGTTACCTGTAGCTGCCGTTATTATGGTTTTGCTCAGATATCTGCATGGGCAATACAAAGAATCAAATATATATGGGCAGTTCAGTACGGATTGCGCATCTATAAGTCCTAAAGAGGTTAAACAGGCTAACGCCTGTACTGAACCTATAAATGAGTCCACATGAAACCGACCCAATTATCGCTGAGTATGCGTTTGCGTGATGATGCAACCTTTGCCAACTTTTATCCTGGAGCCAATGCGGTCACAGTAGGTTATGTTGAGCATGCTTGTGAAGCTGAAGATCAATGGATGGATAGCGTACTCTATCTTTGGGGGCCTCCGGGAGTGGGGCGAAGTCACTTGTTGCAAGCAGCTTGTTTGCGTGTTGAGGAGCGTGGTGGACGTGCTTTATATTTGCCTTTAGGTGAGCTTTCTCAATATGGGCCGCAATTGTTGGACAACGTTGAATTTTGTGACTTAGTTTGCTTGGATGATATTCAAGCGGTCATGGGGCAAGCCCATTGGGAAGAGGCTCTTTTTCATGCGTTCAACCGCTTACGAGACTCTGGTCGGCAACTGCTAATTGCTGCAGATGCAGCACCGCGTAAATTATCAGTTAAGCTGCCAGATCTTCAATCCCGCTTAAGTTTAGCTTTAGTTTTCCAACTGCACGAGCTGAGTGATGACGATAAATTACGGGCCTTACAATTACGTGCATCTAGGCGTGGATTACGATTATCAGACGACGTGGGGCGTTTTTTATTGGCGCGTTCTGTGCGCAGTATGACGGTGCTTTTTGATACTCTAGAGCAGTTGGATCATGCGTCTTTACAAGCGCAGCGCAAGTTGACGATACCTTTTCTAAAAGAAGCTTTGGGTTGGTAGCCACACATCGGCTGTATAACTGTTAAAAACACACCTCCCATCATTGAGAAACAGTATTCATGAGCAAAGAACAACAGCAGAGCAGTACAACCTCTGGGGTTAAAATATATTTTCGTCTACTAGGTTACATTAAACCTTATATTGGTATGTTTATTATCAGTATTGTCGGTTTTTTAATCTTCGCATCAACCTCCCCAATGCTAGGGTATGTATTAAAGTATTTTGTTGATGGCTTAGCCAATCCTGAGGCAGTTTTATTCCCTAATGTACCTTGGCTTGCAGATGTGCGTTTGTTACAAGCTGTACCCTTACTGATCATCCTAATTGCTTTGTGGCAAGGTATCGGGTCATTTTTAGGTAATTTTTACTTAGCTAAAGTTTCGCTTGGGTTGGTGCATGATTTGCGGGTACAGCTCTTTAATAATTTGCTAACTTTGCCTAACCGTTATTTTGATAGTCATAACTCGGGGCATTTAATTTCCCGTATTACTTATAACGTGACTATGGTCACTGGTGCTGCTACAGATGCAGTAAAGGTGATTGTGCGTGAAGGGATGACCGTTGTATTTTTGTTTGCCACTTTGCTCTGGATGAACTGGAAGCTGACCTTAGTGATGTTAGCTATTTTGCCGATTATCGCTTTGATGGTAAACAGCACAAGCAAAAAATTTCGTAAACAAAGTAAAAAAATTCAAGTGGCTATGGGAGATGTTACACATGTGGCGTCGGAGACTATTCAAAGCTATCGTGTGGTCCGTAGCTTTGGTGGTGAGCCGTATGAGCGTGAACGCTTTTATGAGTCCAGTGATAATAACACTAAACGTCAGTTGCGCATGGTGAAAACAAATGCGGTCTATACGCCATCATTGCAGTTGGTAATTTATTCAGCTATGTCAGTATTGCTGTTTTTAGTTTTGCTTTTGCGGGGAGATTCTTCACCGGGTGATTTAGTAGCTTATATTACTTTAGCTGGTTTATTACCTAAGCCTATTCGCCAGTTGTCTGAAGTCAGTTCCACGATTCAAAAAGGAGTGGCTGGTGCAGAAAGTATTTTTGAACAGTTGGATGAAGCACCTGAAAAAGACACAGGAACTATAGAGTTGGAAAAGGTGGAGGGAAAGCTTGAAGTACGTCACTTGAGCTTCACTTACCCAGGTGCTGATGAGGCCGTTTTAAAGGATATTAGCTTTACTGCAGAAAAAGGTCAGATGATCGCTTTAGTGGGACGTTCTGGAAGTGGTAAGTCTACACTTGCTAACTTGATCCCTCGATTTTATGAGCACCAGCAAGGTGAGATTTTATTAGATGGGATTGAGGTTAAAGAATTTACTTTAACCAACCTGCGCCGTCATATGGCGCTAGTTACTCAGCAGGTATCATTATTTAATGACACTGTAGCGAAAAATATTGCTTATGGTGACTTAGCAGATGCCTCGTTGGAAGAGATTAAAGCAGCGGCAGAGGCAGCCTATGCAGCAGAATTTATTGAACGCATGCCACAAGTCTATGAGACAGAAGTAGGTGAAAATGGTGTGTTGTTATCTGGTGGCCAACGTCAGCGCTTAGCTATAGCTAGAGCATTATTAAAAGATGCACCATTATTGATCTTAGATGAAGCTACATCAGCATTGGATACGGAGTCTGAACGCCATATCCAGGCTGCATTAGATCATGCAGTGCAAGGTCGCACCACCTTAGTGATAGCCCACCGTTTATCCACCATTGAAAAGGCTGACTTGATTTTGGTGATGGATCAGGGGCGTATTGTTGAGCGGGGTACGCATAAAGAGCTGCTCATACAAAATGGCTATTATAGCAACCTACATGCAACTCAGTTTGAAGATGATGCGTCTATAGATGAGGTGGAAGTATGAGCGAATTTGATGCCTATCAACTCCAAGACTTACTCTACCTAATGACGCGTTTACGTGATCCAGAAAGTGGCTGCCCATGGGATTTACAGCAAGATTTCACCAGTATAGTGCCTCACACTTTAGAGGAGACTTATGAGGTGGCTGATGCCATTGAGCGCGAAGATTTTGCTCATTTGCCCAGTGAGCTAGGGGATTTGTTATTTCAAGTAGTGTATTACAGTCAGTTGGGACATGAGCAACAGATGTTTGATTTCTCTACGGTGGTGCATAGCATTACTGAGAAATTAATTCGCCGCCATCCACATGTGTTTCCTGAGGGGACACTCTATGGTGCTCGTGAAACTACTGCTGTTGAAGCTGAGCAAGTTAAAGAACGTTGGGAAGAAATTAAGCAGCGTGAGCGTGCTGCATCAGCAGAACCTGAGCAAACTATCAGTGTGTTAGATGACATTCCGCTACAGCTACCAGCGCTTAGCCGAGCTCTGAAAATCCAAAAGCGGGCTTCTACTGTTGGATTTGATTGGGGTGATTTAGCACCGGTACTTGATAAAATTGATGAAGAGTTATTGGAAGTACGTGAAGCTGTTGCTAGTGGTGATTTCGCAGCAGTGAGTGAAGAGTTAGGAGATCTGCTTTTTGCTACAGTTAATGTGGCTCGCCATTTACATATTGACCCTGAGACAGCATTGCGTGCGGCCAATCAAAAATTTTCCCAACGTTTTAAATATGTTGAGCAGCAGGCCCAAGCACAAGGTCTAGCTATGGATGATTGTAGTGAAGCACAATTAGATGCTTTATGGAGTTTAGCTAAACAGACGTTAAATAAGCCGCGTTAGCCGGCTGTACGAGCTGTATTTTTAAAATCATTAAACATGGGTTTAGGATTACATGAGTTTATCTTTGCGCGATCAGCTTCTAAAAGCAGGACTGGTCAATGAAAAGCAAGTTAAAAAAGCCACTAAAGAGCAGAAAAGACAAAAGCGTCTTGAGAAAAAAGGCGTAGTTGAGGTGGATGAAACTCAACGTCAAGCGGCTTTGCAAGCAATGGCTGAAAAGCAAAAGCGTGATCAGGAGCTGAACCGTCAGCAGCAAGAGAAAATTGAGCGTAAAGCTCAAATTGCGCAAATACGTCAGTTGATTGAGAGTGCACGCTTACCTAAGTTAGACAGCGATGACTACTACAACTTTGTGGACCATAAAAAAGTAAAGCGCATTGCTGTGAATGATATGGTACGCAATAAGCTCAGTAATGGCAGTCTAGCTATTGTTAAGCACGGTGGTGGTTATGAAATCATTCCGCGTGATGTGGCGTTAAAAGTTCAAGAGCGTGATGAGCGTCGTATTGTTTTACTTAATATTGAAAAAGAAGAAGTTAATGAAGAGGATCCCTACGCACAATACCAGATCCCCGATGATTTGATGTGGTAAAACCTTAAGCGATTAGATAAAAAGCGCAGTACTCATGGGAGGCTGCGCTTTTTCTTTTTAAATATTGCCCTAAGAAGTTAGGCTTGCTACCAAAATAGGGGTTGGCTGCATTTGCACTATTTTCAAACATATGGTCTATAGAGTTAGACTTATAACTTGAGGGGATGTTTGACCCTTTTTGTGTAAGGGTTCGTATTTTTAGTGCTAGGATGGGTGTTGCAGGTTACGTAGGTAAGCGCCTCTGTATATGCCTTGAGTTCTTAGCGGTCAGTTTGGTTCCTTTAATCAGAGTGTATATAGCATGATTCCACAGGCTAAAATACCAAACTTCCGACGTGAGACACATATCGAGTTTTGATAAACAGCATGAACGTCTTGCAGCATCTACTACCTAACCTAGCGGATATCAAAAGTGAGTGCATCTCATTGTAAATAATGGAGCTAGATATGTGGCGCAAAAGTTTTTTGGGTTGGTTGTTAGTGCTAGCGCTTACTGCTTGTGACTCAGGTGAGCAGTCAGCCTCAGTCGTTGTATCGACTTCTCCAGAGGTGGCGACCACGTTAACTGTAGCGCCAAGACCTGATCCAGTGCAGTTAGCAGAGCGCTACCGTGGGCAAGATTTAACAGTTTTGGATCTTGCAGAGTTAGAAGAGGACGGGGCGAGTGTTTTAGCTTTGACTTTTTCTATGCCTTTGCTTGCTGAGCAAAATTTTGCGCAAAAAATACAAGTTGTCGATAGTGAAAATGGCCTGTTAGATGGAGCATGGGAACTGAGTGATGACCTAATGATGTTGCGCTTACGTCATATTCCGCCGCAGCGCCATCTAATTATCAGTGTAGACGCGGGGTTGCAAGGAATTAATCAAACACAACTGGCGCAAGATTATCAAGAAAAAATCACTACACGAAACTTACAACCTTCGGTGGGTTTTGCAAGCCGTGGCTCTTTATTGCCCGCAGAGTTTATTCAAGGGCTACCGGTGGTGGCACTCAATGTCAAACAAGTAGATGTTGAGTTTTTCCGAGTTAAAACCAATGCATTGCCAGAGTTTTTAAGCCAATGGGGTAGCAATCAAAGTTTAGATACATGGGAGGCACAAGAGTTGTTGTCCTTGGCGGAACTGGTGCATAGCGCTCGCTTTGAATTGAACCCTCAAGCCAATACCCGCGAAACTATTCAGTTACCCATTAAGCCTATTGCCAGTTTGAACCAGTCCGGTGTGTATTTAGCGGTGATGCGTCAAGCAGGAACTTATAACTATTCTCACCCAGCTACAGTATTCAGCATCAGTGATATTGGTGTTTCTGTACACCGATATAGCCAACAGTTAGATGTATTTACTCAAGCATTATCAGATGGTATCGCCTTAGAAGCCGTTAAGTTACAAGTGCTTGATAAAAAAGGGCGCTCCTTAACCAGTACAAAAACCAATAAGCAAGGTCATGCTCAGTTGCCGTTAACTGATAAAGCAGATGTGTTAGTGGCGCAGCTTGGTCAACAAACCAGTTTCTTACGCCTAAACAGTACCAGTTTAGATTTAGCTGAGTTTGCTATTGATGGACCGAAGGGACAAGCCTTGCAGTTGTTTGTCTTCGGTCCACGTGATTTATATCGCCCTGGTGAAACAGTGTTGCTTAATGCTTTGTTGCGTGATGCTGATGGGCAAAAAGTTGATGCGCAGCCCATTAAAGTGACAGTGCGTCGGCCGGACCAGCAAGTCAGTCGTGAATTTGTTTGGCAAGCTAATAATCAAGGTTTTTATCAATATGAGTTACCAATCAGTGCTAGTGCACCAACTGGTCGTTGGCAGTTGTTGTTTGACTTAGGGGGGGGGATTGAGCAATTTTATGATATTCAGGTCGAGGAGTTTTTACCAGAGCGCTTAGCTCTTGAGTTACAGGCTCATGCTACGCCAATTAAGCCGCAAGCAGATCTTGTGGTGAATATTGAAGGGCGCTATTTGTACGGTGCTCCGGCTGCCGGTAACAATATTACAGGTCAACTGTATGTGCGCGCTTTACGGGATGCGGTGAGCAGTCTGCCAGGGTTTAAATTTGGATCAGTCTTGGATGCTGATAAGCATCAAGATTTGGATTTAGATGAGTTGGTATTGGATCAAGAGGGTCGTGCTCAATTTTATTTAGAAAGTCAGTGGGTTAATGAGCGTTCCCCACTGAGTTTAACTGTACAGGCTAGTGTGTTGGAGTCTGCAGGGCGTCCTGTAGTTCGTCAGGTGACCCAAGCAGTATGGCCCGCTGCACAATTACCTGGTATTCGAGCTGTGTTTAATGGTGACGAAGTGGATGCTGATAGTGAGCCGACCTTCGAAATTGTATTAGCCAATTCACAAGGTGACAAACTCGCAGCGGAAGAGCTTAAGGTGCGTTTAGTGCGTGAACGCCGTGATTACTATTGGAGTTATTCTGAGAGCTCGGGTTGGAGTCATAATTATAATAAAAAGTACCTTACAGTTTCTGAGCAAAAGGTTGCAATTGAGGCAGGTAGTACAACTAATGTGAGCTTTCCAGTGCAGTGGGGACCGTATCGCGTTGAAGTGGAAGATCCTCGTACTCAACTGGTCAGTAGTGTAAGTTTTTGGGCCGGTTATGCTTGGCAGGATAATGCATTAGGAGGAGCTGTGCGACCTGATCAGGTGAGGCTGACTTTAGATAAGCCAGCTTACGCTAATGGTGATGTTGCACGTGTGAGCATTGATGCCCCAGCTGCTGGAAGTGGTTATTTGTTAGTTGAGTCAACAGAAGGCCCTTTATGGTGGCAGCCGCTGAATGTACCAGCTGGAGGCACAACAGTAGAAATACCTATTGCTGAAGATTGGTTGCGCCATGATATGTATATTAATGCCTTGGTGGTGCGTCCGGGCAAGCGGCAGGCACAAGTGACTCCGAAACGGGCAGTGGGCTTATTACATCTACCATTACAACGTCATATGCGTCAGCTGGATGTAGCCTTAAATAGTGTGGAGAAGATGCGCCCTAATCAACCGTTGACAGTGAAGGTGAAAGCCAAATTGGTCAATGGGCAAGTGCCGAGGCAACCCATACAAGTGTTACTATCTGCTGTGGATATCGGAGTATTGAATATAACTGACTTTGCTGCACCAGACCCATTTTCTAGTTTTTTTTCACGAAAAGGTTATCAGGTAGATCAGTTCGATGTATATGGCCAATTGATTGAGTCAAGCAATGGACGCTTAGCCCGCACTTTATTTGGAGGGGATGCTCAAGCATTGCCCCGTGGTGGTCAGCGCCCACCAACCACCGTTAATATTGTTGCTTTACAAAGTGCACCTGTGACATTAAATAAGCAGGGTGAGGGAGAGATCACCGTTGATGTACCTGACTTTAATGGTCGTTTACGAGTGACTGCTCAAGCGTGGACTGATAGCCAGTTTGGTATGGCACAACAGATAGTGGAAGTCGCGGCACCTTTAGTAGCTGAATTATCTGCGCCACGCTTTTTAGCTGGTGGTGATCACAGCCAAGTAGCTTTAGATTTACATAATTTGACTGAGAAAACGCAAAATATAACCGTACAACTGCGTAGTAACGGCTTGTTAAAGCTAGAACCGACAATTGCGCGACAGCAGGTGCAGTTAGCCGCTCAACAGCGAAAGATTTTAAAGATTCCAGTTCAGGCATTGGCCGGCTTTGGTCAGGGAGTATTAGAGCTAGAAGTCGATGGTATGCAGTTGCCCGACGAGAAATTAGTACCATTAAAACGTAGTTGGATGCTTGGCGTACGTCCTGCTTATCCAGCACAAACGCGCAGTATACAAGGGGTTTTTAAGTCTGCTCAGTCTTGGCAGTTGCCACCTGAAGTGCTTGCTGGTTATCAGGCGGGCGGGTTGCAGGCTGTGTTGAGTGTTTCTGCTCGTCCGCCATTAAATATTGGAGAGCATTTACGTGCCTTAGATGCGTATCCATATGGCTGCTCTGAACAGACGGTGAGTGGTTTAATGGCGGCCTTGTATATTGGTCAATTACAGGGCAGTAGTGATGCAATTCACAAGCGTCGGAAGCAGGTGGAGTTAGGTATTGAGCGTCTTTTAGCCATGCAGCGTTATAACGGCAGCTTTGCAATGTGGAGTGCAGGAGGGCGTGAAGCGCATTGGGCTACTGTGTATGTTACAGATTTTTTACTGCGTGCTCGTGAGCAGGGTTATGCAGTGCCACTAGCAGCATTAAAATCTGCTCAAGAGCGTTTGCTGCGTTATATGCAGGAAGGCTATTTAATTGATACTGATTACAGTGAGGCGCCAGAGAGCACACGCTTTGCGGTACAAGCGTATGCAGGCTTTGTTTTAGCGCGTGATCACCGTGCACCTTTAGGTGCATTACGCAGTTTATTTGAGCGGCGTCAGCATGCTCGATCGGGGTTGCCTTTGGTGCATCTGGCCTTAGCTTTACAGTGGATGGGGGATGCACCTAAAGCAGAGCAAGCTTTGCATGCTGGGCTAGGCGTGCAGCGCAGTGATCAGTTGTATATGGCAGATTATGGTAGTGAGCTACGTGATCAGGCACAAATTTTAGCGTTATTGCAAGAGTATAATTTAGCACCGAGCGTACAAGCCGCACGTACCTTTGAATTGGCCGATGAATTGCATATGCGTCGCGGGTTATCCACTCAAGAGCGCAATGCCCTATTTATGGCAGCCCGTGGACAACTTCTGTTAGGTGACAAAAACTGGCAAGCGTTGCTACATACAGCAGGGAGGGATGTGATTTTATCCCCCGAAAATTCGCAAGTGTATTTAGCTGCTGAGCAGCTGCAAAAAGGTGTAATGCTGAGCACTAGCAGTGAAGAGGATTTGTATCAGCGTATGGAAGTGACCGGCTATCCAGCACGAGCGCCACAGGCAGGGGGAAATGTCTTGAGTATTGAGCGACAATATTTCAATCCTCAAGGTGAACCTTTACAGCTGCATGAGTTGCGTAGCGGTGATCTAGTATTGGTGCACTTGGCAGTCCGAGCCAGTCGTGAAGTGCCGGATGCTTTGATTGTTGATCTGTTACCGGCTGGGTTGGAATTAGAAAATCAAAATTTAGCACGTAGTTCTGCAGGTTTGTCTCTGGTAAGCGGTGCGTTGCAAAACTGGCATGAAGCTATGCAGGGTGCAGATATCGTGCATCAAGAATACCGTGATGATCGTTATGTGGCTGCGTTGGCGATACCTGCTCAACAGCCTCAGCATTTGTTGTATTTAGCTCGAGCAGTTACTCCAGGACAGTACCTTGTGCCGCCAGCGCAAGTAGAATCAATGTATCGTCCTGAGTGGCAGGCATTGAGTAGCAGTGTTGGTCAGATGCACATTGCACCACGTTAATGGATTAACACTGTTTGGGTTGGCAAACTGCTATGTTTGTCAACCCTTTTATTAGTGAGAAATTATAAAAAAAAGACCTTTTGCTCTTGATCTTTGGTGTTGTTTTGATGTCTGAAATAGAAGTTGTGCACATTTATACAGTTGATCCGATTGTGCAGGGAGTAGGGTTAGTTATAAGGTAAAAATCAGCTATTGACTTTATAAGTGATTGATTTGTAAGGGAATATAAATTTGATGAAAAAAACATCATTTTGTAGCAAAGCCGCATTATATGGCCTTTAAGAGAATGTATTATCATCTTACTCACAGAGTTATCCACAGGTTTTGTGGATTGTTTACGCAAAGCCACACAGTCCCTAGCTTTGCGCTACATTGATCAGGTTGTAATATTTTACTTTTCAAGAACAAGCAAAATAAATTAATATTTTTTGCTTGTTTTAGGTTGGTTTTTCTTGCTAGGCCCCTAGTTTTTTTCACCGAGATTAAAGTTTATTTTTCGACTACTGGGTCACTTTAATTCTTTGCGTTGATATAAATGTAGTTACGAGAAATCCTATGCAAGCGTATGCCCAATAAAAGAGCAGCGCAGCTTAGCCCAACGATTAAGCCTTGCCATAATCCGGCAGGGCCTTGTGCGAATCCTAGGTAATCGGTTAGGCCCAAGGTATATCCGATCGGCAGACCAACCCCCCAATAGGAAAATAGCGTCATGAACATTGTCATACGCGTATCTTGGTAGCCACGTAAAGCTCCTGCTGCTGTAACCTGAATAACATCAGAAAATTGGAAAATAGCACAATACACAAT
This sequence comes from Denitrificimonas halotolerans, assembly GCF_034259425.1. Taxonomy (NCBI): domain Bacteria; kingdom Pseudomonadati; phylum Pseudomonadota; class Gammaproteobacteria; order Pseudomonadales; family Pseudomonadaceae; genus Denitrificimonas; species Denitrificimonas halotolerans. The sequence continues at coordinate 23,481 of NZ_JAXIVU010000005.1, forward strand.
GAGAGAAGTAGCCACGGTGAGTACAGCTGTATCGGATGTGTAAATTTGTGCAATCTGTTCACGAAATATAAACATAGCGCTGGCCGAGATGCAGGCACACAGTAGTCCTGTTCCCATAGCTACACCTGCTGAGAAGCGGGCATCGCGTGAGCGTTGAGCGCCTAAAGCCTGACCCACGCGTACAGTCGTGGCCATGGCTAATGAGTAAGGCACCATGAATACCAGAGAACTGAAGTTGAGCGCAATTTGATGGCCAGCGACTACGTTAGCGCCGAGCCCGCCAATTAGCAGAGCAATGACAGAGAATAAGCTAGCTTCAGCAAAGATAGAAATACCAATTGGGAGTCCTAAGGCTAATAAGCTTTTTTGTGCTGACCATTGTGGCCATTGCCAGTCTGAAAAGATTTGACTGGACTTATAATAGGGGGCCCAGTAAATCCAGAATAACATCGAGCCTGCCATAAATATCATAACGATGGCTGTTGCCCAACCACAACCAACACCTCCCATAGCTGGTAGCCCAAAGAGCCCATTAATAAAGATGTAGTTCATCGGAATGTTAACTAACAATCCTAAAATTCCAATGACCATGCTCGGTCGAGTTAAGCTGAGAGCATCGCTATAACAGCGGAAGACTAAATACAGAGCAACACATGGGAAGCCACAGGCCACCGCGCGCAAGTAGCCCATAGCGGGGTCAATTAAAATAGGATCAACCCCCATCAATTGCATTATTGGTTGTGCATTCCAGAGTAAAATAGCCAATCCACAACCTACTGTAAGCCCTAACCACAGAGCTTGACGAACGAGGTATCCCATCTCCAATTTAGCACCGCGGCCAAAGGCGTGAGAGACTTTAGCGGTAGTGGCTAATAAGATACCGCTCATTAATAAAAAGAGTGGTACCCAAATAGAGTTACCTAAAGCCACCGCAGCCAAGTCGTTAGGACTGACTCGTCCTGCCATCACTGTATCGACAAAGCCCATAGCAGTATTGGCCAGTTGAGCAATAATAATTGGGGTGGCAAGTTTGAGTAGAGCGTGCCATTCGTTCGTAATACGTTGGAAACGGGTAGCGGTGGACATTAATACAGCCTATAAATAAAGCCTATGCAGTAAAAAATTGCACAGTGCAAGGTAGTGGGGACAGTAGTTCGGGCGGTAGCTGTTAAATACATTGACAGCGCAGATAGTTTACTATGTTGCGTTCAGGCAAGGGTAGCGCAAAAGACTCATCCAGCTGCCGTCTATAAGGTATACAACGATAAAGAGGATTCATAGATGCAGATACTGGCTGATGAAAATATTCCGATGCTGGAGGTTTTTGAGCGTCATGGTCAACTGCACCGTGTGGCCGGCCGCAGTTTAAATCCAGAGATGCTCAAGGATGTTGAAGTGCTCTTAGTACGCTCAGTTACCCAAGTGGATAAGACTTTACTGGCAAACTCTAAAGTAAAATTTGTTGGCACTTGTACCATTGGTACTGATCATTTGGATTTGGAATACTTGGCTGAGCGTAAGGTTGGTTGGTTCAGTGCTCCAGGTTGCAACGCCCGAGGTGTAGTGGATTATGTGATCAGTGGTTTGCTGACCTTGGCTGAGCGTACAGGTGCGGATTTGACTCAGCGTTGTTATGGGGTTGTTGGGGCTGGTCAAGTGGGGGATCGGTTGGTGCAAGTACTGCGAGGTTTAGGTTGGCAGGTATTGGTATGTGATCCTCCTCGTGAACAACGCGAAGGAGGGGATTATGTGGACTTGAAAAGTATCATTGAAAATTGTGATGTGATCAGTCTGCATACTCCTTTAACTACTGTAGGCGAGCATTCGACACGACATTTAATTGGAGAGGAGCAATTAGCAGCCTTAAGGCCTGGAAGTTGGTTGATCAATGCTAGCCGTGGCGCTGTGGTAGATAATCAAGCACTGAAAACCGCCTTGAAAGAGCGTTCAGATTTGCGAGCAATATTGGATGTTTGGGAGGGAGAGCCTCAGGTAGATGTGGAATTAGCCCAACTGTGTGATATTGCTACGGCGCACATCGCTGGTTATAGCTTAGATGGTAAGATCCGTGGTACAGAACAAATCTATCAAGCTTTTTGTCAATACTTTGGATTAAAGCCTGAAGCAGGCATTGAGTTTCCGCCACAAAGGTTATTATCTTTGCAGCTAGCTGAGCATATTCCTCTTATGGAAGCATTACGTGTGGTATGTCGTGCTGTTTATGATTCACGGGGTGATGATGCGCGCTTTCGGTTGAGTTTAAGTGGAGACGCTGTAGAGCGGCGTGCGGCCTTTGATTTGGTGCGCAAAAACTATCCTGTGCGCCGCGAAATTCCAGATTTGAAGGTGACCGTGGAGGGGAGTGAATTGCAGCAGATGTTAGGTGCCTTAGGGATTAAAGCATAACTGAACAATCGAGCCTCACGGTAAAACTCAGCGGTGAGGCATCGATAATATTTATTTATTTGCGATAGTATGTCCGACGTGTAATAGTTTCATGGTATTGGTTCCGCCAACTAAATGGTAGCTGTCACCTTTAGTGAGAATCACCCAGTCATCTTCAGTGACGGCACCCCGCTTAACTAGCTCTTCCACTGCTGCTTGACTGACAGATGTGGTAAAGGAGCCGCTTGGATCAAATGGAACGGTATAGACGCCTCTAAATAACGCTACACGGGCTTGGGTTTGGCGCGATGGAGCAAATGCGTAAATGGGCATTGATGAGCGAATACGCGACATCACTAGTGGAGTATAGCCGCTTTCTGTTAAGGCAATAATTGCCTTAATCCCTGGGAAATGGTTGGCTGTATACATTGTGGCTAAAGCAATGCTTTCATCCCAACGTTCAAATGTTTGTCCAATGCGGTGTGCAGATTGGCGCATGATTGGGTTCTTTTCTGCACCTAGACAAACACGAGCCATTGCTGCAACGGCTTGTACGGGGTACTCACCAGCGGCAGTTTCTGCTGAAAGCATTACGGCATCGGTATAGTCCAAAGCCGCGTTGGCCACATCAGAAACCTCTGCACGGGTTGGCATAGGGCTGTGGATCATGGATTCCATCATTTGGGTCGCAGTAATAACGGCCTTATTTTGCTTACGGGCAGCAGCAATAATTTTTTTCTGAATTCCAACCAGTTCTGCGTCACCAATTTCTACGCCAAGGTCACCACGAGCCACCATCACTGCATCGCTGGCGCTGATCAATCCATTGAGAGCATCGTCATTCATAACGGCTTCAGCGCGCTCAATTTTTGCTACTAACCATGCTTTGCAATGCGCCTCTTCACAGAGGCGGCGTGCGAGGTTCATATCGGCGGCATCGCGGGGGAAAGAAACCGCTAGATAATCCAAATCTAATTCTGCTGCGAGGCGGATATCTTGTTTATCTTTTTCGGTTAAAGCAGGGGCTGTTAAACCACCACCACGGCGGTTGATGCCTTTATTGTCGGATAAAGATCCACCAACTAAAACACGACAATTTAAGGCGTCAGCTGAGACGCGTTCGACTTCCATGACCACGCGGCCATCATCCAATAAGAGTTGGTCGCCAACGCCGCAATCGGTGACGAGGTCGGGGTAGTCGATGCCAACGATTTCTTGAGTGCCTGCGTCACGGGGGTGAGTGATCGAGAAACAGAATGAGTCGCCATTTTGTAATTCAATTTTTTTATCAGCAAAACGGGCAATGCGAATTTTTGGACCTTGTAAGTCACCAAGAATAGCTACATGGCGATTAAGCTTAGCGGCTATCTGGCGGATGTTTTGAGTCCGTTCGCGGTGTTCATCTGGGGTGCCATGGGAGAAGTTTAAACGGGCAACATCCATGCCTGCTAGGATCAGTTGTTCGAGAGTTTCGGTTGAGCTGCTTGCAGGCCCAATAGTGGCCACGATTTTTGTGCGACGTAATGTCGACATTAGAAGGCTCCTGATTTAAAAATAAAAGAGCGCCCACCATCATGAAGATCGGTAATGGCGGGCCTTTTTGGGGTTACTCTTTGGTATCTGTGGGTTTAATAACCAGTAGATCTGTTTGTACAGCTTCTAAAATGCGTTCAGCCGTGTTGCCAATCAGTGCATTTTCAAGGTTGCCACGGGAAATGGCACCCATAACGAGAAGGTCAGTTTGATGCTCTTCAACAAAAGCAGGAATGACTTCTTCTGGAAAACCTTCTAGCAGGTGCTGTTTTTCTTTTGCAATAGGGTAGTCAGCCATTAAATTGGCAAAAGCCTCTTGGTGTTGTTTGGCGCTGCGCTCGACGTATTGCTCATACGCGGCGACCAACTCAGAGTCAAAGATCATAGTGCGTGGGAGAGGGGCATAGCTGTGTAGGTAATCAGCTTGCATCTGTAGGTTGTCTGAAATCCAACGGGTTGCTTTAACCAAACGATGATCTAATGTGGCTGTTTTATCTGAGCTGTGTACAGGGTCGACCGCTGCGCATACACGTTCGCCGCGCCATTCAACATCGCGTACTAACCAGAGAGGAACGGGGCAGTAACGAATGAGTTGCCAAGATGTGTTATTGAAGAATAGACGTTGTAATAAACTGTGAGAATGCGCTTCGCGTAATACGAGGTCTGGTTTTATTTCCTCAATACGCTGCAAAATCATTGTATGTAATGGCTTACCCCAGCGTGCTTCTGTGGTCACTGTAACGCCTGCGTCGCGTAGGGGTTGAGCAAGTTTTTCGAGCCATTTAACTCGGTTAGAAAGTAATGATTCGCGAGCTTTTTTTTGTGCAGGGCCATCAAAAAAATAACCTCCATCAAGTGCGGAATTGTACTCGCAGAGTAATAACTCGATAGATGAGTTCGAGCGCTGAGCTACCCAAGTTGCTCGCTCAAGTGAAGGTTGTGAATCACCGGAAGTCGGGTCAATAACCACTAAAATTTGATGCGGTTGCATAATAAAATTCCTTACTAGGTAGAGAGAAAACTGTGTTCAGTGGGCTTCATACAACTTTCTATAGTGACTTAAGATTAGCCTAACCTAGGTTTCATATAAACACTTCTTTGCAAGTATTGCTATTTTATAAGTGATGAGTGTTGCAGTGCAGGATTATTTTTTGGATTACTGTAATACATTCACTCAGTGGAGAGAGTTATGCATGCGTTGTGAGGCTCAGAATTTTACTGGTAGTGTATTTGGTAATATGAAGATAGCTGTAGTTTTAAAATGTCTTTTGCAAGACTGAGCGAATATAGCTTGTTTTATGAGGGGTCAAATATTAAGTGTGGTTTTATGAATTACTAATGTTGCGTGATGTAACCTGTGTCAAAGCATGTCTTTAATAATATGGGCAGCTTACATTTATTGTGTGTATTTACAGAGCGGGTGGTAGAGGAGCTAGCAGAGTGACTGCAAGTATTTTTTGGTATGACTTTGAAACGACCGGTGTTCAGGCGCATAGTGATCGGCCTATCCAAGTGGCAGGTATTCGTACGAACGAGCAGCTTGAAGAAATTGATGAGCCATTAAATATGTATTGTCAGCTATCAGACGATATTTTGCCTCATCCAATGTCCAGTTTGGTGACCGGCATTGGGCCAGATGTTTTGCAGCAGCAAGGACTTTTAGAGGTTGATTTTATTGAACGACTGCATCAAGAGTTGATTCGTCCTAATACCTGCACAGCGGGTTTTAATAGCATACGCTTTGATGATGAAATGACACGTGCAACCTTATATCGTAATTTTTATGATCCGTATGCACGAGAGTGGCAAGGTGGTAATAGTCGTTGGGATTTGATTGATGTCTTGCGTTGTACTTGGGCATTACGTCCTGAAGGCATTGAATGGCCAGAGCAAGACGGTGTTATGAGCTTTCGTTTAGAAAAATTTACTGCAGTAAATGGTATTGAGCATGGGCAGGCGCATGATGCTTTGGCGGATGTCAGGGCCACGATTGCAGTGGCGCGCTTGTTACGAGAGAGACAGCCTAAATTATTTAATTACTTATATGATTTGCGCCGAAAAGATGCTGTTATGGAGCGTATTCGCTTGCTGCAACCGATGCTGCATGTATCTGGTATGTTTTCAGTGGCGCGTCACTGTTTGTCACCTGTTTTACCTTTGGCTTGGCATCCGACAAATCGTAACGCATTAATTGTTTGTGATTTACATGCTGATGTGACTCCTTTGTTGGAGTTGGATGCACAAGCTTTAAAAGAACGTTTGTACACACCTCGTGTAGAGTTAGCTGAAGGTGAATCACCTGTACCGCTGAAATTGATTCATATTAATAAAAGTCCAGTGGTAGCACCTTTAGGAGTGCTGCGAGAAGAAGACAATATGCGTTTGAATTTTGATCATCAGCGTTGGCAAGATAATTACCATGTCTTAAAGGATCAGTGTGAACAATGGCGAGATAAATTGAGTTTTGTGTATGAAGAGAGTTGGGCGGGGGGGGAGCAAGATGTTGAGCAGCAGTTATATAGTGGTTTTTTAGCTCCTCGTGATCGCAAACTGTGCGAAGCCCTAAGGAATACTGCGCCAGAGAAACTGTTGCCAGAGTTTTGGCCGTTTGATGACGAGCGTTTAGCAGAACTGTTGTTTCGCTATCGTGGGCGTAATTACCCTCACACATTAAGTGAGAACGAGTTGCATCAGTGGGCGTTGTTCTGTCGTGCCCGTTTAACCGGTGAGCATAGTGGTGCTCCGCTTAATATCGCTGATTATTTAAATGCTTATGCTGCATTAACTCCTGAGCAGCAACTTGATCCTATTGTTCAGGCTTGGCGTCACCATGTGCATGAGATAGAACAACGCTATCAGTTATAGAGGCTTATCGTGTTCAATAAAAAACGCCCTATTAATTGTAGGGCGTTTTTGTTAGGAGGTAAGCGAGACTAGGTTTAGTCTATGATCGTGACCCAAGACTCAACTACATCGCTACCCCATTTGGCTTTCCATTCTTTCAGGACTTTATGGTTACCGCCTTTGGTTCGAATCACTTCACCTGTATGTGGGTTGTCATACTGTTTAGTTTTTCGAGGGCTGCGAGTGCGGGCTGCTGGGCGTGGGGTATTTGTGCGAGCAGCTTGAGGGTCAATAATGACTATGATATCACGCAAGGATTTATTGTACTCAGCCATTAAAGCACGAAGTTTCTCTTCAAATTCAAGTTCTTTTTGTAATTGGCTGTCTTGAGATAAGTTAGCAAGGCGGTTTTCAAGCTCTTTAATACGTTCTTTTGTTTCACGAAATTCATTAATCAATGACATGTGGAAATCCTATGGTGAGAGTGGTTTGTTAATTAAGGATTTTTAGGTATGTCCATAGTTACTAACGGGTGGGGAATTTTAAAATCTTAAACCCGTAATTATCTTGTAATCTATTACTGATATCCTTTAATTTTCATTATGATAAGCCTATAGAGTCATCAAGTAAAGAATTACAGTTGTTACTATATGTTTGTTTTTAATATTAGGTGAGGTATAGAGTTTTTACATTATAGTTTATAAATAATTTATTTATAAATATGCTGTGTGAAATTTTAAACTGAATAATCAGCTTGAGTTGGCAAGCAAAAAACAGGCTGTCGGAGTTAACAAGACAGTTTGTGTATCATAATAAGAAAGCATTCCTTGCTTAGGTTTTGTGTGCATTGTAGATATTAGCTCAGCTGAGCTGACTCGAGGCGCTGGTGGCTGTAGAATAGAGATTAATATTTGTCTTAATAAAAAATCCTATTTTTTGGAGTTTTTCATGCGCACGTTTCGTCTTATTATTGCTTGCCCAGACCGTGTGGGTATTGTTGCGAAAGTCAGTAACTTTTTAGCAACCTACAATGGTTGGATTCATCAGGCAAGCCATCACTCGGATGAACAGAGTGGGTGGTTTTTTATGCGTCACGAAATACGCGCAGATTCTTTGCCGTTTGATCTAGAAGGGTTTAGACAGGCCTTCACTCCTATTGCTAATGAGTTCTCTATGACTTGGCAAGTGAGTGATTCTGCAGTTAAAAAGCGTGTAGTGTTAATGGCAAGTCGAGACTCACATTGTTTAGCGGACTTGCTGCATCGTTGGCATCGTAATGAACTCGATTGTGAGATTCCCTGTGTAATTGCTAATCATGATGATTTACGCAGTATGGTCGAGTGGCATGGTATTCCTTTTTATCATGTGCCTGTAGATCCAAAAGACAAGCAGCCAGCCTTTGCTGAAGTCAGTCGTTTGATTGATGAACATGAAGCTGACTGTGTTGTGTTGGCGCGTTATATGCAAATTTTGCCGCCTGATTTATGTCAAAAATATCAAGGACGAGTGATCAATATCCACCATAGTTTCCTACCTTCATTTGTAGGTGCTAAACCATATCACCAAGCAGCATTGCGAGGGGTTAAGTTAATTGGCGCAACTTGCCACTATGTTACTGAAGATCTAGATGCAGGGCCGATTATTGAGCAGGATGTGGTGCGTGTGAGCCACCGTGATACAGTCGCGGATATGGTGCGTAATGGTAAAGATGTCGAAAAAATGGCGTTGGCTCGTGGTTTGCGTTATCACTTAGAAGATCGCGTGATGATCCATGACAACAAAACTGTAGTGTTTGACTGATTTAATTATAAATAATGTACGCAGTGCATGCGCACCAAGACTTGGGTGCTGTGTAGCTTTAAGCAATTAGCCCCCCTCACCGCACTGACGAGAGGGTGAGGGTGTTAATTTAGCATCTTTTTAATATCTTGCTCTTCTTTGATCAGCTCTTGTTGGCGTGCATCGATGCGTGCTGCGCGAGGGAAGTTGTTACTCGCGCGTTGGCGAGCGAAATCTAATTGCTGAATGGCTTGGGTGTAATCTCCGACACGAGAAAAGTATTCAGCTCGGGCTTCGTGTAACCCAATAATGTTATTTGATAAACCGCGAATTTCTGCGACTTCAAACCAGATATCTGGATCATTAGGGCGTTGTTTTAAAAGTTGATTGATACTTTGCTCGGCGCCAGCAATATCTTTTTGTTTGAGTTGTATTTCATATTTGGCTTTACGTAAAGGGAAGTTGTTCGGGTGTTTTTTAAGTAATTCATCGACGCGTTTTTGTGCTTGACTAAATTGTCCGCGGCTCAGTTCTAAGTCGATGGCTGCTAAATGGTAAATAATTGAGTTAGGTGACCGCAATAGTAGAGTGTCAATATTGCGTTGCGCTTCATTGAGTTGGTTGGCGCGAATTAAGGCAAGTGCTAAGCCGTAACGCGCTGGTTCTGAATGTGGTGTTTCAGCCAACTGACTGCGAAAACGTTTCAGTGCTATGCCAGGTGTTTCTTCAAAAGTCAGTTGTACACGTGTACGGATCAGTTGGTAATAGAGGCTGTCGATTTTGTCAGTGTTTGCATGGTATTGCTCGGCTCGACTTTGAGTATCAGCTACTCGGTTTTCTGAAAGTGGATGCGTGAGTAAAAATTCAGGTGGCATGCTGTCATAGCGATATTGGCGCATTAAGCGTTCAAATAAGCTAGGCATTGCGCGAGGGTCAAAACCTGCTTTCTTAAGGTTAAGTAAACCAATGCGGTCGGCTTCTTGTTCGTTCTGCCTAGAGAAGCGACGTTGTTCTTGAAAGGCAGCGGCTTGAGTGGAGGCTATAGCGGCCATGCCAATGTCACCTCCGCCGGCAGCTGTCGCAATTATACCGGCAAGCATCGCTGCCATCATTGGAACTTGCATGCGTTTTTGTGCTTCTAAACCGCGGGCAAAGTGTCGTTGTGATAAGTGAGCAAGTTCGTGAGCCATCACTGAAGCGTACTCAGCTTCGGTTTGTGCATGCAGAAGCAAACCACCATTCACTCCGATAATGCCGCCGGGAGCTGCAAAAGCATTGAGTTGTGGGCTGGCAAGTACAATAAATTCGAGGCGACGGTCATCGAGTTGGCTAGTTTCGGCTAAACGATAAACGCTAGTTTCGATATAGTCTTTGAGCAGTGGGTCCTCAAGTTGGCGCACTTGTCCACGTAAAACACTGAGCCAGGCTCGCCCAAGCTTGTGTTCTTGTTGGGGAGAAATAATTGCTGAGCTCGAGTCACCAAGAGACGGTAAGGGATTTGCAGTTACAGGTTGAGCTAGCATGCAGGCCAGCACTAATAGAGCGGGGTAGAAGAACGTCATAGCACTCTCTTTGCAAGATAAGTAACAGTATAGGCTACAATTCGTGCCATAGCAGTGAATAGAGGTGTTAAGTTATATCACTCTATACTGACTAAGTGTATGGCTAAATGTTCGTTAAATAAGGTGGTTTTTTTAAATGAGTGAAGTATTGCCGCAATATGATGAAGAACTGGATGCGCGTAACTTAGCCTGTCCGTTACCTTTGTTAAAAGCAAAGTTGGCGCTCAATGGTTTACCTATAGGAGCGGTATTGAAAGTGCTAGCAACTGATGCAGGGTCGCAACGTGACTTTCGTTCGTTTGCTAAACTGGCGGGGCACAGCCTGCTGCATGAAACTGATGAGCAGGCTGTATTTGCTTACTGGCTGCGTAAAGAACATTAAAACTCGTGCTTAGTTTTTGTTATTCAGCTCTTGCGCTGCAATAAGTACCTCTGCGGCATGGCCTGCCACTTTAACCTTACGCCACTCACCACGTAGAACACCGTCTTTATCGATTAAAAAAGTGCTGCGTTCAATGCCAAAATGTTTTTTACCAAAGGTGTTTTTTTCTTTGATGACATCAAATTGCTGGCACAGTGTTTCTTCTGGATCGCTGATGAGTTCAAAAGGAAAGTCGTGTTTGGTTTTAAAGTTTTCATGGGTGCGCATGCTGTCACGAGAAACACCAAAAATAACAGTATTGGCTGCAGCAAAGTCATCGTGCATGTCTCTAAAATCTTGGCTTTCGGTGGTGCAGCCAGGGGTGTTGTCTTTGGGGTAAAAGTACAAAACAACTTGCTGACCTGCGAGGTCAGATAATTGTACAGTCGTTTCATTGGTTGCAGCTGCGGTGAAGTTTTCAACAGGCTTGTTAAGCATAATGACTCCTTTGTACTTTAAGGTATTTGCGGGCGCCAAGGTTCAATCAGGGCATCTAGATTGAGTGCGTCAGCAAAGTCTAAAAATTGATCGCGTAACCAATTGATTTGTGTATTGGCTAATAAGGTTACAGTAATTGTTGCATTAAGCATCGTGGTATTGGTTTGTGGGGCTTGGTAGGTATCGTAACTGATATTTTCCAAACCAATGTCATGGTCAGTAAAGAACTGGCATAGCTCAGCCAAAATATCAGGGCGATAGAGTGCGCTTACATAAACAATATAAGGGAGGGCAGGGATAGGTTTTTCCTGACCTTCTTCGCTGCGCGTAAAAGAAAGTTGTAAACCATGTCGCTTGGCTAAAATTGGAAGCGAACTTTCTAATCGGGCTAAAGCGTCCCAGGTGCCTCCGGCCTGTAAAATTAGAGCGCTGTATTGGCCGTGACGCGTGAGACGACTGCTGACAACTGAGCAACGGTTTTCTAAGCAGGAGCGACAGAGTAGGTTGGTGAGTTCTAGTGGATCGCTCCCCATTGCACTGATTAGAAGGTATTGTTCACGTAAGAGGGGTACTGACATTCAACATTCCATAAATAGGTTGCAGCGTAATTTACGCTGGATAAGTGCACTAGGGTAACGAAAAGATCATACAAATGGAAAGTGCAATGAGGTGAGCAGCGCTTGTGCTACTAGGGCGGCATCAGTAATATTACCTGTCTGTTATATTTTACTTATTTTTAAGTGGGAGCGGTTGCATGATTTCGGGCAGTATGGTCGCAATAGTCACGCCCATGGATGCGCAAGGCGCACTTGATTGGCAAGCGCTGACTAGGCTTGTTGAGTTTCATCTGCAAGAAGGCACAGACGCTTTAGTTGTAGTAGGGACAACGGGTGAGTCTGCTACTTTGGATGTTGATGAGCACGTTGAGGTGATTCGTCGCGTTGTTGAGCAGGTTAACGGGCGTATTCCAGTGATTGCTGGTACGGGGGCGAACTGTACTCGTGAGGCGGTAGCGCTGACGCGTAATGCAAAGAAAGTGGGGGCAGATGCATGTTTGTTGGTCACCCCATATTACAACAAACCCACTCAGGAAGGCTTGTATCAGCATTTTAAACATATTGCTGAGGCAGTGGATATTCCACAAATCTTATACAATGTACCCGGTCGCACAGTGTGTGATATGCAGGCGGATACAGTTGTGCGCTTATCTGCTATCAGCAACATTGTGGGTATTAAAGAAGCGACGGGTGACATTGAGCGTGCAAAAGACATTATTGCTCGTGTGCCGAGTAGTTTTTATGTGTATTCCGGAGATGATGCTACAGCTTACGAGCTGATGCTAGCAGGTGGTAAAGGTAATATTTCAGTCACTGCTAATATTGCTCCGCGCGCAATGAAAGAGTTGTGCTCTGTTGCTATTTCTGGTGATGCAGCCGCCGCTAAAGCTATGAATGATCAGCTGATGCCATTGCATAAAAACTTGTTTTTGGAAGCCAATCCAATCCCAGTAAAATGGGCTTTATATGAGATGGGCTTAATTCAAGAAGGCATCCGTTTGCCGTTGACTCCGTTCAGCGAAAAGTACCATGAAACTTTACGTCAGGCGATGCGTCAGACAGGCATTTTGAATTAAACCGAGGTTTTAAAACGCATGAAGCGATTTGCTGGAATTTGCTTGTTAGCAGTCTCTGCTGGCAGCTTAACAGGCTGTGGTTGGGTATGGGGTGAGGATGGTTATTTCCGTGATCGCGGTAGTGATTATCAAGAAGCACGCATGACACCTAAAATGCAGTTGACTGATGATGTTCAAATGATCCGACGCATGGATCCTTTATTGCCAATTCCACACCATGTCGCTTCATTAGAATCGACCGATGGTTATGAAGTGCCGCGCCCGCTGGCTTTGCCAAGTGATGAGCAAGCGGGGGAGTTTAGCCTGCAAGAAAGTGGCGCTTTAAGTTGGATTGTTGCACAACGTATCCCCGCGCAGATCTGGCCAACTGCACAGCAGTTTTTTGAGCGCAATGGCTTTAAAATTGCCAGTGAACGCCCGCATTTGGGGGAGTTTATAACGCAATGGCAAAGCGTTGATGAGTTGGATCTAGGTTTGATTCGCCAAGTATGGGGCGAAGCAACGCCAACTTTGGAGGTGCGTTTTCGTGTGCGCATTGAGCCAGGTGTGCAACGTAATAGCAGTGATGTCTTTATTGATCAGGCGCAACGCAACGCAGGTAGTCTAATTGATAGTGAGTGGACTGCTAATACGGTGACTCAAGCAGAGTCTGCAGCTTTACTACGTGAATTGAATAAGTATCTGGCATTAAGTCATGAGGGTGGTGAGTCTTACTCATTGCTTGCCAGTAAAGCTTATGATGCACCGAAGCGAGTCGCATTGGTTGATGGCGGCAATGGTGTAAAAGCTTTGCGCCTAGATGCTAACTTTGATCGTGCGTGGTCTGGTGTTGGTAGAGCATTAAATGCTGCTCAAGTTGCCGTCTATGATCTCAATCGTAGTGCAGGGTTGTATTATATTGACTTGGCTGAGAAAGCCCAGCAAGAGGAGCCAGGTTTCTTCAAGCGTTTATTTAGCTCTAAGAAGCAGACGCCTGAGCCCGTAAGTGCTGAGCGTTACATTGTGCGTTTAACTGCTATTAATCAACAGGTTTTTGTTAACGTCGAGCGCGATAGCGATACTTTGGCCCCCGTCGATGTTGCTAAGCGTGTGCTTGAACAAATACAGACCCATTTAGAATAAATTCTTCTAGCCCTTCTTCATTACCAGCAGGCGAAATTTCGATTTCGCCTGCTGTGTTTACAAGCATAGGATTTTTGCCATGAGCCAGCAGCCTCAATTGAGCCTGAAAAAAATATATTCCGGTAAAGTGCGCGATCTTTATGAAATTGATGCGCAGCGTATGCTAATGGTCGCTAGTGACCGGCTTTCTGCTTTCGATGTGATTTTAGAGCAGCCAATTCCTGATAAAGGAAAAATTTTGACTGAGATTTCTAATTTTTGGTTTAAAAAATTAGAGCATATTGTCCCCAATCACTTCACTGGCGATAAGGTTAGTGATGTGGTTCGCGTTGAAGAGCTGCCTTTGGTTGAAGGGCGTGCAGTTGTTGCGAAACGCTTACAGCCGGTTGCAGTAGAGGCCATTGTGCGTGGTTATTTAGTTGGGTCTGGTTGGAAAGAGTATCAGCAAAGTGGCACTGTTTGTGGGATTAAGTTACCAGCGGGTTTGCAAGAGGCACAAAAATTACCCGAGCCAATCTTTACTCCGTCCACTAAAGCAGAGGTGGGCGATCATGATGAGAATATTAGTTTTGCTCAGTGCGCAGAAATTATTGGGCAAGAGCTAGCAGAGCAAGTGCGTGATGTATCCATTGCTTTGTACCAAGCGGCTGTTGAGTATGCAGCCACTCGCGGCATTATTATTGCTGATACCAAGTTTGAATTTGGTTTGGATGCTGAGGGTACCTTGACGCTGATGGACGAAGTGCTCACACCTGATTCCAGTCGTTTTTGGCCGGCAGATAGTTATCAAGTGGGTAGTAACCCACCAAGTTTTGATAAGCAGTTTGTGCGAGACTGGTTAGAAGCAAGTGGTTGGGATAAAGAACCACCTGCACCGGCAGTTCCTGCTGATGTGGCGCAAAAAACAGCAGATAAATATCGTGAAGCTTTACTGCGCTTAACCGAGTAACTGTTCAGGTCTCGAGTCGGTCGAGCGTCACTCTTTATTGGTTTGAAAAAGGTTACTGAATGTCTGCATCATTTGTTCATTTACGTGTGCATAGCGAATTTTCATTGGTTGACGGTATTGTTCGTATTAAGCCATTGATTAAAGCGGTAAGTGATGCAGGTATGCCAGCGGTTGCCATAACTGATCAGAGCAATATGAGTTCTTTGGTTAAGTTTTATACCGGTGCACAAAGAGAAGGCGTTAAGCCTATTTCAGGTGCAGATATTTGGTTGGCAAGCGCTGAAGAGGATGGCCCATTAACGCGCATGACTTTGTTAGTCATGAACCCAAAAGGTTATCGTAATTTAACGGAGCTGATTTCTTTAGGCTTTACTCAAGGGCAGCGGCATGGCTTAGCTGTTGTAGAGCGTGCTTGGGTTAAAGCAGCTGCAGAAGGACTCATTGCCTTATGCGGTGCGAAAGATGGCGAAATTGGTCATGCTTTATTGGCGGGTGATCATCAATATGCGGAAAAGTTGCTGGCTGAGTGGCGTGCATGCTTTAAAGATCGCTTTTATTTAGAGTTACATCGCACCGACCGGCCGAATGATGAAGAACATGTGCATGCAGCTGTAGCCTTGGCTGCACGTACAGGTGTGCCGGTAGTGGCTACCAATGATGTACGGTTTTTGTTGCAAGAAGATTTTGAGGCTCACGAAACACGCGTTTGTATTGGTGAGGGGCGGGTTTTGGATGATCCGCGTCGAGCGCGTGAGTATTCCGATCAGCAATATTTGAAAACGCCAGAAGAAATGGCGCAATTATTTGCAGATATCCCAGAGGCTATTAGTAACAGTGTAGCAATTGCTAAGCGTTGTAATATCGAAATACAGCTTGGTACACACTTTTTACCGGATTTCCCTGTGCCTGAGGGTATGACCATTGGTGAGTATCTCAGACATGTATCTTTTGAGGGATTAGAAGAGCGTTTATCGGTAACTTTGCCTAAAGACACCCCAGATTATGTGGAAAAACGTAAGGTTTATGATGATCGATTGAACTTTGAGTTGGATATCATCAACCAGATGGGGTTCCCCGGCTACTTCTTAATTGTTATGGACTTTATTCGCTGGGCGAAAAATAACGGTGTGCCGGTAGGGCCTGGACGAGGTTCCGGAGCAGGTAGTTTAGTGGCTTACGTGTTACACATTACCAACCTTGATCCTCTGCAATATGACTTACTGTTTGAACGTTTTTTGAATCCTGAGCGGGTCTCCATGCCTGACTTTGATGTCGATTTCTGTATGGATGGTCGTGACCGGGTCATTGATTATGTAGCAGAACTTTATGGTCGTGAGGCGGTCAGCCAGATCATTACCTTCGGCACTATGGCGGCAAAGGCAGTGGTGCGTGATGTGGCACGGGTGCAAGGTAAAGCTTACGGTTTGGCAGACCGTTTATCGAAAATGATTCCCTTTGAAGTGGGGATGACGTTAAGTAAGGCTTTTGAAGCAGAAGAGGCGTTGCGTGATTTTCTTGCTAATGATGAAGAAGCAGCTGAAATTTGGGAGATGGCGCTTAAGCTAGAAGGTATCACACGTGGTACGGGTAAGCATGCTGGTGGTGTCGTGATTGCACCGACTAAGCTGACAGACTTTTCGCCAGTATCCTGTGATGAGGATGGCACCGGTCTGGTTACTCAATTTGATAAAGATGATGTCGAAGCGGCTGGGCTAGTGAAGTTCGACTTCCTTGGTTTGCGAACTTTGACCATCATTAAGTGGGCGCTAGAGAACGTTAACCGTGACCGTGCCAAATTGGGTGAGGCACCGTTAGATATTGATTTTATACCACTTGATGATAAGCCCACTTATCAAATGCTGCAGCGTGCAGAAACAACGGCAGTGTTCCAACTTGAATCGCGAGGAATGAAAGAGCTGATTAAAAAGCTCAAGCCAGACTGCCTCGAAGATTTGATTGCACTGGTTGCTTTGTTCCGGCCAGGACCGTTGCAGTCAGGCATGGTTGATGACTTTATTAATCGGAAGCATGGGCGTGCTGAGTTGGCTTATCCGCACCCTGATTATCAGTACGATAAGCTTATTCCTGTGTTGCAGCCTACGTACGGTATTATTTTGTATCAAGAGCAGGTGATGCAGATTGCTCAGGTTATGGCCGGCTACTCATTAGGGCAGGCGGATATGCTGCGTCGTGCGATGGGTAAAAAAAAGCCGGAAGAAATGGCGAAGCAGCGCTCAGGGTTTATTGAAGGCTGCAAAAATAATGACATTGATGAACACTTGGCTGGAAATATTTTTGACCTGGTAGAGAAGTTCGCAGGTTATGGGTTTAATAAGTCACACTCAGCCGCATATGGTTTGGTTTCGTATCAAACTGCTTGGCTTAAGCAGCATTACCCGCCTCAGTTTATGGCTGCAGTATTGTCGGCAGATATGGATAACACCGATAAAGTTGTTATTTTGATTGAAGAGTGTCGCAATATGAAATTGCGCATTGTTGCGCCCGACGTGAACCAATCTGAATATAAGTTTACGGTGAATGATGATGGACATGTGGTCTATGGGCTTGGTGCAATTAAAGGTGTAGGAGAGGGGCCGGTTGAAGCTATTGTAAGTGCGCGTGGTGGTGAGCCCTTTAAAGATCTGTTTGATTTCTGTGCGCGCATGGATTTAAAACGAGTAAATAAAAGAACTTTAGACGCATTGGTGCGTAGTGGTGCTTTAGATCGTATGGGGCCTTACTTTTCAGAGCAGGTCGATGAATACTTAGCTGGCATCGATCGTAATCGTGCAGTGTTGTTATCTGCTTTGGAGGAAGCCATTAAAACAGCTGACCAAGCAGCACGAAACCGTGCGAGTGGACACATGGACTTATTTGGCGATGTGTTTTCCGATACAGAAGTTGATGTGTATGAAAAGTATCATAATGCCCGTGAATTGACGCTAAAAGAGCGATTAAAAGGTGAAAAGGATACGTTGGGTTTATACTTAACAGGACACCCTATTGATGAATACGAGGGTGAAGTGCGTCGTTTTGCTCGTCAACGTATTATTGATTTAAGACCTTCACGTGATACGCAAACTGTAGCAGGCTTAATAGTTGCTTTACGTGTAATGCGTAATAAGAAAGGTGATCGCATGGGGTTTATTACGCTTGATGATCGCTCGGCGCGTATTGAAGCTTCTTTATTTTCTGAAGCATTTACTCAAGCACAAGCTTTGCTGCAAACAGATACATTGGTTGTTGTTGAGGGGGAAGTGAGTCACGATGACTTCTCCGGTGGCTTGCGGTTAAGAGCTAAACGAGTGATGAGTTTGGAAGAGGCGCGCACAGGGTTAGCGCAAAGTTTACGCCTTTGCGTGACTGTGACAGACTTAAGCCATGACAACCTCGCACGGTTAAAGGCATTATTATTAAGGTATAAAGGCGAATGTCCGCTGACCGTAGATTACAGTGGGCAGACTGCTAAAGCTTTATTAGCATTTTCGTCAGATTGGAATATAGAACCAACTGATGACCTTATTTTGGCATTACGTGACCTATTTGGTCGTGATAACGTCTTTTTGCATTACCGCTAGTATCAGTACGCTGGTTTGGCGTCGAGTTTATTTTGGACTCTACTAGCTTAAAAAATTGGTGGCTTGTGCGTAATGAGCGTACGAGCTTTAAACATTGCAGTGCGGCCTAACCGCCGTAACAGAAAAATGGATGCCCCTGATGAACCCTAGTTTTTTGGATTTTGAACAGCCCATTGCCGATCTTCAGGCAAAAATTGAAGAGTTACGTTTGGTTGGCAATGACAATGATTTAAATATCAGTGATGAAATTGCACGTTTGCAAGAAAAAAGTAACTCATTGACTAAAAGTATTTTTAGCAATCTGACCAGCTGGCAAATTGCACGTATGGCGCGTCATCCTCAGCGTCCTTACACTTTGGATTATTTAGAGCACCTGTTTACAGAATTTGAAGAATTGCACGGTGATCGTCATTTTTCTGATGATGCAGCGATTGTCGGTGGTGTGGCGCGTTTTAATGGTAAGCCAGTGATGGTCATTGGGCATCAGAAAGGCCGTGAGGTTCGTGAAAAGGTGCGTCGTAACTTTGGTATGCCGCGCCCAGAAGGTTATCGTAAAGCTTGCCGCCTTATGGAAATGGCTGAGCGTTTTAAAATGCCAATTTTCACTTTTATTGATACGCCGGGTGCTTATCCAGGTATTGATGCCGAAGAGCGTGGGCAAAGTGAAGCTATTGCTTGGAACTTGCGTGTGATGTCGCGTTTAAAAACGCCGATTATCTCCACGGTTATTGGTGAGGGTGGCTCTGGTGGCGCCTTAGCTATCGGTGTGTGTGACCGCCTCAACATGCTGCAGTACTCTACTTATGCGGTTATTTCTCCAGAGGGATGTGCGTCCATTTTGTGGAAAACATCAGATAAAGCTCCTGATGCAGCTGAAGCTATGGGTATTACTGCTGAGCGCTTGCAAGGGTTGAAGATTGTTGATCATGTGATTCCTGAGCCATTAGGGGGGGCGCATCGTGATGTGCCGACAGTGGTAGAGTCCATTCGTAAAACCTTGGCTGCTCAGTTGGATGAGTTGCAGGCTCTAGATACTGATGAGCTGCTTGAGCGCCGTTATGAAAAGCTGATGGGGTTTGGCATCGCTTAATGCGGCTGATACTTGCGCACCCTAAATCTACGCTTAGGGTGCGTATTGCAGCCTCAAATAAGGCTGTTTTATGTTAGATATTGAACAACACCTCTTTGATACGCTACGTCCGTGGCGTGATAGTCCTTCATTATGCGTCGCATTTTCCGGAGGGATGGACTCTTCGGTATTGTTGTACGCGTTAGCGCAATTGGCAAAGCGGTATGCGCTGCCGCAGATTCGCGCAGTGTATATTCATCATGGGCTGCAAGACACGGCAGAGTCTTGGCCTGCTCATTGCCAGCGTTTTTGTGATGAACTTCAGATTCCGTTAACAGTGTTGGCAGTGCATGTGGCATCGACTGCTAGTGTTGAGCAGGCCGCACGGGAAGCACGTTACGCAGCATTTTCACAGCATTTACTGGATGGTGAAGTACTATTGATGGCGCAGCATCAGGATGATCAGGCGGAAACTTTTTTGTTTCGTTTATTGCGGGGAGCAGGTGTTGCTGGTTTACGTGGCATTCCAGATGTACGGTCTTTATCACCTGGAGTTGTTGTGCGCCCCTTGTTGAATGTAAGTCGTCAGGCGTTATTATCTTATGCTCAGCGTGCCCAGCTGAGCTGGATTGAAGATCCGAGTAATGATACCGATGCGTTTGATCGGAATTACTTGCGACGCCAAGTGATACCTGTACTTAAAAAGCGTTGGCCTGCTATGTTGGGTAATTTGCAGCGTACGGTTGGGCATATGCATGAGGCGCAAGATTTGCTTAATGAGCTGGCTATGGAGGATTTGCAGCATGTTTCTAGCGAGCCAGTCTTAAGTTGGCTCACTGTGCCTTGTTTGGATTTGGATAAGGTGCGGCAGTTAAGTTTTGCGCGACAAAAAAATGTGTTGCGCTACTGGTTGGCGCCTTTTACTTTGCTACCTGATAGTGCGCATTGGGCTGGTTGGGAAAATTTGCGGGATGCACGCGAAGATGCGCAGCCAATTTGGCGGCTGCATAACGGGGTGCTGCAATGCAGTCAAAATCGTTTATATTATTTGTCGCGGGAGTGGTTGCAAGCACCGCCTGAACTTGAGTTGATAATTTCTTGTGCAGGGCGTTATAGCTTGCCGGGGAATGGTTATATAGAAGTAAAAGGGGGGCTTACTCAGCCTCTAAGAGTGGGGTATCGTCAAGGGACTGAGCGCTTTCAATTGCTAGGGCGTGGCAGTCGAGACTTAAAGCGCTTATTGCAAGAGTATCGAGTGCCGCATTTTGTACGCTCACGCTTGCCTATATTCTACGCAGGTCAGCAGCCCGTGGCTTTGGCCAATGAGCCCAAGTTAAACCATCATGATCTAGTGGGTGTTACGCTAACTTGGTGTTTTTCTGCAACCTAGCTTTTGTTGTAGGTAGGGATGCTACTGTCACTCGATAAGAAAGAAGCGTTTTATTGCGATCTTGGTTTGAGTCACAAACAGCTTTAGCGTAGACTATTCTCCCGTCTATTAGTTGATTAATACAGGTGCTTGGTTGCTCCTGTAGCGCTTGATTATGAATTGCATTTATCAAGCATAGTTTTCAATGCTTATCTTCGGCGGCTTGCCGCTTAAACGCAGAATCCAGGGTTATTTATGACGCGCTACATCTTCGTCACAGGCGGTGTTGTTTCTTCATTGGGGAAAGGTATTGCCTCAGCTTCATTAGCGGCTATTCTTGAGGCGCGTGGCTTAAAAGTCACCCTGCTAAAGCTTGACCCATATATTAACGTTGATCCAGGTACCATGAGTCCGTTTCAACACGGGGAGGTTTTTGTAACTCAAGATGGCGCAGAGACTGACCTCGACTTAGGCCACTACGAGCGCTTTGTGCGCACAACCATGACGCAAAATAACAACTTCACTACAGGGCGTGTGTATGAAGAGGTTTTACGTCGTGAGCGTCGTGGTGATTACTTAGGTGCAACTATCCAAGTGATTCCACATATCACTGATGAAATTAAGCGCCGTATTATTAAAGGCGCAGCTGATGCTGATGTGGCTATGGTGGAAATTGGTGGCACTGTTGGTGATATTGAATCTCAGCCTTTCCTTGAGGCTATACGCCAATTACGGGTAGAGGTGGGTGCCAAGCGGGCTATGCTTATGCACTTAACGCTAGTACCTTATATTGCGACTGCAGGTGAAACAAAAACCAAACCAACTCAGCACTCCGTTAAAGAATTGCGTTCGATTGGTTTGCAGCCTGATGTTTTGGTGTGCCGTTCAGACCGTCCTGTTGATACTGCTTCACGTCGTAAAATAGCCTCTTTTACTAACGTGGAAGAGCGTGCAGTTGTCAGCTTGCATGACGTTGATACTATTTACAAAATTCCAGGAATTTTACACAGTCAAGGTCTAGATGATTTTGTCATGGAACGCTTTGGTCTTGAGTGTGATGGTGCTGATTTATCCGAGTGGGATCGTGTGATTGATGCCAAGCTGCATCCTAAACAAGAAGTGACAGTGGCCATGGTTGGTAAATACATGGAGTTATTGGATGCTTATAAATCACTGATCGAAGCCATGAGTCATGCTGGAATCGAAACTGAAACTAAAGTCAATATGCGCTATATCGACTCTGAAGATCTTGAGAGTCAAGGAGTGCAATTACTCGAAGGCGTTGATGCTATTTTAGTACCTGGTGGTTTTGGCCTGCGTGGCGTGGAAGGAAAAATCAAGGCTGTACAGTACGCGCGTGAGAACAAAATTCCATATTTAGGTATTTGTCTTGGTATGCAAGTTGCTGTCATTGAGTTTGCACGTAATGTGTTAGGTTGGACTGATGCAAACTCGACAGAGTTTGATAAAAACAGTACGCACCCAGTCGTAGGTTTGATTTCTGAGTGGCAGGATGCTGATGGTAGTATTGAACAGCGTACTGAAGATGGCGATGTTGGCGGAACTATGCGTCTAGGTGCGCAGGAGTGCCAGTTGATTCCAGATACTTTGGTGTACGCTAGCTATGGTTCTGATCGCATTGTAGAGCGTCATCGTCATCGTTACGAAGTTAACAATCAGTTGCTGCCTCAGCTCGAAGAAGCAGGTTTGAAAGTTTCTGGTCGCTCTGAAGATGGTGCATTGGTGGAAGTTGTTGAGGTGCCTGACCATCCGTGGTTTGTAGCCAGTCAGTTCCACCCTGAGTTCACTTCGACGCCGCGTGATGGACATCCATTATTTAAAGATTTTGTTGAGGCGGCCCTCACTTATAAAGCAGGTAAAGCATGAGTCAGAAGATCATTCGTGTCGCTAATATAGAAATTGCCAATGATAAGCCATTTGTATTATTTGGCGGCATTAATGTGATTGAATCCCGTGATTTAGCCATGCGTGCGTGCGAAGAGTACGTGCGTGTGACTGAAAAGTTGGGTATTCCTTATGTATTTAAAGCAAGCTTTGATAAGGCAAATCGTTCATCGATTCATTCTTTCCGAGGCCCGGGATTAGATGAAGGATTGAAGGTTTTTGAGGAAGTTAAAAGCACCTTTAATGTGCCAGTCTTGACAGATGTGCATGAGCCTTATCAAGCTCAGCCTGTTGCTGAAGTGTGCGATATTATTCAATTGCCAGCATTTTTATCACGCCAAACTGACTTGGTTATGGCAATGGCAAAAACCAACGCGGTGATTAATATCAAAAAAGCCCAGTTCTTAGCGCCTCATGAGATGCGTCATATTCTGACTAAATGTGAAGAGGCGGGTAATGAAAAGCTGATTCTTTGCGAGCGTGGTTCGTCCTTTGGCTACAATAATCTTGTTGTCGATATGCTCGGTTTTGGCATCATGAAAGCATTTGACTATCCGGTGTTTTTTGATGTCACTCATTCACTGCAAACACCGGGCGGGCGGGCGGATTCCGCTGGTGGACGTCGTGCGCAGGTGACCGAGTTGGCTAAAGCAGGGATGAGTCAGGGTTTAGCAGGCTTGTTCTTAGAGGCTCATCCTGATCCGGATAACGCTAAGTGTGACGGTCCATGTGCGTTACGCTTAGATAAGTTAGAGCCTTTTTTAACACAGCTTAAGCAACTGGATGATTTGATTAAAAGTTTTCCTGAAATTGAAACTGCTTAAGGTGATAGCGTCCCTTTAAGCGTGACTGATTATTGTATGGAGCGTACAAAACGATGGCAAAAATTATCGACATCAAAGGTCGTGAAGTCTTAGATTCACGTGGTAACCCTACGGTTGAAGCTGATGTTATTTTAGACAACGGAATCATCGGCAGTGCCTGTGCACCATCAGGCGCTTCAACGGGCTCGCGTGAAGCGCTGGAATTGCGTGATGGCGATAAAAGCCGCTATATGGGCAAAGGGGTGCTTAAAGCTGTAGCTAACGTGAATGGTGCTATCCGTGAACTGTTAGTTGGCCGGGATGCCGCTGATCAGGCTGCACTTGATCGTGCGATGATAGAGTTGGATGGTACTGATAATAAGGCTACTTTAGGTGCAAACGCAATTTTGGCGGTATCTTTGGCTGCTGCTAAAGCAGCCGCTCAGGCTAAAGGTATGCCTTTGTATGCGCATATTGCTGAGCTCAACGGTACGCCAGGTGTGTATTCAATGCCGGTGCCTATGATGAACATCATTAACGGTGGCGAGCATGCGGACAATAACGTAGATATCCAAGAGTTTATGATTCAACCGGTTGGTGCGAAAACTTTTGCAGATGCGTTGCGCATGGGAACGGAGGTTTTCCATCATTTGAAAGCTGTTCTGCAAAAACGTGGTCTTAGCACCTCAGTAGGTGATGAGGGTGGTTTTGCTCCTAACCTTGCATCTAACGAAGATGCGCTTGGTGCTATTGCTGAAGCTGTAGCGAATGCCGGTTACACGCTAGGTGATGATGTGACCTTGGCACTCGACTGTGCAGCCAGCGAGTTTTATAAAGAAGGTCAATACGATCTTGCTGGCGAAGGTAAAAAGTTTGATGCCCAAGGCTTCGCAGATTACCTTGCAGGCCTAACTGAGCGCTTCCCAATTATTTCTATTGAAGATGGGATGGATGAGTCAGATTGGGCAGGTTGGAAATTGTTGACTGATAAAATCGGTGAAAAGATCCAGTTGGTTGGTGATGATTTATTTGTTACCAATACTAAAATTCTGCAGCAAGGTATTGATACCAGTACGGCCAATTCCATTCTAATTAAGTTCAACCAGATTGGAACTTTGACAGAAACCTTAGAAGCAATTCAGATGGCTAAAAAAGCAGGCTTTACTGCTGTCATTTCACATCGTAGTGGTGAAACTGAAGATTCAACCATTGCTGATTTGGCAGTAGGTACTGCAGCGGGTCAAATTAAGACGGGCTCATTGTGCCGCTCAGACCGTGTTGCTAAGTACAACCAGCTGTTGCGTATTGAAGAACAGCTCGAAGGGCAAGCTCCTTATCGCGGACGTGCAGAATTCCGCGGCTAAGTTGGTGTGAGTTAAAATGCAAAGCACCATCTTAATGAGTGATGTATAAAGTGTAAGGGCAGCTTATTTCGCTGCCCTTTTTAATGGAATGCCACGATGAAAAAAGAGCCCTATTGGTTACTTATCTTACTGCTCGTAATGTTGGTTGGACTCCAGTACCGTCTATGGGTTGGCGATGGTGGCATTGCTCAAGGTATCCAACTGAAAATGCAGATAGCTGAACAGAAAGCCGAAAATGAACGGCTTTTTGAGCGAAATCGAGTGATGGATGCTGAAGTAATGGAATTGAAAAAAGGCTTAGAGACAGTCGAAGAGCGTGCACGTTATGAATTGGGGATGGTCAAGGAAGGGGAAACTCTTTACTTGTTAACCGAATGATTTTGCCTACGTTTTGGTTAGTGGTACCGGCTGCTGGGATTGGTAGTCGTATGCAGGCCCATTGTCCTAAACAATATCTGCAGGTTGGTAGAAAAACCATTCTTGAGTTGACTTTAGAACGATTTTTAACACATCCAAATGTAAAGGGAGTTATGGTGGCCGTGGCTGAGCATGATCAGTGGTGGTCCCATTTAAGTGTGGCCCAACACCCTTTAGTGCAAGCTGTGCAGGGTGGTGCAGAGCGTGCTGATTCAGTTCTTAATGCTC
This sequence comes from Denitrificimonas halotolerans, assembly GCF_034259425.1. Taxonomy (NCBI): domain Bacteria; kingdom Pseudomonadati; phylum Pseudomonadota; class Gammaproteobacteria; order Pseudomonadales; family Pseudomonadaceae; genus Denitrificimonas; species Denitrificimonas halotolerans. The sequence goes on from NZ_JAXIVU010000005.1 coordinate 48,880, forward strand.
TGCTAGCGTTGCAGCAAAAGGGAGCGCAACCAGAGGACTGGGTTCTGGTGCATGATGCAGCACGCCCTTTGCTTGAGCGTGATGATTTAGATTGTTTGCTTCATACTTTGGCTACTGATCCGGTCGGTGGATTGTTAGCTGTTCCAGCGCGGGATACTTTAAAGCAAATGGATGCTAATGGTCGTGTTGTGCAAACCATTGATCGTAGTGTGATTTGGCATGCTTTAACGCCACAAATGTTTCACTTGGGGCAGTTACAACAAGCTTTGGCTGATGCGCTTATAGCGGGCGTAGCAATCACTGATGAGTCATCTGCTATGGAATGGGCTGGCTATGCGCCGCAGCTTGTAGAGGGGCGAGCAACGAATATTAAAATCACGCGCCCAGAAGACCTACAAACCTTGCAGAGTGCGCTTAATATTCCTTATGTGACAACCTAGGTTTCACCGTAGCGATTGACATAGCTCTTATTTTGTTGTGTCTGCCTTCTTGCTGTAAGGGATAAAAGGTTGTCCGCTCAGACCTTGTGGAATTTCCTCAATGACCCCTCCTGCGCCTAGAAATTGCGCGATCTGCGCTTGTAAATCATCACTGCTTTTTTGAGCCATTTGTACAGTACGTCTTTGGTTTGAGCCTTTAATACGAGTGTTGGGCATGATCTTGCTCAGCTGAAAAATTGAAGGGCGCACAGAATACACGGAAAAATTGTTACTCGTTGTTTTATCTGACTTCGCTAGAGCACAAGCGGTGTTGCTCTCTGTTATGCTTGATTTCTAAATGACGAAAGGAGAGTGTAATGATTAAGTCGCGTGCTGCAGTTGCTTTTGGTCCAGGCGAGCCATTACAGATTTTAGAAGTGGATGTGGAACCACCTAAAGCTGGTGAGGTGTTAGTGCGTATTGTTGCCAGTGGTGTATGTCATACAGATGCGTTTACTCTATCTGGCGATGATCCTGAAGGTGTTTTTCCTGCTATTTTAGGCCATGAAGGTGGTGGTATTGTTGAAGCTGTGGGCGAGGGAGTCACTTCTTTGCAAGTGGGTGATCACGTGATTCCGTTGTATACCGCAGAGTGCCGTACTTGTAAATTCTGTACTTCAGGTAAAACAAATTTGTGCCAGTCCGTGCGTGAGACTCAAGGTAAAGGTTTAATGCCGGATGGTACGACGCGTTTTTCCTATAAAGGTGAGCCTATTTATCACTATATGGGTACTTCTACTTTTTCTGAGTATACAGTTGTGGCTGAGGTTTCTTTGGCTAAAGTACCTAAGGAAGCGCCTCTGGAAAAAATCTGTTTATTAGGTTGTGGGGTTACTACTGGAATTGGTGCGGTACTCAATACAGCGAAAGTAGAAGCAGGTGCGACTGTTGCTATCTTTGGTTTAGGTGGAATTGGTTTAGCAGCTATTATTGGGGCGAAAATGGCGCAAGCGAGTCGTATTATCGTGATTGATATTAATCCGGATAAGTTTGCTATTGCTAAAGACCTAGGTGCTACTGATTTTGTTAATCCTAAAGAGCATGATAAACCTATTCAAGAGGTCATTATTGAAATGACTGACGGCGGTGTGGACTACTCTTTCGAGTGCGTGGGTAATGTTGATTTAATGCGTTCAGCGCTTGAATGTTGCCATAAAGGTTGGGGTGAGTCGGTGATTATTGGCGTGGCTGGTGCTGGACAAGAAATTAGCACACGTCCATTCCAGTTGGTCACTGGTCGTGTTTGGCGCGGTAGTGCTTTTGGTGGTGTTAAGGGGCGCACTGAACTGCCAGGTTATGTTGCTAAAGCACAAAGTGGAGAGATTCCACTGGACACTTTTATTACTCATACAATGGGTTTAGAAGAAATTAACACAGCATTTGAGTTGATGCACCAAGGTAAAAGTATTCGTAGCGTTATCCATTTTTAAGCATGAGTCTTATCTGTTGATTCAGGAGGTTTGTAGGGTCGCCTGAATTAACAATTGTCTTTGGAGTGAATGATGTCGTTACAGAAGTTGTCATTAAATAAAGTTTTTGGCGGGGAGCATGTGCGTTATGAGCATCAGTCTGAGGTGCTCAGCTGCACTATGCAGTTTGCAATTTACTTGCCACCGCAAACTAAGAAAGGCCAGTCCTTACCAGTAGTGTATTGGTTATCTGGTTTGACCTGTACTGATGAGAATTTCATGCAAAAGGCTGGAGCATTAAAAGCAGCTGCTGAATTGGGTCTTGTCATTGTCGCACCAGACACCAGCCCCCGGGGTAAAGGTGTTCCGGACGACCCAGAAGGTGCATGGGATTTTGGGCTTGGGGCTGGTTTTTATGTGAATGCCACTCAAGAACCATGGGCTAAGCATTACCGTATGTACGACTATGTAGTGAGTGAGCTGCCTGCTTTGATTGAGAAAAATTTCCTTGTTACTGATAAACGTAGCATCAGCGGGCACTCGATGGGTGGGCATGGTGCACTCATTGCTGCCTTGCGTGAGCCTGAGCGTTATCAGTCGGTATCGGCTTTTTCTCCAATCTGTCAGCCTACTCAATGTCCTTGGGGGGAGAAAGCTTTCTCTAACTATTTAGGTAGTCAGCGTGAAATTTGGCTGGATTGGGATGCCAGTGTTCTCATAGCAAAGGCAAGTGCGCATGTACCGATGCTAGTTGACCAAGGGAGTGCAGATCATTTTTTAGCTGAACAGTTAAAGCCAACGGCACTGCAGGATGCAGCTAGTCGTGCAGGTTACCCACTAACATTACGCATGCAGCCTGGTTATGATCACAGTTATTACTTTATAACTAGCTTTATTGATGAGCATTTGCGTTTCCACGCCCAAGCTTTATTAAAATCGCGTTAAAACCACGATGGCCAAGTCAGTGCTAGACGCTGACTGGGGTCAATTAAAAGCAATGTTGGACTATAAATGCGCTCACGCAGGCATTGTTTTTAAGGAAGTTGACGCATACATCAGCCAAACCTGTTTGAGTTGTGGCAGCTTGCTCGAATCGAGGTCGAAAGGCATCGCAGGACTTGGAATAAGAGAATGGACGTGCAGTGGGTGTGATGTCACCCACGATCGCGATGTTAATGCGGCACGGAACATTCTCGCAGCCGGGCATGGCCGTCTAGCAGTAGGAATCCCCGTTCTTTAGGTGGGGAGGATGTCAACCGTATAAGTCGTTAAAGAGGTAGGTTAGGCTATCTGGGTGCAGATCTATAAATACGTGTAGAATATGCCAATTTCACAGGTTAGGTAAGAATATGCGTATAGGTCATGGCTATGATGTCCATCGATTCCAAACAGGCGAGTTTATTACTTTAGGTGGTGTGCAAATTGCTCATAACAAAGCGTTTGTTGCACATTCAGATGGGGATGTGCTTTTGCATGCGTTGACTGATGCACTGTTGGGAGCTGCAGCGTTAGGGGATATTGGTCAGCACTTTCCAGATACTGACCCTGCTTACAAAGGTGCTGATAGTCGTGATTTGTTACGTAATGTGGTGCGCTTACTGCAGGAAAAAGGCTGGCAAGTTGGTAATGTTGATATGACTATTTTAGCTCAAGCTCCGAAAATGGCTGCTCATATTGGAGCGATGCGTGAAAATATTTCGGCAGATTTACAGGTTGCTTTGGATCAGGTCAATGTCAAAGCCACGACCACAGAAAAGTTAGGTTTTATTGGTTGTGAAGAAGGCATTGCGGCACATGCAGTCGCTTTGTTGGTTAAATCATGAGAGAAGTAGACCTGTTAGGTCCGCGAGCTTTTGGTGAGACCTGTGGTAGCGCAAAACTTAAAGCTAGTGCTGAAGACTTTCAGGTTGATGAGGTCTTGGATATTCCCTTGTCTGGTGATGGTGAGCACTTATGGTTGTGGGTGGAAAAGCGTTTACTCAACACTGAGGAGGCCGCGAGACGTATTGCTAAAGCCGCTGGTGTATCCTTGCGTCAAGTCAGCTATGCAGGATTAAAAGATCGGCAAGCCTTAACTCGGCAGTGGTTCAGTATCCATTTGCCGGGTAAGGCTGATCCAAACCTATCGGTCGTTCATAGTGATGAGTTGCGCATCCTAGATATGCAGCGCCATAGTCGTAAACTGCAGCGTGGTGCTCACTCAGCAAATGGTTTTACTATTCGTTTAACCGATCTGAAAGCTAATCGTGGTGAGCTTGAACAGCGCTTGCAACAGATTGTCAGTCAGGGTGTACCTAATTACTTTGGTTTGCAGCGTTTTGGAGAGCAGGGTAATAACCTGCTAGGGGCTTTGGAGTATGCTCAGCGTCAAGAGTTACCGGTGCAAAGAAGCTTACGCTCACGGTTACTTTCTACTGGGCGTAGCGCGCTCTTTAATCGGGTATTGGCACAGCGTGTCCATAGCCATACTTGGAATGTTGCTCAAGTTGGTGATGTTTTAGCTTTTACTGGCAGTCGTAGTTTTTTTGTGGCGGGTAAAGAGGAGTGCCAAGATCCGCGATTACTCCAGTTAGATATGCACCCAACAGGGCCGTTATGGGGCGATGGTGAGTTAGCTAGCCAAGGTTTGATTCAGCAGCAAGAGTTGCAAGCTGCTCGAGAAAATTCTGAACTCAGTGCTTGGCTTGAGCGCGCTAAATTAAAGCAGGAGCGCCGTATTTTACGCTTACCTGTGCGGGGGCTTGTTTGGGAGTTTCTTGCTGAGGATTGCTTGCAGGTGCAATTTATTTTGCCTCCGGGTTGTTTTGCTACGGTTGTTTTACGAGAAATGGTAGAGCTGTTATCGGTAACTGAGGCGGTACGTGCGTGCGAATTTTAATTGCGAATGATGATGGTGTGAATGCTCCGGGGTTATCAGCTTTGCATGCAGCATTAAAAGACTATGCCAGCTGCACTGTAATTGCTCCCGAACAAGATAGTAGTGGTGCGAGCAGCTCATTGACGCTCGATCGTCCCTTGCACCCACAAACTTTGAGCAATGGCTTTATTAGCGTTAATGGTACGCCGACAGACTGTGTTCATCTTGGGCTGCATGGGTTGCTGCCTGATACTATGGATATGGTTGTTTCTGGAATCAATATGGGGGCTAACCTAGGTGATGATGTACTTTATTCAGGCACTATTGCTGCGGCTATAGAAGGACGGTTTTTGCAACGACCTTCTTTTGCTTTTTCATTATTGTCTCGGCACGTAGAGCACTTACCTACAGCTGCTTGGTTTGCTAGGCGTTTAATTGAAGGTCATGAAAAACTTTCAGTAGCGCCACGTACGGTATTCAATGTCAATATTCCAGACTTACCTCTTGCTGATATTAAAGGTATCAAACTGACGCGTTTAGGTCATCGCGCACGGGCTGCAGCGCCAGTGCGGAATGTGAATCCACGTGGGAAAGAAGGTTATTGGATTGCCGCCGTGGGTGGTGTGGAAGACGGTGCTGAAGGCACGGATTTTCATGCAGTATCTCAAGGTTATGTATCAATAACACCGCTGCAGTTGGATCGCACTTTTCACCCTGAGTTGGAGCGTGTACAACAATGGCTAGAGAATGTCCTGTGAGATCTTATAATTTGCAGCGCGGCGGTATTGGTATGACATCGCAGCGTACCAGAGAACGGCTTGTGCAGCGTTTGCGTGATGAAGGTTTAAAAAACCTTGACGTGTTGGATGTGATGCTCCGTACGCCTCGGCATTTATTTGTGGATGAGGCTTTAGCGCACCGTGCCTATGAAGACACTGCACTCCCTATCGGTAACAATCAAACCATTTCGCAACCTTATATGGTTGGACGAATGACTGAGCTGTTATTGTCTGCGGGGCCTCTTGATAAAGTATTGGAGGTTGGTACTGGGTGTGGTTATCAAACAGCAGTTTTAGCTCAGTTAGTTGAGCGCGTATTTACTATAGAGCGAATTCAGTCGTTGCAAGAGCGAGCTAAAGAGCAGCTAGCTGAACTTAATATACGCAATGTTGTGTATCGTTGGGGAGATGGTTGGGAAGGCTGGAATGCCATGGCACCATACGATGGCATCCTTGTTACAGCGGGCGCAAAAGAAATCCCACAGGCGTTATTGGGCCAACTAGCTATAGGAGGTCGATTGGTAATTCCTGTTGGAGAGATAGATAAGCAACAGTTGTTATTGATCGTGCGTGAGCTTGATGGGTTTGTTTATCAACGTTTAGAGGGGGTGCGTTTTGTCCCTTTACTACCAGGAACATTGCCGTGAAAGATAAAGTGTTGCTGTTCTTGAAAGGTATGGCGATGGGTGCCGCTGATGTTGTGCCAGGCGTATCTGGGGGTACTATTGCTTTTATTACCGGTATTTATGATCAGTTGCTGGCTGCTTTGTCACGTATCCCAGAAGCAGCTTGGTTAATATTACGAGGCCAAGTGAGACAGGCTTGGCAGTTCGCTCATATGAATTTTTTGCTGATTTTGTTTTCTGGGGTTTTATTAAGCATAGTGAGTTTGGCACGTGTAATTACTTGGTTGCTAGAAACTCAACCTATTGCGATTTGGTCATTCTTTTTTGGTTTAATTATCGTTTCTTGCTATTTGGTTGCGCGCGACGTGCAGCGTTGGTGTTTGAATCGTTGGTTGGCCTTGGTGGCGGGTGCTGTTTTTGCTTGGTGGATTACTGTAGCTTCACCGGTGAGTTGGGGACATGACCCCTTAAGTTTATTTGCTGCTGGCGCTGTTGCTATATGTGCAATGATTTTGCCAGGTATCTCAGGTAGTTTTATTTTATTGTTGTTGGGGTTATATCCAACAGTTTTAACTGCAATTAAACAGTTAGAGTTGGGTGTTTTAAGTGTTTTTGCAGCGGGTTGTTTATTCGGATTACTGGCTTTTGCGCGAGTGTTACGTGTGGCACTAGAGCGTTTCAGAGATGTTACTTTGGCCTTGCTCATAGGGATTATGCTTGGCTCATTGAATAAGGTTTGGCCGTGGAAAAATACACTGACTTGGCGTACTGATCGGCATGGTGTTGAAGTACCAATGTTACAAGAAAATGTATCGCCTTGGCAGTTTTCTGAGTTGTTTCAAGTTGATGCGCAATTGATTCCTGCATTATTGCTCTCTATATTCGGCATTGTCATTGTGGTTGGCATTGAACGTTATGCGGGTAAATGATGCGCAGTCCTACACTGTTAAAACCGTCAAGGAGTTCGGCGTGAAGCCAGTTCAAATTATCTCATCGGTAAAACAAAATTTTAATTTCAAGTTACTGTGCTTGCTAGTGGTGAGCAGTGTATTGGTTGCTTGTGCGGGTAATTCAGGAAAGGCGCCGGTGCTGGATAGGTCGCATGCAGCTCGGACTCCAGTCACCAGTGGTTATTATATTGTTAAGCGTGGCGACACTTTATATTCTATTGCTTTTCGTTACGGTTGGGATTGGCGTGCACTCGCGGCACGTAATGGTATTCGAGCGCCTTATACTATTGTTCCGGGACAAAGAATCAACTTTTCTGCAGGAACAGCTGTGCAGTCTACTCGAGCTGTGGCACATAAAGCTCCGGCGGTAAGGTTAAGTCAGCCGGCACCTGCGGCTAAAGCTGCACCTAAACCAATAGCTTCAGCCCCAAAGTCTAAAGTAAAGCCCGCCTCAGTTGCTGCAGGGCAGCAAGGAAAATGGCTATGGCCAACTGAGGGTAAGCTTATAAGTGTGTTTTCTTCAAACACTAGTTTGAATAAAGGGGTTGATATTGCAGGCAAGCTTGGACAATCTATAGTTGCAACAGCGGATGGTAGCGTTGTATATGCCGGAAGCGGGTTAAGAGGTTATGGCGAGCTGGTGATCATTAAACATAATGACACCTTTATTAGTGCATATGGCCATAACCGCCGTCTGCTGGTTAAAGAGGGACAAACAGTTAAAGCAGGGCAGACGATAGCGGAAATGGGGTCAACAGGGACGGATCAAGTGAAGCTGCACTTTGAAATCCGCCGTCAAGGTAAGCCCGTTGATCCTATGCAATATCTACCTCAGCGATAACTTTCCTCCACCAGCAGAGGGTTATAGTTGCAGTCCAGATATGGATGGTGCTGCGATGCTCTAGGTGAGGAGAGGTTGACAAAATGAGGTATCAAGAACATGAGTTAGGCTTAACTGAAGTTAAGGACCTACGAAGTACGTATGATTCACACTCACATGACAAGGGAGATGGGTGTTCGAGTGGCATACAGCCTAAAAAACATAAAACTCATAAGCGAAAGGTCGACTCTTCGAGTCCTGATCTGACGCAACTGTACCTTGAAAGCATTGGCTTAACACCGCTTTTAAGTCCTGAGCAAGAAGTGCTTTATGCGCGTAGGGTGCAACGAGGCGACAGCTCAGCGCGGAAGCAAATGATTGAGTCAAACTTGCGGTTGGTAGTAAGCATTGCTAAGTATTACCAAAACCGAGGATTACCCCTGTTGGATTTAATCGAAGAAGGCAACTTAGGTCTAATCCGAGCAGTAGAGAAGTTTGATCCAGAGCGTGGCTTCCGCTTTTCTACTTATGCAACTTGGTGGATTCGACAAGCAGTGGAACGGGGGCTGATGAACACTACACGTACTGTGCGGTTGCCAGTGCACATCAGTAAAGAACTTAATGCGTACTTGCGTGCAGTGCAAAAACTAACTGGCCAAGATGGGCGTATCCCGAGTCTAGAGCAAATAGCAAATTATTTAGAGAGATCAGTGAGCTATGTTCAGCAAATGCATGAATATAGTGAGCATGCACTCTCATTAGATGCAACTAATGTCCATGACTCCGAGATGAGACTTTTGGATATATTGGTCGATGAAAACACAATCGATCCTAGCGACGCCATACAAAATAATGACCTGGCAGTATGTATTGATAAATGGGTTGCAGAGCTTGATGCGCGACAGCGTGAAATAGTACTGCGACGCTTTGGTTTGCGAGGGTACGATAGCCATACTTTACAGGAGGTTGGTAGCATGATGGGCTTAACACGTGAGCGAGTTAGACAGCTTCAAATGGATGCTTTGAAGCGCTTGCGGATTAAACTCGAAGCGCATGGCTTATCCGGTGATTTGTTGTTTAGAGTTTAGTGTTCTTGTGTAAGCCATCTGCTTGTATAACAACAGGCCGGTGGCCTACTGAGATTTATTCTTTGCGCTAGGCTTGAGTTTTTATTTTTGAAGATAGTAAAAGGAAGCAATATGAAGTATGTAACTCCAGATTTATGCGATGCTTATCCAGAGGTGCAAGTTGTTGAGCCTATGTTTGCGAATTTTGGTGGGCGTGATTCTTTTGGTGGTGAAATTGTAACAATTAAGTGTCATGAAGATAACTCGGTAGTTAAACAGCAAGCTGATCAGCCTGGCCACGGTAAAGTGATGGTTGTGGATGGCGGAGGGTCATTACGACGGGCAATGCTAGGTGATATGGTTGCAGCGCAAGCTGCTAAGAACGGTTGGGAAGGTATTATTATCTACGGCTGCGTACGTGACGTAGATGTATTGCAAGAAATTGACTTGGGAGTGCAAGCGTTAGCGAGCCATCCAATGAAAACCGATAAGCATAATATTGGTCAACTTAATGTTGAGGTGAAATTTGGTGGCGTGACTTTCCGTTCTGGTGATTTTATCTATGCAGACAATAATGGCATTATAGTTTCTGAAAAAGCTTTAAGTATGCCTGAATAATAACGAATGAAGGTTAAGTAAGTATGCAACATTCTGAACGCTTCAACCAAGGACTGTTGCATGCTTATATCTTGGATGGGCAAGGCTCAGCTGTAGCGGTAAATGACACCGAATTAGAAAACGTGCAACTGGCAGCACATGAAAGCTTGTGGATTCATTGGGATCGAGCTCATCAGCACTCAGAGAAATGGTTGAGAGAGAACAGTGGGCTAAATGAGTTTGCTTGTGATCTTTTACTTGAGGAAAATACACGTCCACGTTTATTACGCTTAGAGAACCAAGCATTATTATTATTTTTACGTGCTATTAATCTAAACCCTCAGGCAGAGCCTGAGGATATGATTTCGTTACGTATCTATGCCGATCAAGCTTATGTTTATTCTTTACGGCAGCGCCCAGTCCAGGTTACTGATGAGTTGATCCAAGCTTTTGAACGTGGGCATGGCCCGCGAAACACTTCCGAATTATTGCTTTTTTTAGCTCAAACTTTGACTGACCGTGTTGAGCATACGGTGAGTGATCTTGCTGATACTGTTGATGCTGAAGAAGCTAAAACAGATGAAGATGAGCGCTATACTCCTGAAGTGCTTCCATTGCTACAGGCACGCCGCAGTGCAGCTAATTTAAGACGCTTTTTAGCACCACAGCGAGATGTTTTTGTAATGCTAATGCAGAGCCAAGAATCATGGTTTATGTCAGATGATGCCATATATTGGAACGAACTTAATAACCGCTTAATGCTTCATTTAGAAGAGTTAGAATTGACCCGTGAACGTATCGGTGTCGTGCTAGAAACTGAACAGCGACGGCGCAATGAGCGGATCAGTCATACAATGTATCTGTTGACTGTTATTACGGGGTTTTTCTTACCGCTAACTTTTGTTACAGGGTTGTTGGGTATTAATGTTGGGGGTATTCCTGGGGCCGAAAATCCTTATGGTTTTTTGATTGCGTGCTTTTTACTGGTTATGTTAGCGCTGATGCAATGGTTGTTTTTCCGTTGGCTACGGTGGGTATAATAGATCTTTCTAGCTCCGCAGAGCTTTAATATAGGTATAGCATTGATATGACACAAGATTCTTTTGAGCAGTCGTTACGTGACATGCTCAAAGCACCTGAAGAGCAACTGGGTGATGATGCGTCCTTAGACAAAGTCTTAAAAAAAGCGAACCGGCAGTTGGGTGTTGGTGCAATATTTACGTTATTTGGGCGTGCGCTTGAATCTGTTTTGATTGGTTTAAGCAATGGCTCAGAACACATCAAACCTGTATCAAATCTTTCTGAAAAATATAACCCTTTACATAAGGTTGATAAGTAATGCAACTTGATTCTTGGACAAAAAATATAGTCAGTGCTATGAGTGGGCTGTGGAACAAAATTGCCAGCTTCATTCCTAATTTATTTGGCGCGCTTATCTTAGTATTGCTAGGTTTTTTGGTTGCTAAATTATTAGATGCGTTACTGTCGAAGTTATTGGCCAAGGTAGGCTTGGATCGCCTAATGAGTGGTACCGGTTTGACTAAGTTACTCGGGCGGATAGGTATCAAGGCATCGGTTTCGACTTTGATCGGTAAGATTGTTTATTGGTTTGTCTTACTGATTTTCTTGATTTCAGCAGCTGAGTCTTTAGGTCTGGAGCGTGTCTCTGCAACGCTTGATGTGTTAGCGCTGTATGTGCCGAAAATGTTTGCTGCCGCATTGGTCTTGGTCGCAGGTATTTTGTTGGCACAACTGCTTAACAGCATGGTTAAAGGTGCTGCTGAAGGGGTGCGTTTAGAATATGCTGCAGGCTTAGGTCGCATTGTGCAGAGCATGGTAATTATTATCAGCGTGTCTGTTGCTATTGGGCAGCTAGAGATTAAAGCTGAATTGCTCAACTATGTTATTGCGATTGTTTTATTGAGTATTGGTTTGGCTTGCGCATTAGCTTTAGGGTTGGCTAGTAGAGGGATTGTTAGCCAAATTATTGCCGGTATTTATGTGCGCGAACTTTATGAATTGGGGCAGCAGATTAAAGTTGCTGAGGTTGAAGGACGGATCGAAGAAATAGGTACAGTAAAAACTATTTTGGTCAATGAGAGTGGTGAGTGGTTTTATATAAGCAACCGAGTGCTGCTTGAGCAGCAAGTCACCAGCCGTTAGTTGGTAGTAAGGTTTAATTGACGATGTTTTTTATCGTTGTATGTAGTATTTACTCTAATAACGGTTTGACTTGTTTTGACTGATCTAAAAAAATCTCGTCAGCGCTATGTGCCCGAAGAACTCAGTGATGAGGAGTTGGTGGAGCATGCGAAAAATGAATTATTCCATGTGACGCGTGCTTATGAGGAGCTGATGCGACGATATCAGCGCACTTTGTATAATGTTTGTGCACGTTACTTAGGTAATGACCGTGATGCTGATGATGTCTGCCAAGAAATTATGCTTAAAGTACTTTATGGCTTGAAAAAGTTTGAAGGTAAGTCAAAATTTAAGACATGGCTGTATAGCATCACTTATAATGAATGTACTACTCAGTATCGTAAAGATCGGCGTAAGCGGCGTTTGTTTGATGCTTTAAGCTTAAACCCTTTGGATGAAGAGGTTGAGCTGGAGCAAATTGATACCAAAGAGAATAATTTAGACCGTTGGTTGGTTGATGTTAACACCATTGATAAGGAAATAATTATTTTACGATTTGTTGCAGAACTTGAATTTCAAGAGATCGCTAGTATTATGCACCTCGGGTTAAGTGCAACAAAAATGCGATATAAACGCGCAATAGATCGACTACGTGATAGCTTTTCGCATATAATAGAAGAGTGAAAAGTTTTTAAGCATGCCAAGTATTTTCTAGGTATGTTGTTCTAACTAAAAAAATGATGAGGAATATATAATATGAAACTAAAAAGCACCTTGGGTTTAGCCATTGGTTCCCTGCTAGCTGCATCTTCCTTCGGCGTGTTCGCTCAAGGCCAAGGTGCAGTTGAGACAGAAGTGTTCGCCAAGCGTTACTTCACAGACAGCGTTCGTAACATGGAAGACGGCAATCTGTTCGGTGGTTCTATTGGTTACTTCTTAACTGACGATGTTTCATTAAACTTATCGTACGGTGAGTACCATGATATCCGTTCTAACGAAGGTACTAATAAAAACGTTAAAGGTAGCTTGAGCTCCCTTGATGCGGTGTACCATTTCGGTACACCAGGTAAAGGTCTACGTCCTTACCTATCTGCTGGTATGGGACATCAGAGCATCAGTAACTTGTCACCACGCACTGGTCGTGATCATACTACCTTTGCAAACATTGGTGCAGGTCTGAAGTACTACATCACTGAAAACTTCTTTGCTAAAGCAAGCGTTGACGGTGTTCACGGTTTTGACAACCATCAGTCAGAGTGGATGACCGGTGTTGGTCTTGGTCTAAACTTTGGTGGTAACTACAGCAAGCCAGCTCCAGTTGTTGAGCCAGCACCAGTAGTTTACGAGCCAGAGCCAGTAGAGCCAGAAACTGTACGTGTTGAGCTAGACGTTAAATTTGACTTTGACAAAGCGCAAGTTAAACAAGACAGCTACAATGATATTGCTAACCTAGCTGAGTTCATGAAGCAGTTCCCACAAACTGCAACAACTGTTGAAGGTCACACTGACTCAACAGGTAACGCAGCTTACAACCAGAAGCTATCTGAGCGTCGTGCTGGTGCGGTACGTGAAGTGCTGGTTAACCAGTATGGTGTTGAAGCTGAGCGTGTAAACGCTGTTGGTTACGGTGAAGAGCGTCCAGTTGCTGATAACGCAACTCGTGAAGGTCGCGCTATTAACCGCCGTGTAGAAGCAGCAGTTGAAGCACAAGTTCAGTAATTAAACTGAACTGAAAACCAGCGATATGAGCTGACCCCCCCCATTTGACTGGAAAGGTCAGTGATCAAGCAGGTAAGGCCTGAGTTCGATATTATATCGGGCTCAGGCCTTTTTGTTTTCTAGCTTAACCCGCTTGTGATTATAATGGTGGAGTTACTCTATATCTCGATGGTAAGTTCAAAAAAACAACTGCTTCTTGATATAAAAGCAGGAGCTTTTGGATGCCTTATAGAAAGTATTAACTTTCAAGATGCTGAGCATGTGAGTGAGATCAACGTTGAATGTATAAAACTCATGTTAGCCTTTCGAAGAGTACTGAATCCAATATTGTTAGCAGAAAGCAGAAAGCAGAAAGCAGAAAGCAGAAAGCAGAAAGCAGAAAGCAGAAAGCAGAAAGCAGAAAGCAGAAAGCAGAAAGCAGAAAGCAGAAAGCAGAAAGCGAGAATGAAGAGGAAAGCCCGCTCAGGTCTAATTTAAGTGAGATTAGCCTGAGCGGGTTAGGGTTAAGCCGAGCGGCGGCGGTACAACGGTAGGTTTTGATCGTAAGCTGCTTGGTAGCTGACCGATAGTTCGGTTAAGCTTTTTAAAGCATCGTGTGGACAACGATCAGAGCGGATAACATAAGCATCAAAACCGCAGCGCTGCATAAAGTACAACTGATCGCGGAGCACATCACCGATCGCACGTACTTCACCTGTATAGGCATAACGTTCACGCAAGAGGCGAGCGCTACTGAAGTGGCGTCCGTCAGTGAAGGCAGGGAAGTTAAGTGCAATGACGTCAAAAAAAGTTAGATCATCAGCAAGATCTTCAATGACTTCGTGTGCGTCGAGCCAAACACCTAAAGGTTTGATTGGTTTCAGTTGATTTTTATGTTGCTGCCAAAGCGTTAATGGCACAATGGCTTGCTGTGTTTGTAGAACATCTTCCAACTGCGCATCAGCGCTAAGTAGCGTCCACTGATCTTCAATCACTTGATCGTTCTTAATTATTAGAGGCATAAACGCGCTCCTTAAATGTCTTAATGCCTATGCGTTGAAAGGTATCAATAAAGTGTTCTTCTGGGGTGCGGTGTTCGATATATACATCGATCAGTTTGCTGATAACGTCTGGAATGTCATCTTGAGCAAAAGCAGGACCAAGAATTTTCCCTAGCGTTGCGGCACGACCACTGTTTCCGCCTAAGGAAACTTGATAAAACTCAGCGCCTTTTTTATCAACACCTAGAATACCTATATTACCAACGTGGTGGTGACCACAGGCGTTCATGCAACCAGAAATATTTAGATCTAGATCACCGATGTCAAAGATATAGTCGAGGCTATCAAAGCGATTTTGAATGGCTTCAGCGATAGGTATGGATTTTGCGTTAGCTAAGTTGCAGAAGTCACCACCAGGACAGCAAATAATATCTGTTAGCAAACCAATATTAGGTGTAGCAAAGCCATGCTCACGCAGCTGTTGCCAGAGTTCAAAGAGTTTACTTTGTTCTACATCAGCTAAAACTATATTTTGTTCGTGGGTGTTACGAGCTTCTGAGAAACTATAGGTGTCAGCTAAGTCAGCAATAGCATCCAGCTGTTTGTCAGTAACATCACCTGGGGCAATTCCAGTTTTTTTCAGAGATAAAGTAACTGCAGCATAACCCGGTTTTTTATGAGCAGTTACGTTGCGGCTACGCCAACGAGCAAATCCTGGGTGTTGCTCGTCAAGCTTTGCTAATGCTTCATCTTGATCTTCAAGGATGAGGTAGTCAGGATCTGTGAAGTGTTGAGAGATGCGATCTACTTCCTCTTGAGTGAGAGTGATAGGGCCATCTTTTATATGTAACCATTCCTCATTAACACGTTCAGCAAAGACTTCAGGTGATAGTGCTTTCACGAGAATTTTAATACGTGCTTTAAATTTATTATCGCGACGGCCAAAACGGTTATAGACACGTAAAATGGCTTCTAAATAGCTCAGTAAATGTGGCCAAGGAAGAAATTCATTGATGCAACTACCTACAATGGGTGTGCGTCCTAATCCGCCGCCAACTAGCACGCGAAACCCTAATTCACCTGCATCATTATGTACCGCTTCAAGTCCGATGTCATGCACTTCGGTTGCAGCGCGGTCATTAGTGCAGCCATTTACAGCGATTTTAAATTTACGTGGTAAACGCGCAAATTCAGGGTGAAAGGTTGACCACTGGCGAATCAATTCACACCAAGGGCGAGGGTCTACAAGTTCGTCACGGGCTACGCCGGCAAACTGGTCAGTAGTGGTATTGCGAATACAGTTGCCACTAGTTTGGATAGCGTGCATTTGTACACTGGCTAAATCCGCAAGGATATCTGGCACATCTTCTAAAGCGGGCCAGTTTAATTGAACATTGGTACGGGTGGTAATGTGTGCATAGCTTTTGTCATATTTACGAGTAATATGCGCCAGCATGCGAATTTGTTTGCTCGACATTAAACCGTAAGGTACAGCAATACGAAGCATGGGGGCTTGGCGTTGAACATATAAACCGTTTTGTAAGCGAAGTGGTAGAAACTCATCTTCAGAGAGTTCACCAGCAAAATAACGGCGGGTTTGGTCGCGAAACTGTTTTACTCGATCTTCAACAATTTGTTGATCGTAGTTGTCGTAAATATACATGGGTATCCCTGTAGCAAGTCGCTATAAACGATTGGCAAAATGTGCAGAATAATGGCCACAGTAACAACTTGTTCTTATTCTATAAAGTAATTATTTTTTATATGTTGATTCGATTAAGGTATAAGAGTTTGTATTAAAGCTTAACTTTTAGGTTAATTGATGAAATCAAGCGAAAACTGTGTCGGGCTGTAGTATGGATTTGCGGTCGTTGTAGTGGTGGTATTGCAAGGTTGCCGTGACTTAGCAAAAATCCGTGTAAACCCTAGATCGATCGAGCGGGGATAAAAGCGAGCACTGAGAAGCAATTTTAGTTTTAAGTTTTCTGACCCTACACAGAGGTTTTAAGGGAATAATCGATAATTGCACCTCCTACACTACAGGAGAAATACGACCCCAACTAAAGTGCGGTACTTTTTCGCTAGCGTGGAGTGTGGGTATTAAGAATCGCATCCGTTGAGATGAGGTGGAATTCAAGTTGTTGACCAACACACGAATCGACAGTTGCGGTGGGTGTTTTACGAGCAGATGAATGCCATCGATCGGCAGTCCAATTTTCACACGCCGACTCAAACGCACCAGAGAGCTTACCGATCATGTGGCATCAGATATTTCGTGCGGAGCACAAGATGGGGGATCAGTCGAATGACGCTATGATGGCCTGATCGACGGCTCCATCGATCATTCTTCGGAGCGGTGTGTTTTAGGTATGATGCTAGTCTTCGCATACGTAGCACGACTGGGACAGCAACGCGGTACTGAACACCAGTATCAAAGCATAGTGAAATTGAAAATGGAAAGGCTGTCCGTCTCTGCCTATGGATACTTGCATAAGTTCAGTATGTCACCGATTGGAGGGCTAAAGGAATAGAAAATCTCGCTCGTGGTGCGCTAATGCTTAAGGCGGGAGCATTCGTAGGGCTAATCAAAGAGGAGTGATCTACTTAAGACTCCCCGTACTAAGTACGGGGAGTGGGTTAAAGCAGGTTTATTGCTGCACATACTTTGCAGAAGAGAGCAAGGTACCCATTAAGTATCGTAAGCTAGGTTAGGTGCTAGCCACCGTTCTGCTTCTTCTTTGCTTTGACCTTTACGTTCAGCGTAGTTTTCGAGTTGGTCTTTTTCAATTTTACCCACTGCAAAGTAGTGTGCATTTGGGTTGGCGAAGTACCATCCACTGACCGCCGCAGTTGGGTACATGGCATAGTGCTCAGTCATTGTTACACCAAAGTCTTGGTTTGGATCCAAGAGTTTGAATAAAGTGTCTTTTTCAGTGTGATCAGGACACGCTGGGTAGCCAGGGGCGGGACGAATTCCTTTGTATTTCTCACGAATTAAGTCTTCATTGGTGAAATCTTCAGAGTCAACATAGCCCCAGTACTTGGTGCGTACTTGTTGATGTAACCATTCAGCGCAAGCTTCAGCTAAGCGGTCAGCTAGGGCTTGAACCATAATTGCATTGTAGTCATCACCTTTTTCTTGGTAAGACTTTGCTAGCTCATCAACACCAATACCGGCAGTGACAATAAAGCCGCCGATGTAATCGGTGATACCACTTTCTTTCGGTGCAACAAAGTCGGCTAAGGACATGTTTGGTTTGTTGTTATTGGTTTCTAGTTGTTGACGTAGATGGTGCAGTTGAGCAATTGGTTGACCAGTCTCATCATAGAGCTCAAGGTCGTCATCATTGATTTGGTTAGCTGGCCAGAATGCAAAAGTTCCACGAGCTTCAATCAGTTGTTCATCAATGATTTTCTTTAGTAGTGTTTGCGCCTCATCAAATAGGGTTTGGGCTGCTTCTCCGACCACTTCATCTTGTAAAATACGTGGGTATTTGCCCACAAGGTTCCAAGAGATAAAGAATGGTGTCCAGTCGATGTACTCGCTCAGTTCAGTCAGGTCAATATTAAAGATGCGTTGAACCCCTGTAACCTTAGGTTGAGGTGCCTGGTAATTCGTCCAATCGTAATCAGGCTTATTGGCCAGAGCTTGCTCGTAACTGAGGTATTTGGTTCGAACGGTTCGGGCTGCAACACGTTCACGTACCTGTGCATATTCTTCACGAATTTTTCGAGTGTATTCCGGTTTTAACTCTTTTGACAGTAATGTAGTTACCACCCCGACTGCTCGAGAGGCGTCCGTGACATACACAACGGCGTCATTGCTATAGTTTGGATCAATTTTGACTGCAGTATGTGCTTTAGATGTGGTTGCACCGCCAATTAATAATGGTAGGTGGAAATTTTGACGCTGCATTTCTTTGGCAACGTTAACCATTTCATCTAATGATGGTGTGATCAAACCTGATAAACCAATGATGTCGCATTTTTCTTCGATGGCGGTTTTTAGAATTTTATCAGCTGGTACCATGACACCTAGATCGACGATGTCATAACCATTACAGCCTAGCACCACAGCAACGATGTTTTTACCGATATCATGCACATCACCTTTTACGGTGGCCATGAGCACTTTACCTTTAGCCTCTGGTTGATCACCCTTAGCTGCTTCAATAAAAGGAACTAAGTGACCAACGGCTTGCTTCATCACGCGAGCAGACTTAACCACTTGTGGTAAGAACATTTTACCGCTGCCAAAGAGGTCGCCTACGATGTTCATACCAGACATCAGAGGGCCTTCAATGACTTCAATAGGGCGTTCGTATTGTAAGCGGGCCTCTTCAGTGTCCTCGATAATCCATTGTGTTATACCTTTCACCAGTGCGTGTTCTAGGCGCTGATTGACTGGTAAACTGCGCCACTCTTCAGATTCTACTTCTTTAGTTGAGCCATCACCGCGATAATCTTCTGCAATATTAAGCAGTGCCTCGGTAGCACCTGGAGTGCGGTTTAGGATCACATCTTCAACTTTTTCACGTAAATCTGCTGGGATTTGATCGTAAATTTCTAATTGACCAGCATTTACAATCCCCATGTTTAAACCATTTTGAATGGCGTGATAGAGGAAAACGGAGTGAATGGCTTCACGAACTGGGTTGTTACCACGGAAAGAGAAGGAGACGTTAGATATACCGCCGGAGGTTAAGGCATAGGGTAGATGATCGCGAATCCAAGCGCAGGCCTCAATAAAATCAACAGCGTAGTTATTGTGTTCTTCAATTCCCGTAGCAACCGCAAATACGTTAGGGTCAAAAATAATGTCTTCTGGTGGAAAGCCTACTTGGTTGACTAAAATGTCGTAGGAACGGGCACAGATTTCTTGTTTACGTGCTGCGGTATCGGCTTGCCCTTGCTCGTCAAATGCCATTACTACCACGGCAGCGCCGTAACGACGGCAAAGCTTGGCGTGTTTAATGAATTCATCAACGCCTTCTTTCATTGAAATGGAGTTGACGATGCCTTTACCTTGAATGCACTTCAGACCGGCTTCAATAATGTCCCATTTAGATGAATCAATCATAATGGGTACACGAGAAATATCCGGCTCACCGGCGATTAAATTAAGGAAAGTGACCATGGCTGCTTTAGAGTCGAGCATACCTTCGTCCATGTTGATGTCAATCACTTGTGCGCCTGATTCAACCTGTTGCAATGCAACTTCAAGGGCTTCAGTGAAGTTTTCTTCACGAATTAAACGAGCAAAGCGAGCTGAGCCGGTAATGTTAGTACGCTCACCAATGTTGACAAACAGCGAGTTGCGGTCAATGGTAAAAGGCTCTAAGCCTGATAAGCGGCAGGCCTTAGGGATTTCAGGAACCACACGGGGTGGATATTTCGCTACTTTTTCGGCAATGGCCTGAATATGCTTAGGGGTTGTACCACAGCAGCCCCCGACAATATTAAGAAATCCAGAGGCAGCAAAATCTTCAATCATCGCTGCTGTTTCTTCGGGGGTTTCGTCATATTCGGCGAAAGCATTAGGCAAGCCGGCATTAGGGTGCACAGAAACAAAAGTATCAGCTTTTTCTGAAAGCTCTTGTAAGTAAGGACGTAACTCTTTGGCACCTAATGCACAGTTGAGTCCCACGGATAAGGGATTGCAATGGCGAATTGAGTTCCAGAATGCTTCTGTTGTTTGTCCTGACAGGGTGCGACCTGAAGCATCAGTAATAGTACCGGAAATCATGATTGGTAAAGTGATACCGAGCTCTTCAAAAACACCTTCAATCGCAAAAATAGCCGCCTTGGCATTCAGCGTATCGAAAATGGTTTCGATCATAATTAGATCGGCCCCCCCCTTTATGAGGCCGCGGGCAGCTTCGCTGTAATTATCGACCAAAATATCAAAAGTCACGTTACGATAACCGGGATTATTGACATCGGGTGATAAAGAACAAGTACGGCTTGTTGGACCTATTACACCCGCAACAAAGCGAGGTTTGTCCGGCGTTTCTAAAGTTTTTTCATCGGCTACTGCGCGGGCGATACGTGCGCCCTCAAAATTTAATTCGTAAGCAATCGATTCTAGGCCGTAATCAGCCTGTGAAACTTGTGTTGAGTTAAAAGTGTTGGTCTCTATAATATCGGCGCCAGCGTCAAGATAAGTACGTTCGATGTCTTGAATAAGCTGTGGCTGGGTCAGGATCAGTAAGTCATTATTCCCTTGAAGGTCCTGTGGCCAGTCAGCAAAGCGCTCTCCACGAAAGTCTCCTTCAGTCAGTTTATGACTTTGAATCATTGTACCCATACCACCATCGAGTACCAGAATACGCTGCTGTAATGCTTCTTGAAGGGCTTGTTGACGTGCTAAATGGTTGGCCATGCGGATCTCTACCTAATCAATACAGTGCTATCGTAAAAAAACGATGATAACAAAACATTTGTAGATTGAGTTAGATGCTAGTTTATTAAGCTTATATTTGTTGGGTTGGTGGGGGGGGGACCCCTTTAAATTTTCTTAAAATTGAGGCGTTATGAAAAAATGGTATTTGGGGGTTTTAGGATTGGTTTTGAGCCAATGGGTGAACCTAGGATATGCCTCATATAGTCAGAGTATTCAACCTATTTTTACGCATAAGTGTGTGGCTTGCCATGCATGCTACGACGCTCCATGCCAGTTAAACTTGGGTAGTGGGGAAGGGTTGGAACGCGGTGCAAGTAAAGACCCAACATATAATGGAGGGCGTACCACAGCGCAACCAGCAACACGTTTATTTATTGATGCTCAGACTCCAGAGGGGTGGCGTAATAAAGGTTTTTTTGATGTGTTAAATGCAGGACAGCCACAGGCTTCGTTAATAGCCACTATGCTTGAGTTGGGGCATCAGCGGCCTTTTGTACCTAATAGCCGGTTGCCTGATGCAGTAGCCACTGGTATTAAACGTCAAGATCAGTGCCCTAAACCCGGTGAGTTTGCAGAGTTTGCTCATAAGCATCCGCATGCGGGTATGCCATATGGAGTAACTGGCTTGACGGACGATGAGTATCATACCGTACAGCAGTGGCTATACAATGGCGCACAAATAGATTGGCAGCCATGGCGAGCAAATGATATTGAGAAAGAGCAGATCAGCCAGTGGGAAGCTTTTTTAAATCAAGAAGGTGAGCGTGAAGCCTTAGTCAGTCGCTGGCTGTACGAGCATTTATTTATCGCGCATATTCACTTTCAAGGCGGTGATCAAAAGCATTTTTTTCGTTTAGTCCGTTCACGTACCCCTAGCGGTATAGCGGTGGATGAAATTGCTAGTCGGCGTCCGAATGATGCTCCTGGCGTTCGAGTATATTACCGCTTTGTCCCAATTGCTGATGCTATTGTGCATAAAACTCATATTACATATGTCATGAGCCCTGAGAAATTGGCCCATGTGGCATCGCTATTTTTTTCAGAAGATTGGCAGCTTGATCAACAGCCAGGTTATGGGGTGTATTCCCGTAGCAACCCCTTTGTAACGTTTTCAGCTATACCGGCAAAAGCGCGCTATCAATTTATGTTGGATGATGCTGAATACTTCGTGCGCACTTTTATTCGTGGTCCTGTATGTCGTGGGCAAGTTGCTACAGACGTGATTCGAGATAATTTTTGGACATTCTTCCAAGCGCCGGAACAGGATTTGTATGTGACGGATGCTGATTATCGGGAACAAGTAACACCGTTTTTAGCCGTGCCGGGGCAGTTTGATGAGCTTAGCAGTGTATTGAGTTTTTGGAGTATTTATAAAAAGAAGCGTAACGCCTATGAGGATTTACGTCGTAATCGTTATCAGAATACGCAACCTCCGGACTGGTCGCATATTTGGACTGGCAATGATCAGGCATTATTAAGTATTTTTCGTCAACATGACAGTGCCTCGGTACGTAAGGGGTTACTTGGCCAAATACCTCAGACTATGTGGTTAATGGATTACCCATTGCTAGAGCGCACTTATTATCAACTCGTTGTTAATTTCGATGTGTTTGGCAATGTCGCGCACCAAGCACAAACGCGTTTATATTTTGACCTTATTCGAAATGGTTCAGAGGTGAATTTTTTGCGTTTAATGCCACGTGAAGAGCGTCAAGATATTTTGTCTGATTGGTACCAGAAAAGTGGAAAAATTAAGTTGTGGCTGGATTACACGGATATTGATACCCGTACTCAAAGTGCACTGGGTATCGGTAACGACAAGAGTGTTAAAAGCTTTGGTGAAGCATTATTGCACCGATTTTCTAAGATCAATGCGCGTCCAGATCCGATTAACCGTTGCCAAGGAGCGCACTGTCATCGAGAAGGTTTAACAGTTGAGGCCGCTGCTGTGGAACAAAGCTTGTCACGTTTAAGTGCACGTCCTGCTGCTGGCTTAAAAGTGGTTCATCATATGCCTGAAGCGAGCATGGTGCGTGTTGAGTTAAGTGATGGAACACGTGAGATTTATAGTATTTTACGCCATCGAGCTCATTCTAACGTTGCTTTTATGATGGGGGAGTCGCTGCGTTACCAACCGGGATTAGATACCTTGATGATTTATCCAGAAGTATTAAGTAGTTATCCTAATTTTATTTTCAACATGCGAGCCAAAGAGGTGCCTACCTTTGTTACAGCTTTGGAGCAGGTCAAAGATGAAGCAGGGCTGCGTCAAGCTGTAGAGCAGTGGGGAGTGCGGCGCACACACCCACAGTTTTGGGTGTATTTTCATGATTTGAGTGAGCATATTCGTGAGCGAGCCCCCTTAGAGGCTGGGATATTGGATATGAATCGTTATGAGAATCTTTAGGTCGCCTTTGTTCATGTTCAGAAGTTTTTTAGGCTCCGCTGAATGGCATAGTAATAAAGAGTAAGGCTTTGATTACATTATGCGATAATGTGGCATGTTCACCTTTGTATAGTGCAGCGAGTGAGGGTGTATGTGAGGTGTTTAGTCTGGGTTAGGTGCAGTAAACCTTGAATTGGTGGGTATGAAAAACGTAATTAAGTGATTGACGTAGGGGGGCTTCCAATACTTTAAAATGATAGGGATTTGCGTTGAGGGTGGAGATTGCTTTCTGTTGCTTGTACCCTTCTTAGTAAATCTAGGTCTGGCTCGATAGTTTTTGAGACTAATTCGAGTGCGACACTGAAGCGGTGCAGTTAGCATTAACAGTGTTAAGGCCGTCTGAATAAACGAGGGAGAATATGGACGATTCGGTTAAAACAGACGGAAATAAAGAAAGGTTTAAGCATAATGCCTTTCTTAGGGTTCTTAACTCAATCGACCGAGGGCTTGGTTGGGTTGAACGAACGATTATTGCCAGCAGCGTACTTCTGATGGCAATTCTTATGAGCGCACACGTGGTAGGTAATCTACTTTTCAACCGTGGGATTCCCGGTACCTACGAAGTCACAGAAATGCTAATAGTGATTATAACCTTCGTCGGTCTGGGCTACGCTGCTCGTCATGCACGGCATATTCGTATGTCAGCGGTGTATGATCTTCTCAAAGGCCGGGTGCGTAAAGCATTGCTGATAGTCATCAGCGTGGGCTCTGCCGCTTTAATGTTTTATTTGGCTTACAAGTCAGCGCAATATGATCTTGCCTTATACGTACGCGGACGCACCAGTTCTGCGCTGCATATCCCTATGTGGGTTATCAATCTAGCATTGCCTGCCGGCTTTACTTTAGCTGGTATTCAGTACAGCTTGACGGCTATACGTAACCTCATCAGTAAAGACATTTACCGTACTTTCCGTGAAAAAGAAGAATACTCAGAGGTGCCGCTCGAGAGTAGCGATAATCATATCTGCCTAAAAGGCAACTCGGTCCATAACAAAAAACATACAACAGACTGAACCGGAGCGAACAATGCTGACTCTACTGCTCGTAACCATGATCGTACTGCTTTTGCTTGGCTTTCCGATGATGGTGCCTTTGGCTGTGGGTACACTTTTTATGATGTTTACGGATATGACCTTTTTTGGTCCGGATCAAGCCGTAAGCTGGATGGCAAATGGTGTGAGTAGCTGGGTACTGGCTGCCGTGCCGATGTTTATTTTTGCCGCTGATATACTGACCAAGGGCCACACGTCGAATCGACTGCTCGATTTGGTTGACTCTTTTGTTCGCCATCTGCGTGGTGGGCTGCCAATCACCACAGCGATTTCTTGCGCCTTATTCGGTGCAGTTTCTGGTTCAACTCAAGCGACTGTGGTCGCTATGGGGGGACCAATGCGGCCACGTTTATTGGCCAAAGGTTATCCAGACTCTTTTGCGTTGGCGTTAATCATCAATGCCAGTGATATTGCCTTACTGATCCCCCCAAGCATAGGTTTCATTATCTACGGTGTGGTTATGAAGACCTCGATCGGTGATCTGTTTTTGGCGGGAGTTTTGCCTGGGTTGATGATCATGCTGATGTTTTCAGCCTATTGTTATTTTTGGGCGCGTATCAAAGGCATGCCCACGGATTCAAAAGCATCGTGGTCGGAACGCTTCAAGGCATTACGCAAGGCTATTTTGCCATTGGGCTTCCCGATTATTGTAGTTGGCGGGATATATGGTGGTTATTTCAGTGCTGTGGAAGCCTCAGCTGTTGCTGTGGCTTATGCGCTCCTGTTGGAAGTGGTGATCTTTAGAAAGGTTGCTATTCGTGACCTCGGGGGGCTGGCGTTATCGACAGGTATGATAACTGCCGTGGTATTTATTCTGGTGGCCATTGGTGCAGCATTTTCTCAAGCGTTAGGCACTGCAGGTATTCCAGAGCAATTGCTCGGTCCGACCATTGAGCGGGTTGGTGATAGCCAAACACTTGCATTATTACTGATTGCCGTGGCTTTTTTCGTTGGCTGTATGTTTGTCGATCCGATTGTGGTCATCCTTATTTTGGTACCCATTTTCAAACCTTTGATCGAGTCGACTGGTCTGGACCCTGTGCATGTGGGTGTTATTGTCACTCTACAGGCTGCGATAGGTTCAGCAACACCGCCTTTTGGTTGCGATATTTTCACAGCTATAGCTGTATTTCGCCGACCTTATATGGATGTTATTCGCGGTACTCCGCCTTTTGTTTTTATCTTGCTAGTTGCGACGGTTATTCTGATTTTATTTCCACAGATTTCACTGTTTCTCCCGTCGTTGGGCAGTTAGTGGGCGAAATAGAAAAGCCGGTGATGCTAGGAAAGAATCAGCGCCACCGGCTTGAGTTATAGGCATGTGTTGCCTACAAAGTTGGTTTATCAGGAGTCGGATTCAGCGTACTCGCCTAATAAGATATCCAACAACTGTTTTCCACGCTCACCGACGTCATCAATAAAGACTTGACGTACAGGCTCAGCCAGTTTACGGAATGCATCCTGTTGTTCAGTATTGAGCTCGATAATATTAATATCGCTCTTTGACTTGATGATATCTAAACGCTCATCGTTAAATGTGCTTTGGATATCGTGACCAGTTTGCACTAGTTGGTTAGTAACATCTTTGAGCATGGCACGTTGTTGGTCTGTAAGCCCATCATACCAGTCAAGGTTACCCATCAATGTGGCGACAAACTGGGCTTGGCCTGCGAAGATCATGTGTTTTTGTACTTCATAGAAGCCCATTTCTTCATGGGCAAATACGGGCTGAATATTACCTTGTGCTTGCCCTTGCTGCAGTGCACTGTATAGCTCGCCATAAGCAATGGTGATTGGGGAAGCACCGTAAGCGTTGTAAGTTGAGCGTAATAAGCTATTGTCCATTACTCGGATTGCTAAGTTGTTCATATCAGCAGGCGTCTCGATGGCTTTATTCGAGGTCCATACTTGATAACCCTCTGCGAGTTCAGCTAAAGGCACCAGCCCCCGTTGGCGGAATGATTGTTGCCAAGGTTCGCTGTCAATAAATTCTGGAGAGTTGAGAACTTTAACGGTTTCTAACTGGTCGTTGGGCATCACGAAGTTTAGGCTGAGTAACTGGCTCTCTGGAACAGTTCCGCCTAGTGCACCAGAGCCAAAGCCAATCTGGATAGCACCACCTTGGATGGCGTCGTAAAGCTCTGAATAGCTAGAACCCCATTTACCATAGGGCAGCAGTTGTACAGTGATGTCACCGTTACTTTTCTCTTCGATGAGATCCTTGAATGCTTCTGCATATTTTGCTTGGACACTGCCCTCGATTTCTTCGAGTCCAAAACGCCAAGTTTCTGCGCTTGCAATACTTGTTACCGCCGCAAAACTAAAAACTGCAGCAGCACACAGTTTTTTATAGATGCTCATAATTTCTCCTTCAGGGTGTGAAATTTTTATTTTTACTGTATGGAGCGTATCGGTTACTTCTGTAGTTCTTGATGTTTTGAATGTCTCCTTTTTGGGTATTTGAATGCAGTTTAAACAGACAATAGTCTGTTTAGTAAGGTAGTACCTTGGAGGTTCGTATAGTTTAAAAGTGGACTTAACCATGTCAAACATAGGTATTTATGGCAAGGAAAGCATGCAAATATTTTCTAGTTTCATAGTTATGTCTGAGCATGAATGGGTTACTAGGAGCACCAATTGAATACGAAACAGTACGACTTAGGTCGCTAGCGGTTTGCAATTTAGGGGGATGAGGTTCAGGCTCAGGGTAAGCGTATTCAGTATCGAACTGAACAGGCTTTACGGACTACTTCACCTCGCCTTAAGGAGGCTGCTATGAATGTTTTTGAACGCTATGAATCCAATGTGCGCGGTTATTGCCGGACTTGGCCGGTGGTGTTTGATAAAGCACTTAATGCCAAACAGTGGGACGTGGATGGTAACGAATACATCGATTTCTTTAGTGGCGCTGGGGTGCTTAATTTTGGCCATAACAATCTAAAAATACGCCAAGCGATGATTGACTACCTTGAGTCAGGCGGTGTCACTCACAGTTTAGATATGTACAGTCGCTCAAAACGAGAGTTCATTGAGCGATTTGTCAATGTCATCCTCAAACCTAGGGGACTTGATTATAAGCTGCAATTCACCGGCCCCACCGGCACTAACGTAGTTGAAGCGGCGCTTAAGCTGGCGCGTAAAGTGACGGGGCGACGTAATGTAGTGGCTTTTACCGATGGCTTCCATGGTATGACCTTGGGGGCGCTGGCCTGTACCGGTAATCAAAAGTTTCACCAAGCGGCCGGAGTGGAATTAAACAACGTTATTCGCGTGCCTTTTGATGGCTATTTAGGCGATGGCGTCGATACCCTTGAGCCGCTTCGCCGTGCGCTGCAAGACACTTCCAGTGGTATTACTCCACCGGCCGCTTTTATTCTGGAGACTATCCAAGCTGAAGGCGGTATCAATGTGGCCAGCAAAGAGTGGTTACAACAGGTACAACAGCTGGCCAGAGAACATGGCAGCTTGCTGATTGTCGATGATATTCAAGCCTCAGTGGGACGCACCGGTCATTACTTTAGTTTTGAAAATTTAGGCATCGAGCCTGATCTGATCTGTATGGCGAAAGGCATCGGTGGTTATGGCACGCCAATGGGTGTGCTGCTGATTAAGCCAGAGCTTGATGTTTGGGAGCCGGGTGAGCACACGGGCACCTTCCGTGGCCAAAACCTCTCATTCGTTGCAGGTGCGGCAGCTTTAGACTATTTCGAAAATGATGATTTTTTAGCCGAGGTTAAGCGCAAAGGCGCAATCACAGAAGAGCGGTTGGTGGAGATGATCGAGCGTGCCAACGTGGATATTGAGCTGCGTGGCTGTGGCATGA
Source organism: Denitrificimonas halotolerans (assembly GCF_034259425.1). NCBI lineage: Bacteria > Pseudomonadati > Pseudomonadota > Gammaproteobacteria > Pseudomonadales > Pseudomonadaceae > Denitrificimonas > Denitrificimonas halotolerans. The sequence continues at coordinate 77,029 of NZ_JAXIVU010000005.1, forward strand.
TGCATGGTTTGGACATGGTAACCGGCGAGAAGGCGGCTGCTGTTGTAGCAAGTGCATTTGAGCAGAACTTGATAATCCCGACCTGTGGGCCTAATGGTCGAGTTGTAAAAGTGATGCCTCCGCTAACCATTGAAGATGACGTGCTTGAAGAGGGTTTAGCACGATTAGAGAAAGCCATTTTAAGCCTATGATCACACCCCAAAGCTAGGAGCGAGCGCACAGCTCGCTTCGAACAAAAGGAGTAATGCTATGCGCGATAATCCCGCTCTTTGCTTTCCGCTGGCTGAATACAAGCGTCGCTTGACGGAACTGCGTGAACGTATGCAGGAACGTTTGCTCGATGCTGTGGTTATTTCAGACCCAGAAAACCTGTTTTACTTAACCGGCTATCAAACCACTGGATATTCTTATTTCCAAGCACTGGTTGTGCCCCTAGACGGGGAGCCGGTATCGATTACCCGCGAACTGGAAGCCTCGAATATAGTGCACCGTACCTGGGTCGAAGAGGCCCGCTGTTACACAGACACCGGTGATGCCATCCAAGAGCTGTTTTACACCATTAAAGATTTAGGTCTGGAAAACAAATGCATCGGCTATGAGCGCAACAGCTATTTTTTTCCGGCTTATCAACAAGATCGCTTTCACTACCATATGCAAGCTGGGGAAGGGAATTTACTGGATTGTTACGGCATTGTGGAAGAAGGGCGTATTTGTAAGTCTCAGGTGGAGATTGAGTTGATGCGCAGCGCTGCTCTGGCCACTGAAGCGGGGATGCAAGCAGGAATTGATGCGGTACAAGCCGGAGCCACGGAAAATGATGTGGCCGCGGCAGCCTGTGCAGCCATGTTCCGTGCTGGCAGTGATTATCCAGCTGTGTTGCCCTATGTCACCTCAGGGCCGCGCACTATGATTGGCCACGCCACTTGGGAAGGGCGCACGATTCAGCCCGGAGAGCATGTGTTTTTAGAAATGGCCGGCTGTGTGCGTCGTTATCATACTGCGATGATGCGTACTGTATTGTTGGATGAAAAAAGCGCTGCCATGCAAAGTGCCGAAGCTACCATGATAGAAGCCCTAGAAGCCGCCCATGAGCTGATTAGACCTGGCTTGATGGTGACTGATTTAGATAAGTGTGTGCGCGATATTATTTGTCACAATGACGTGGGCGCAAAACTCATTACCCGAGTAGGGTATTCCATTGGTATTGCCTTTGCACCGAGCTGGGATGAGGGCTATATCATGAGCCTTAAACAAGGCGATGAAACAGTGCTCAGGCCCGGCATGACCTTTCATTTAATTCCCTGGATGTGGGGGGTGGAAGGTGATAAAACTTGTGGTATCTCAGATACCATATTGGTCACGGAGGAAGGGTGCGAATCCTTTTTCACCCTGCCTAAAGAAATGACAGTGGTTTAGGTAGTGCCTAATAAGGGCAATGGGGAGCGCCACTCACTCCCCTTGCCACACTTGCTGCGCATTCACAAACTCGCGAATGCCGTGTGGGCCAAGTTCTTTGCCATATCCAGAGCGTTTGATCCCCCCAGAAGGTAAGCGTGGATCACTTTTGACGATGCCGTTCACCGCCACTTGACCTGATTCGAAGCGAGCGGCCAGTTGTGCGCCGCGCTCGGATTCTGTCCAGATGCTGGCGCCTAGGCCATAAGCAGTGTCATTAGCGATAGCAAAGGCTTCGTCAACATCGGCAACTGCGCGCACTGCTGCCACAGGGCCAAAGGTTTCTTCAGTAAAGGCTGCTGCATCCAGAGGAACGTCAGTTAGTAAGGTCACTGGATAAAACGAACCAGGGCCTTCTGGTAGCTTGCCGCCCATTACGCAGTTCGCACCACTAGCCATTGAGCGTGTGACCTGGTCGTGTAGGTGATCACGCAATTCTGCTCGTGCAATAGGACCGATGTGGGTCTCTTTTTGGGTGGGATCACCGACGCGCAGATTGGCCAAACGTTGCGTGAGTTTTTCGACAAATTGCGTATAGACGCTTTCTTCTATCAGCATTCTTTTGGCGGCAATACAGGACTGACCGGCACAAATAAAGCGCGAGGTGGCCAATACATCGACAGCCTTATCAAGGTCCGCATCAGCTAGAACAATGGCAGGATCTGAGCCTCCGAGCTCCAATACAGCTGGCTTGATCTCGGAGGCGGCAATCGCGGCTACTTTACTACCTGCTGCGGTCGAGCCGGTAAAAGACACTGCGCTAATACGCTGATCACGAATCATAGCTTCAGTGCTGTTGTGATCAGTAATCAATGTTTGCAACACCCCGTGAGGGACGCCGGCATCGGCGAAGGCTTGCTCGATGGCAGCGGCGCAACCGGGTACGTGGGGGTCATGTTTTAAAATCACTGTATTGCCGGCCATTAACGCTGGGGCAAACACGCGGGTTGCCAGCCAGTAGGGTGAATTCCACGGCAGGATGCCCAGCACCGTACCTAGTGGAAGAAACTGCACCCAACTTCGTTTTGCATCTGAAGGGATTTCTTGTGGGGCTAAATACTGCTCAGCGTGGTTAGCATAGTGCTCGCAGCCACTGGCCGACTTTTCGACCTCGCCACGTGCCTCAGTAATGGGTTTGCCCATCTCCTCGGTCATTAAAGCGCTGTGCTTCTCACTATCAGCACGTAAAGCAGCGGCAACCTTGCGCAAATACTCGCCACGCTGGGCAAAACTGAGTGAGCGCCAGTGTTGATAAGCTCGGGCGGCGTTGTCTAGTTTTTCTTCTAAGAGCGCAGCGTCGCATAGTTCGTATTGGCGAACCACTTCACCAGTGGCGGGGTTAATTGTATCAATCATTGTTGCCTCCACGACTGCAGAATAGTTAGAGAAAGAACGGGGGCTTACTGAGGCTGTTTAAGCAAAGTGCCTGTTTTCCACACATGGGTTATGTTGGTAGTGTCCAGTAAAACTGAAATATCAGCGATTGGGTTTTTTGCCACTGCACATAGGTCAGCGTCCCAGCCGGCTTTTATCTGTCCTGCTTTAGGCGCTTGCGGCCCCAAGGTTAAAGGTGCTGTTGCAGTGGCTGATTCGATGGCTTGTAAAGGTGTCATGCCATCGTCCACTAACAGTTTGAGCTCAAGCGCATGTTCACCCCAACGTAAAGGTGTGTTGTCACCTGAGGTCAGTGAGTCCGTACCCGCAGCGATAATGACACCTTTTTCAATGGCCAGTGATACCGCTTGTTGGTGTGCGTCGGCGGTCATTAATAGTTTTTCCCACGCATAATCGGGAAGGCCGTGTTTTTTCGCATACTCCATATTGCGAATTTTAACGGAGCGGGTGGTCACCAAAATGGCACCTGCTTCTAACATGGCATCAGCGGCTTCTTCATCTAAAAATGTGCCGTGCTCAATGGTTTTTACCCCATTACGCAGCGCCGCCATGATGCCGGCTTTACCATGACAGTGTGCAGCAACGATGCGCTCGGCACGTGCGGCTTCCTCGACCATGGTGCGAATCTCGATATCGCTAAACTGCTGATGCATGGGGTCATCGTATTCGGTGAGAGTACCGCCCGAGGCGCAGATTTTAATCAACTTAGCGTTTTTACGCAGCTGTAAACGCACCGCCCGTAACGCACCGCTGACCCCATCGCAGGTGTGCAGCCAGCCATCACGCTGGGCTAAGTCCGCCACGCAGCCTAGTGAATAGCTGTGTAGGTCTGCGTGTCCACCGGTGGGTGAAATCAGATCACCAGCGGCGTACACATGGGGGCCTATGGCATTGCCTTCATTGATCACCCGCGCCAGGTGCACGCCAAAGCCACCTACTTCGCGAATGCTGGTGAAGCCAGCGTTAATTGCTCGCTTGGCATCGGCAACTGAGCGTGCTGCGGCGACCGGTACAGGGACATCCATAGCTGCGGCTAGGGTAGGGGTTTGCATACCGGTAAAGTGCGTGTGACAGTCCCACATGCCTGGCATTAGAACCGGTACATGTAGGTCATCGGCTTCGATTTTCGGTGCTTGCGCTTGTGGCCCCACCCATTCAATGCAGCCGTCAGCAATAATAACGGCCATGTGAGTAGTGGGTTCACCGGCACCAGGAATAAGAAGATCTGCAAAAATACGTTGTTTGTTTTTATTCATGACTTCACCCTAGCTTTGCACAGGTAAAGATGCAAGAAAACTTAACAAAAACCTGCGGAAAGTCTTGTGCTTGCGGTCTTCAGCCTGTAGCTATTGTAGAAAGGAACGCTGAGATCCTGAAAGCCATCAAGAGACGTATCTATCTCACGAGCGAGCAGGCGGAGTTTCTGAGCCGTAAGTTTGGAATGGTGCGTTTTACGTATAACGCAGGTTTTGCATCATGACGTTGCTACAAGCGTCATAGCTAGTTTATGAGCGCTAAGCACGACATCAAGAAGTCGTGCAGGTGTGGGCGGATGGAGAAAGCTGATCCCATGGTGCTGCATCGGGGTGCTTCGACCATGCCTTCCAGAGCAGCTTCAATCCAAGGAAGGCCGGTTATCTGTGTTTCAAGAGCAAGTAAGGCAAACAGTCCAGTCACCATTGCGGCGGTTGTGGGTGCTCATTGCTGTAAGAAGGAGCGTTCGTGCCAATCAACTAAAGGTGTAGGTTGTTGTAATTTTTCGCCGTAGATCACCGAATAAGTGAGTACGTTTTGGACATAAGATCGGGTTTCGTCAAAAGGGATTGTTTCAACCCAGACATCATAAGGTAAGTGTTTTGCATCACGTAACCATTGACGTACTCGCCCAGGGCCTGCGTTATAGGCGGCGGAGGCTAGAATACGATTGCCTTTAAATTGATTAAGAACTTGGCTTAAGTAAGCAGCGCCGAGCTGAATATTAATACTTGGAATGACTGCACTGCGTGGTGTTGATAGAGGAATACCATAACGCTGTGCGGTTTCTTTAGCGGTAGCGGGCATCAATTGCATTAACCCCATAGCTCCTACATGGGATTTTGCTTGAACCATAAAAGCACTTTCTTGACGAGTGACGGCAAACATCCAACTAGTATTAATGTTGCGTGTTTTGGCTTGAGTTAAAAAGTTATTTTTATGCGCCATAGGAAAACGTATCTCTAAATCATCCCAGTAGCGTGCTTTGCTCATTGTACGGATAGCAGGGAAATACCAACCTAGTTCATAAGCTAAGCGGGCTTGTGCTAAGAGCTCCTCGCGGCTTAAGGAGTCACTGAGGTGATACCATTCACGGCGTGATTCAGTAACATCTTCTAAAGCATCCAGCTCTAATGCCCGTTTTATAGCGGCGGTATTGCGCAGCTTACTCAGGATTCTAGAGCTTACTTTTACTGGTTGGTGATTCAGATAGTATGGTTGTTGACTGTGGTCAGCCGCTAGAAAACCATAAAAATCACGCTCACGGGCGAGTGGCTGGTACATGACTAAGGGCTGCTGATTATTAGGTTGAGCCAATTGTAAAGAGCGTGCCTGCCAATAGCGCCAACGATTAGCGTGGGCCAGTTCTGCGGGCAACTTGCGGATTAGATTATATGCTTCACTCCATCTGCCTAAGCGTAATAAAAGGCGCACACGCCACTCAGTTAGATTACTGTTTTCAAGTTTAGGGTCATATTTCTCCATGACGGCTAAAGCGCGAGGATCAAAGCGTTTGGCTAAGCGTAAACCTATATCGTGGGCTAATGCTAAGCGGTCTTCAGTATTAAAAGTGAACTCTTTGCCATAATAGTTCAGCAGTTGCAGGCTTGCGTTGAGGTCTTTTCTAGCAAGTTTGCGCAAACCTAAGGCAATGATTTCAGCGCTTTTTTTGTCTCTACGGGTAAAGTTTCCCGTGTTTTTGAGTTGTTCAGGATTTTGAGCAACATCAAGCAGGCGATGGCCTTGTGCTTGTTGCGTGTTCAATAAGGTCACTAAATACTTGGTGACCCCAAAATTGCCAGCATCAGTGGCCAACTTTAAGCGTTGCCATACTTTGTCCTCTGTTTGTTGACCGGCATCACGCCAGCTGGAAAATACAGAGTCACAGGCGTTGGGCTGAGAGCGGGCGCTGAGCCAAAGCTTCTCTGTACTAGCAAAAGCTGCTTGAGTTTGCCCGCTGTGGAATTGGTATTGAGCAAAATAGCAGTCAAGTTCAGTGAAGTTGAGTTCTGGGTCGTAATATTTAAGAAATAATGACCATTGCTGGCGCTGGCTGAGTAGGCGTAGCCAGCGCAATTTCATCCAACGGATTTGTGGTAGATCACCATGCTCTAAGAGAAATTTTTCTATTTCTTCGTTATTTGCAGTGGCTAAACGCTGGGTTAACTCTTCATACGCTAAGTAGGGTGTTAAAGGGTAATCGCGTAAGGTAGCACGGTGAGTAAAATACACAGAGGGATCTTTGTTGCTCAATGCCTGTTTTGCTTGCAGGTATAAGCTGCGTTGCTGTGCAATGTTTGCTGCATGCACGGTAAGAGAAATGCTGCTTAAAGCAGTAATTAATAAAAATAAAGGTAATAAATAACGACTGCGCATAAAAAATCCTGACAAATAAATGCCCAGTGAAACGTCAGTAACACAATAGCTGAATGACGAAAGCAACATAGCTTATCTGCTTGTGCACATTGGTGAAAGAGTCTAACTACGGGTTTGATGTAGATATTCAACGCATCGGGCTGCGAACCTGTACAATACAGCGCAGAATTTAGGAGATTATCAATGGCTTTGCTCAAATTAACTCAAGTATCACTTGCCTACGGTGCCATGCCTCTTTTGGAGGATGTGTCGTGGCAGATATCCCGAGGTGAACGTGTGTGCATCATTGGCCGCAATGGTACGGGCAAGTCAAGCATGATGCATGTGGTCAAAGGTTCACGGTTGCCTGATACAGGTGAAGTATGGCGTGCGCCAGGGTTGAAAATTGGTGAGCTGCCCCAGGAACTACCTGTGGCAGATGAGCGTACCGTATTTGATGTGGTGGCTGAAGGTTTAGCTGGTGTGGGTGATTTACTGGCCGAATTTAACCATTTAAGTCAGAACATCACCAATGATGCAGATTTGACCAAAATGATGCACGTTCAGCAAGAAATTGAGGCGCGGGATGGTTGGCGCTTACAGCAATTGGTTGAAAGCACTTTAAGTCGTCTGCAGCTGCCGGCAGAAAAAAAACTGAATGAGTTGTCCGGAGGATGGCGTCGTCGAGTCTTGTTGGCTCAAGCATTGGTTGCTGAGCCTGATTTGTTGTTGCTCGATGAGCCGACGAACCACTTAGATATTGGTGCGATTGCTTGGTTGGAGGAGGCGTTACAGAACTATAGTGGCGCTGTGCTATTCATTACTCACGACCGAGCCTTTTTACAAAACTTAGCCACTCGGATTTTAGAACTGGATCGGGGACACTTAATCGACTGGGATGGTGATTATGCCAGCTTTTTAGCACATAAAGAGCAGGAGTTAGCAGCTGAAGAAACTGCGAATGCTTTATTTGATAAAAAATTGGCCCAAGAGGAAGTTTGGATACGCCAAGGCATTAAAGCACGACGCACTCGTAACGAGGGGCGTGTGCGAGCATTGAAAGCCTTGCGTCAAGAGCGCCGTCAGCGTCGAGAGCGTCAGGGTAGTGCACAGATTCAGTTAGGAACCGCAGAGAAATCTGGCAAGCAAGTCATAGTGGTCGAGGATGTCAGTTTTTCTCATCCTGGTGGGCGCGAGTTGGTGAAAGATTTTTCAATGGTTTTGCAGCGCGGTGATCGTATTGGTTTGCTTGGTGCGAACGGTAGTGGCAAAACGACTTTGCTTAAGTTATTGCTTGGTGAACTGCAGCCAAGTAAAGGCACTATTAGCGTGGGTACTAAGCTTGAAGTGGCTTACTTTGACCAGTTGCGCCATCAGTTAGAGCCTGAGAAAACTGTTATTGATAACGTTGCAGAAGGTAGCGACACCATTACGATTAATGGGCAGAGCAAGCATGTGTTGAGCTACTTGGGTGATTTTTTGTTCAGTCCACAGCGTGCGCGCACACCGGTGAAAGCTTTATCTGGTGGTGAGCGTGCTCGATTATTGCTTGCCAAGCTTTTTACTCGCCCTGCTAATTTGCTTGTATTGGATGAGCCAACCAACGATCTTGATATTGAAACCCTTGAACTGCTAGAAGAAGTATTAATGGAGTTTAAAGGCACCGTACTCATTGTCAGTCACGACCGAGCGTTTCTAGATAACGTGGTGACAAGCACTTTAGTTTTTGATGGCACTGGTCGTATACGGGAGTATGTGGGAGGCTTTGAAGATTGGTTACGTCAGGGAGGTAGCCTCAGTTTATTGGGGGCTGAAGATCAAACTGAAAAAGCAATTGGAGGTGACACTAAAGTTAAAACAGAGCAAGCGCCTGTGTCTGAGGAGTTAGTCTCGGAAGAAATAGCTAAGCCTAAAAAGCTCAGTTATAAGTTACAGCGTGAGCTGGATGCAATTCCGCAGCAGATTGATAAGTTAGAGACTGAGCTCGAAGCGTTAAATGAGCAGGTTTCACAAGCAGACTTTTATCAGCAGCCAATAGAAAAAACTGAAGTGGTCCTGGCGCAAATTACTACAGTACAAGAACAGCTTGATGCACTCATTGAGCGTTGGGCTGAGTTGGAAGAATAGCTTTTAGCAAAAAACTGTGTATATCCTCGCTCACTTGGGCGAGGATATAAGAGGAAACTGCAAAGCAGTTTTGATCTGGAGTTTTGACTCTGCACATCGGCTTTTAGGAGCTCGATAGTTGCAACTCCCGTGCTGTAGGCGAAATATGACGATTACCGTGGCGTGGTGTTTTGCTCAAGCGTGAAATGAAGATGCTCAAGAGTCGCCCCCCGCAGATACGAGGCGGATTTCAAGTTGTTTACGTATAACGCAGGCCTTCGCGTCATGTCTCATCGCTATACAAGGATGGCTTACTGCTAGAGGTCAAAAACGCGTAAGTATGGGGCTGAGGAAGGGGGGATGGCGTTACTGTTGGCGAGTTTCAACTTCGATCATGCCTTCTAACGCTTCTTTAACCCTACTGGCGAGCAGGCAGGTAAGTATTCCAACTATCACAGCATCGGCGCCAAGACCGGTAATGACTAGATAAACGCTGCCAAAGCTTGCTTTTGCAAAGGCATACCAAGCTTCAAGGCAAAGCATGGCGAAGGAAAGAGAAAGGGTTGTCCAACTCTGCCTATGAAGGCTTACGTAAGTCCGGTGTGTCGCCGGCTATTTCTTAAGAAGTGGGGAACTCCGTTTTTGGCGCGTCAGCGCTTAGGGTGCGGAGCAGTCACTCGTTAGCGTGATCTTTGAGATCAATGGCCAGTACATCACAAGGAGCGCCAGAGAGTAAGTCGTTAGTTGTTGAGCCTAACAGCAAGGCTAAACCATGACGGCCATGACTGCCAACAATAATTAAGTCACAGTTTTGCTCTTTGGCCAGAAGGTGGATTTCTTGTCGGGGTTGACCGTAACGCAGATGGCAGTTGTTTTCTTTAAGGAGCTCGTGCTGTTCAGCTAGGATGTTGAGCTTCTCTTGTGCTTGTTCGGTTTGCTGTTCTTGAAGCAGGGATAAGTCCATAGGCACATCGCCACCAAAGGCCATAGTCAATGGTTCTACTACGTGTACTAAAGTCGCTTTGCAAGAGAGCGCTGTGCGTAGTTTGTGGGCTTTTTCCAAAACAAGATGGCAATCTTCAGTCAGGTCGATTGCAATGAGCAAGTGAGAATAGGCCATATCAATCTCCAAATTATTGTGCATATAGGGTATAGCCTTACAGCACAGCTTTATTTAAATATAAACAGCATGCGTTGCTAGTAATTCTCTCGCTACTTATTGGAAGTAGATGGGGAAACTTTAGATGCTGTCTTTTTGTTTTACTCTGTGTATGCATTATTAATGTAGCCCGACTTACATAGGAATGCACGTAATCATTCAGTTTCCGGCGAAGAGGGGTTGTAAGTACAGGGTGTTGAGGACTGTCCGAGTTCTTTCAATTTGCCATGAAGGTACAGTGTTTTGACGTGTCGCCTGATTTGCATAAATTTAATTCAGGGAAATACCAAACTCGTACTCGTGATTTTGCGGTTTTGGTAGACGTTATGCAATAAATGATCAGCTTTAGGCTTTAGTGTCAGTGGTGTATTAAAAAAATAATACTTGATAAATCAATTGCTTGTGTTTCTTTTTTGTATGATTTAAAGAAATCTTTGAGACTTGCAATTGACAAAGGCAACAGTTTCCGTGAATCTGTGCTTACCCAAATCAAACGGGCGTATGAAATGCATGTTGGCATAGTTATATGTTGCTTTGCCTGTATAAGGCGGAGAGTATGCTGGTAAGTTCTACGCAAAGTGCTCTGCACATTGTTTAATTGCTGACAGTGGCTTAAATGTTACTGTCTAGCTTCCATAATATGGAGATTAGTTGATGATTTACGAAGGTAAAGCCATCACGGTGAAAGCTCTTGAGAGTGGTATTGTCGAGTTAAATTTTGACCTCAAGGGTGAGTCCGTTAACAAGTTTAATCGTCTAACATTGACCGAGCTGCGCGCAGCCGTCGATGCAATTCAAACTAATAGTGATGTCAAGGGTGTGGTTGTAACTAGCGGTAAAGATGTATTTATCGTGGGTGCAGATATCACCGAGTTCGTCGAAAGCTTTAAGTTACCTGAGGAAGAATTGGTTGCAGGCAACTTGGAAGTGAATCAGATCTTTAATGCTTTTGAAGATTTAAATGTGCCAACTGTTGCTGCAATCAACGGGATTGCACTGGGTGGTGGCTTTGAGATGTGCTTGGCTGCAGATTATCGTGTAATGTCTGACAGCGCTAAGATTGGTTTGCCTGAGGTGAAGTTAGGTATTTATCCAGGTTTTGGTGGTACCGTTCGCTTCCCACGAGTGGTTGGTGTTGATAACGCTGTGGAGTGGATTGCAGCAGGCAAAGAAGGTCGTGCAGAAGACGCTCTAAAAGTTGGTGCGGTTGATGCTGTAGTTGCTGCTGATAAGTTGCTAGAAGCCTCGCTAGACTTGCTTAAACGTGCTATTGCTGGTGAGTTGGACTACAAAGCGAAGCGTCAGCCTAAGCTAGAAAAGATTAAGCTCAGTCCAATCGAACAAATGATGAGCTTTGAAACGGCTAAAGGCTTAGTGGCGGCACAAGCTGGGCCAAATTTTCCTGCACCTATCGAAGCGGTTAAAACTATGCAGAAAGCGGCCAACTATGGTCGTGATAAAGCATTAGAAGTTGAAGCGAAGGGTTTTGCTAAGCTGGCTAAAACTTCAGTGGCAGAAAGTCTGATTGGTCTATTCTTAAATGACCAAGCGCTTAAACGTAAAGCGAAAGATCACGGTGAGATCGCGCGTGATGTCAAGTTGGCAGCAGTGTTGGGTGCGGGTATTATGGGGGGTGGTATTGCCTATCAGTCTGCGCTTAAAGGTACGCCAATCCTGATGAAGGATATCCGTGAAGAGGGTATTCAACTGGGTTTGGATGAGGCAGCTAAGTTATTAGTCAAGCGCGTTGAGCGTAAGCGCTTAAAACCTGCTGCTATGGCTCAAGCGTTAAATGCGATTCGCCCAACGATGTCTTATGGCGATTTTGGCAACGTAGATATCGTTGTTGAAGCTGTAGTTGAGAACCCGAAAGTGAAGCATGCAGTCTTGGCCGAGGTTGAGGAGCATGTGGGCGAAAATACTATTATTGCTTCAAACACCTCAACAATCTCGATCAACCATTTAGCAAAAGCGCTCAAGCGTCCGGAAAATTTTGTCGGTATGCACTTCTTTAATCCAGTGCATATGATGCCGTTGGTTGAAGTTATTCGTGGTGAGCATTCATCTGATGAAGCTGTTGCAACTACAGTTGCATACGCACAAAAAATGGGTAAGAACCCTATTGTTGTTAATGACTGCCCTGGTTTCTTAGTCAATCGTGTTTTATTCCCTTATTTTGGTGGTTTTGCCAAATTGGTCAGTGCAGGCGTTGATTTTGTCCGTATTGACAAGGTGATGGAAAAGTTCGGTTGGCCGATGGGGCCCGCTTACTTGCTCGATGTTGTCGGTATTGATACTGGTCATCATGGTCGCGATGTTATGGCTGAGGGTTTCCCTGACCGTATGAAAGAAGAGCGTCGTTCAGCCATTGATGCGTTGTATGAGGCGAATCGTTTAGGCCAGAAAAATGGTAAAGGTTTTTATGCTCATGAGACAGATAAGCGTGGTAAGCCGAAGAAAGTTGTTGATGATGCTATTGCGGAAATTTTAGCGCCAATCGTTTACGAACAGCGTGAAGTTACCGACGAAGACATTATTAACTGGATGATGATTCCGTTGTGTATGGAGACAGTACGTTGCTTAGAAGATGGTATAGTTGAAACAGCGGCAGAAGCAGATATGGGGTTGATTTACGGCATTGGTTTCCCTCTATTCCGTGGCGGCGCGTTACGTTACATCGACAGTATTGGTGTAGCTGAGTTTGTTGCTTTAGCAGACAAGTACTCAGATCTAGGTGCGTTGTATCACCCGACCGAGAAGCTACGTGAAATGGCCAAAAATGGTCAAACCTTTTTCGGTTAATCGTCGACAGATTAGAGCGGGAGTAAAGAAATGAGCTTGAATCCAAGAGATGCAGTAATTGTTGACTTCGGACGCACCCCTATGGGGCGTTCTAAAGGTGGCATGCACCGCAATACACGCGCTGAGAATATGTCAGCGGAATTAATTAGTGGTTTGCTAAATCGCAATGAAAAAGTAAATCCGACAGAAGTTGAAGATGTGATTTGGGGATGTGTGAACCAAACCCTAGAGCAGGGTTGGAACATCGCTCGCATGGCATCATTGATGACGCAAATTCCACATACCAGTTCTGCTCAGACGGTTAGTCGTTTGTGTGGGTCATCCATGAGTGCACTGCATACTGCCGTACAAGCTATCCAAACCGGTAATGGTGATGTATTTGTAGTGGGTGGTGTTGAACACATGGGGCATGTGGGTATGACGCATGGTTTAGATCCTAACCCGCATATGTCACTTTATGCTTCAAAAGCTGCTGGCATGATGGGGCTGACTGCTGAAATGCTAGGTAAAATGCATGGTATCAGCCGTGAGCAGCAAGATGCATTTGGTGAGCGATCGCATCGTTTAGCGCATAAAGCAACTGTTGAGGGGAAGTTTAAAGACGAAATTATCCCTATGGAAGGTTATGATGCTGATGGTTTTTTGAAGGTGTTTGATTATGATGAAACCATTCGTCCAGAAACAACACTAGAAAGTTTGTCAGCTTTGCGTCCAGCTTTTAATCCAAAAGGCGGAACTGTAACAGCAGGTACTTCATCGCAGATTACTGATGGTGCATCTTGCATGATTGTGATGTCTGCACAACGTGCAAAGGATTTAGGTATCGAACCAATGGCTGTAGTGCGCTCTATGGCTGTGGCTGGTGTTGATCCATCTATTATGGGGTACGGCCCTGTACCTGCAACCCAAAAAGCGTTGAAGCGTGCAGGTATAACTATGGACGATATTGATTTCGTTGAGCTGAACGAAGCCTTTGCTGCCCAAGCTTTACCTGTGTTAAAAGACCTGAAACTGCTTGAGCTAATGGAGCAAAAGGTTAACTTGCATGGTGGTGCGATTGCGCTAGGTCATCCATTTGGTTGCTCTGGTGCACGTATTTCCGGTACTTTGCTCAATGTCATGAAGCAAAATAGTGGTACCTTAGGTTTGGCTACCATGTGTATTGGTTTAGGTCAGGGTATCTCTACAGTGTTTGAGCGAGTGTAAAAAATACAGCGTCAAATACGAAAACCGAGGCCTTGTGCCTCGGTTTTTTATTGGAGGAAGGTGAGAATATGAGTTTGAAAACAGGTATTTATCAACATTATAAAGGGTCGCAATATCGTGTAATAGGTATAGCCAAGCATTCCGAGACCGAAGAAGAGTTGGTGGTTTATCAAACGATGTATGGTGATTTTGATCTTTGGGTGAGGCCGTTATCTATGTTTATAGAAAGTGTTGGGGTTGAGGGTGTACAGCGACCGCGCTTTGCCTTGTTACAAGAAGAAAAACAGCCGTTTAATGCACCTTAAAACAATAAAGACTTTGGTCAAAAACTTGACCTAGGTAGCTTTCAACCTATATATAGCGTCACAGAGACGTAAGAAATTACAATTTTCACGTGATATTCAGTGCTAGTACAGACTTATCACTTTATTTACTCCAGGAATATTCTGAGCAATGAGCAAATCGCTGGTTATCGTAGAGTCCCCTGCTAAGGCGAAGACAATCAATAAGTACTTAGGTAAGGAGTACGTGGTCAAGTCCAGTGTGGGTCATATTCGTGATTTACCGACAAGCGGCTCAGCCTCTGGTAAAGCACCAGCTAAGCGTGGCAAGGCTGCTGATACTGCGGATTTAACACCGCAGCAAAAGGCTATGCGCCAATTGGTCAGTCGTATGGGAATTGATCCTGAGAATGACTGGCAAGCACGTTACGAGATTTTACCTGGAAAAGAAAAAGTCGTTGAAGAGCTGCAACGATTAGCCAAAGATGCCGATACGATCTATCTGGCAACGGACTTGGACCGTGAGGGGGAGGCCATTGCTTGGCATTTACGAGAAGCTATTGGTGGCGATGATTCGCGCTTTAAGCGGGTCGTATTTAACGAGATTACTAAAAAAGCCATTCAAGAGGCTTTTGCTGAGCCTGGTGACTTGGACTTAGACCAGGTTAACGCTCAGCAGGCGCGTCGTTTTTTAGATCGTGTAGTGGGTTTTATGGTGTCACCACTGCTGTGGAAAAAAGTTGCACGTGGGTTATCTGCTGGGCGTGTACAGTCGGTTGCTGTGAAGCTGGTGGTTGAGCGTGAAAAAGAAATTCGCGCCTTTATTCCAGAAGAGTTTTGGCAAGTTCATGCGGATTTAAATAATGCTGATAAACTCAAAACACGCTTTGAAGTGGTTCGTGAAGATGGCAAAGCATTCCGTCCCGTTAATAAAGCACAAACCGATGCTGCGCTTGCTGTACTGAATAAGGCTGTTTACAGTGTTGTTAAACGTGAAGATAAGCCAACCAGTAGTCGACCTTCTGCACCTTATATCACTTCAACTTTGCAGCAAGCAGCCAGTACGCGTTTAGGCTTTGGTGTAAAGAAAACGATGATGTTAGCGCAGCGCTTATATGAAGCAGGCTACATTACCTATATGCGTACTGACTCTACTAATATTTCTACTGATGCAATTGATATGGTGCGCAATTTTATTGATCAGGAGTTCGGCGCCCAATATTTACCAGCAAAGCCAAATTTTTACAGCAGTAAACAAGGCGCACAAGAAGCCCACGAAGCGATCCGTCCTTCTGATGTGCATATGCAAACTTCGATGCTAAAAGGTATGGAACGCGATGCTGAGCGTCTGTATGAATTAATTTGGCGCCAATTTGTTGCCTGTCAAATGCCTGCTGCTGAATATATATCGACCAATTTGACGGTGGAGGCGGCGCAGTTTGATTTACGTGCTCGCGGTCGAATTTTAAAGTTTGATGGTTATACCCGTGTCCAGCCAGCTCAGGGTAAAGCAGCTGAAGATGCAGTTTTGCCGGACTTGAAAAAGGGTGATGTATTAGATCTATTCAAGTTGGATCCTTCGCAGCATTTTACTAAGCCACCAGCACGTTACAGTGAGGCGAGCTTGGTAAAAGAGTTAGAAAAGCAGGGGATTGGTCGTCCGTCAACCTATGCTGCTATTATTTCTACGATTCAAGATCGCGGTTATGTAAAATTACAAAATCGTCGTTTTTATGCGGAAAAGATGGGTGACATTGTCACGGAGCGATTAGGCGAAAGCTTTGCTAATCTGATGGACTATAATTTTACCGCTCAGATGGAAGAACGTTTAGATGATGTTGCTCATGGTAATTTGCAGTGGAAGCAATTGCTTAATGAGTTTTATCAGGACTTCCATAAAAAATTGGAATTGGCGAGCTCGGCCGAGGGAGGAATGCGCGCTAATACGCCGACCCTGACTGATATACCTTGTCAAGAGTGTGGCCGTCCAATGACGATTCGTACTGCGTCTACGGGGGTGTTTTTAGGATGTTCAGGTTATGCGTTACCACCGAAAGAGCGCTGTAAGTCTACTGTTAACTTAGTTCCCGGTGATGAGATCGCTGCAGATGATGAGGGAGAGTCCGAGTCCTTAGTACTGCGTAATAAGCGTCGTTGTCCAGTGTGTGATACTGCAATGGATGCCTATTTGATTGATGAGAAGCGTAAGTTGCATGTCTGTGGTAATAACCCCGACTGTGAAGGCTTTGAGGTTGAGCAGGGGCAGTTTCGTATTAAAGGTTATGAAGGACCAACTTTAGAATGCGATAAATGTGGCAGTGAGATGCAGCTTAAGACCGGCCGTTTTGGTAAGTACTTCGGTTGCACCAATAGCGAGTGTAAAAATACGCGTAAGCTGCTGCGCAGTGGTGAAGCTGCACCACCAAAAATGGACCCAGTACCCATGCCGGAGCTCAAATGTGTGAATGTAGATGATACCTATGTCTTACGTGACGGTGCGTCTGGTATGTTTTTAGCCGCGAGCCAATTTCCTAAAAAGCGTGAGACTCGCGCACCACTTGTATTGGAAATCATTCCGCACAAAGATGAAATTGACCCTAAGCATCATTATTTAATGAGTGCGCCTACCCATGATCCAGATGGTGTGCCTACGGTGATTCGCTATAGTCGTAAAAATAAAGAGCAGTATGTGCAGTCAGAAGTGGA
Organism: Denitrificimonas halotolerans; assembly: GCF_034259425.1. NCBI lineage: Bacteria > Pseudomonadati > Pseudomonadota > Gammaproteobacteria > Pseudomonadales > Pseudomonadaceae > Denitrificimonas > Denitrificimonas halotolerans. The sequence goes on from NZ_JAXIVU010000005.1 coordinate 93,748, forward strand.
AGGTAAGCCGACAGGTTGGAAAGCTTTTTATGTGGGTAAAAAGTGGGAAGTAGAAGATAAGCGGAAAAAGTAATCCGCTGTTGATGTTGAAGTGCAGGGCAAGTAATGGCCCTGCATTGTTTTATTTATTCTTAGTTAAGAGTTTTTTATGTCTAGTGCACTTTTAGAAATTGTAGAGTTACCCGACGGTAGAATTGTTTTGCGTCGATCTGAAGAAGATACAGCTTTAGTGACCTTGACGTTTTCCAGTGAGGCTAAAGGCTTTTTAAAGGCGAGCTATATTGATATTGCGAAAGAAATGTTTCATGCAGGTTTGTTAGCAGCGGGACATTTAGCCGAAGAAGAAGCCAGCAATGATCTTGATGAAAATGATCCAGCAGGGCATACCTTGCATTAATTGACTCTATGAGCAGAATGACTTTAATTGGCGCGAGTATGGTGCGCCTACCAGCTGAACCATACAGTTTCCTGATTGATTTTCTGTGTGTACGCTTTCCCTCCATAAGCCGAGAGATTTGGCTTGAACGTATGCGTAATGGCAAGGTGTTAGATGTTCAGCAACGTGCCTTGACAGTGGATGAGCCTTATCAATCAGGTGCCTTGGTTTATTATTTTCGTGAAGTGCTCAACGAGCCTATAGTGCCTTTCAAGGAAGTGATTCTTTACCAGGATGAGCACTTGATAGCGGTGGATAAACCGCATTTCTTAGCCACTTTGCCTGCGGGGCGCTACGTCGAGCAAACGGTATTGCGCCGCTTGATGCGCCGTTTTAACAATCCAGATATTGCTCCTATCCATCGTTTGGACCGTTTAACTGCAGGGGTGTTACTTTTCTCGCTCAATCCATCGAGTCGGAATGCTTATCAGGCATTATTTCGTCAGCGTAAAGTTTTTAAATGTTATGAAGCGCTCGCACCGGCCCTGCCGAGGCTGGATTGGCCTTATCGCCACCGCAGTCGTTTAGAAAGTGCTGAGCAGTTTTTTCGTACGCAGGAAGTAGCTGGTGTTCCCAACAGTGATACTGTGATTGAAGTGAGTGAGCGGGCTGGCGATCTATGGCGTTACCGCTTATATCCCGTTACGGGCCGTAAGCACCAATTGCGAGTGCACATGGCGACTTTAGGGGCACCTATTGTCAATGACCCGCTGTATCCTCAGGTGAGAGATATTGAAGCACAAGCAGATTATCAGCAACCGTTAAAACTTTTAGCCAAGCAAATCAGTTTTGTCGATCCTTTGACAGGGGTTTTACGTAGCTTTAAGAGTCATCAGCGCTTAACCCTGTGATTTGCTTAATAAAAACTAGCCAAGGTGCTGTGAAGTCGTTATAATATGCGCCGGCCAGATTGGCTCCCGTTAAGGTTACTGCAATACCCCGAAGCACTGCTTCGACTGCTTGTCCCATAGTGGACTATCCTAGACGTTTTTTATCTAATACAGCGTTCTCGCAAATACTCGCAAACAGGCTGCCAAAAAGGGCGACCACTACGGTCTTTCACATGGCGTGTGCAGCTTTCATGGGTCTTTGCGGATGCACATGAGGCATACAATGACCCAAGAAACTAGCAGTTTTGCCGATCTCGGCATCCTTCCATCTATTTTAAATGCAATTACCGCAGCAGGTTATGAAGAGCCTTCTCCGATTCAGATTCAGTCGATCCCGCTCATTTTGGCAGGTCACGATATGATCGGCCAAGCGCAAACCGGTACCGGTAAAACAGCAGCTTTTGCATTGCCTATTTTGACGCGTATTGATCCTGCTCGACGTGAACCACAGGTTTTGGTTTTAGCACCAACCCGTGAGTTAGCGCTGCAAGTAGCCACTGCCTTTGAAACCTTCTCGGCTCAAATGCCCGGCGTTAAAGTTGTTGCGATTTATGGTGGTGCTCCAATGGGGCCACAGCTGAAAGCGATTCGTCAGGGTGCGCAAGTGATTGTTGCTACCCCAGGCCGTTTAGTCGACCATTTGAGCCGTAACGGTGGTCTGCTTTCAACCATTAAATACTTAGTGCTCGATGAGGCCGATGAGATGTTAAAACTCGGCTTTATGGATGACTTAGAGATTATTTTTAATGCGATGCCTGATGAGCGTCAAACAGTACTGTTTTCAGCGACTTTGCCAGCCTCCATTCGCGGTATTGCAGAAAAGCACTTACGTCAGCCGAAGCAAGTTAAAATTGCGAGCAAAACACAAACAGTGGCACGTATTGATCAGGCGCACCTAATGGTGCATGCAGATCAAAAAGTGAATGCTGTATTACGATTGCTAGAAGTTGAAGACTTTGATGCAATGATCGGTTTCGTGCGTACTAAACAAGCAACTTTAGATATGGCTTCAGCGCTGGAGGCTAAGGGTTACAAGGTTGCTGCATTGAATGGTGATATTGCACAAAACCAGCGTGAGCGTGTAATTGAGTCTTTAAAAGATGGTCGTTTAAATATTGTGATTGCAACGGACGTGGCTGCCCGTGGGCTTGACGTGCCACGTATTACTCATGTGTTCAATATTGATATGCCTTATGACCCTGAGTCTTATGTGCACCGTATTGGTCGTACAGGTCGTGCGGGGCGTGATGGTCGTGCTTTATTGTTAGTGACACCACGTGAACGCCGCATGTTGCAAGTGATTGAGCGCGTTACGGGGCAGAAAGTAGCAGAAGTATCTTTGCCTGATGCTAAAAATATTCTACAAGCGCGTATTCGTCGCTTAACGCAAGATTTAACCCCGCGTGTTAAAGATAAAGCACAGCAAAATCCAGAGTTATTGGCACACTTGATGACTGCGTTGAACTGCAGTGCGGAAGATTTAGCTTTAGCTTTATTGGCTAAAGCCACCGAGGGCCAGGCTTTTACTTTGGATGGCGTGGAGCGTGAGCAGCCGGTTATTATTCCACGTGGTCGTGGTAGTGAAGATCGTGGTTCGCGAGCTGGCCGTGATGGTGGTGAGCGCCGTGAGCGCCGAGCACCTTTAGCCTTGAGCGAAGGAAAAGTACGCTGCCGCACTGCTTTAGGTAATCGAGATGGTGTTGCGGCTCGCAACTTGCTAGGTGCGATTCTTAATGAAGGTGGCTTAAATCGTGATGCCATTGGTCGTATTCAGATTCGTGAAACTTTCAGTTTAGTTGAATTGCCGGAAGAAGGTCTTGAGCGCTTGTTATCTAAGTTAAAAGACACGCGAGTTGTTGGTAAGCCATTGAAGCTGCGCCGCTATCGTGAAGATTAAATGATTTGGCTGAGCCTTTAATTTGAGGCCGCCATCGTTTATAAAAGCCGATTCAACCTTTAAGTTGAATCGGCTTTTTTGTTGTTTAATTGGTTTTTAGGTGTCTAAATGAGCTTGCATATTTGTATTTTGGAGGCGGATGATTTACATCCATCTTTAGAACCTCGTTTTATCAGTTTTGGTGAGATGTTTAAGCGATTGTTTTATCGGCAAACACAAGCGGTTGAATTTCAGGTATTTAATGTTGTGCGTGGTGAGTACCCTAAGCTCGGACAGCATTTCGATGCATACTTAGTCACAGGCAGTAAGGCGGACTCTTTTTCTGATGAGGCATGGGTTGTTCGATTACGTGACTACCTCAGGGGCAGCTACCTTCGCGGTGATGTTTTGTTGGGCGTGTGTTTTGGTCATCAAATTTTGGCCTTGGCTTTGGGAGGGGTAGCGGAGCGTTCGGATAGAGGGTGGGGTATTGGTGTGCATCGCTATCAAGTTGAATATAAGCCGCAGTGGTTGCCAGACGAGGTGGATGAGTTTCAGTTGCTTATAAGCCATCGTGATCAGGTTACCGTTTTACCTAAAAATGCCCGCTTATTGGCTCGCAGTGATTTTTGTGCAAACGCAGCTTATGTGATCGGTGAGCAGGTTTTGTGTTTTCAAGGTCATCCTGAGTTTACACATGACTTCGCTCGGGGCTTGATGCATTTGCGCCAGTCTGTTTATTGTCCAGAAGTCTATCAGGCTGCTTGTCATAGTTTAGCTTGTGAGCATGATGGCTCTTCCGTAGCGCGGTGGATGTTGGCTTTTGTTAAAGCAGCGAAACAGTCCCGTACAAAAATAAGCGATCATCGCTCTTCGAGTGCGCGGAATAAAGAGTCTGCATGTACAGCTTAAGCCTATTTCATTTTGATCAATCGGTAATTATTTTGCTTGCGACGGTTGTTGTTTTAGCTGCTTTAGTTTTGTGGCAATGGATTTATTCTCGCAAAACTCTGCGGCAGTTGCATGCGCAAGAGAAAGTCTTGCAGGGCGCGCGTGAGCAGTTGCATGAACAAGATATTGATTTGCAGGTATTAGGTAGTCAGCAAGATCAGCTTTATGCGCAATTACAGCGTTATGAGACAGAGCATCAAAGTATGAAGGCTGAATACCTGCAGTTACAAAATCAGCACCAACAATTGCAGCAAGAACATGTATCGTTACGTAGTTTGAGTGCACAAAAGGAACAGCATCTGCTTGAGCAGCAGCAGCTGCTTAAAGAGAATCGTGAACAGCTTAAATTGGAGTTTGAACAATTGGCTGTACAGATTTTTGAAGCGCGTGGACAGGCTCTTACGCAAAGCAGCCAACAGTCTTTAGAAGCTATGTTACGACCTTTTCGTGAGCAAATAGATGGTTTTCGTCGTAAGGTTGAGGATATTCATCACAAGGATGCGCAGCAGCAAGCCGCTTTGCAGCAACAGTTATTGCACTTGAAAGAGCTGAATCAGCAAATGACCCAAGAAGCTCATGAGCTGAGTACCGCCTTGCGTGGTCAGAAAAAAACCCAAGGTAATTGGGGAGAGCTGGTTTTAGAAAACGTACTGGAGCGTGCAGGTCTACAAGTGGGAGTTGATTTTGCGAGAGAGGTAAGTTTTACCACCAGTGCTGGGCGTCAGAGACCCGATGCTATTGTTTATTTGCCGAAAAATAAACATTTAATTATTGATGCGAAGGTGTCGTTAAATGCTTATCTGCGCTATGTCAATGCAGAGGATGAGACGTTGCGACAGGAGGCTTTAAATGCACATATTGCTGCATTTTCGGCCAGAGTAAAAGAGTTGGCAGAGCGTGATTATGCTGCGCTGCCAGGTGTTAACGCACCAGATATGGTGGTGATGTTTGTACCGATTGAATCGGCCTTTGCAGATGCAGTTCGAGCTGATGAAAGTATTTTATTGCGTGCCGTTGAACAGAATATTTTAATTGCGACACCGAGTACTTTACTAGCAAGTCTTACCATTATTCGTCAGTTATGGCGTTTTGAAGAGCAAAGTCGCAGTACAGCAGAGTTAGCTGATCGTGCCAGTAAAGTATATGACAAGTTGCGTATCTTTCTAGGCAGTATGGATGGTATAGGTAGCAGTTTAGAGCGAGCTCAAGAGGCGTATCGTAAAGCCTGTGATCAACTGGTTAATGGGCGCGGGAATTTAGTGAAGCAGACCAGTGAGTTTAAACAGCTAGGGGTGGCGGTGAAGACCGAAATTGCTGAGCAGTGGCAAGAACGCGCGCGTCTTGAGTTGACGCGCGTGGACTCGGATGAGCAAAATTAATTTTTTAGTTGATTGAGCAGTTGCTTGACGGCTTCGCTGGATGCTTTTTTGTGTTTTAATTCAAGCTCGCTGAGTAAGCGCTGATAAGGGAGCTTTTCTGCGTTGGTTAACGCCTTCCATGAATCATGGCTAGGAATGTGCTTCGTGGCTTCAAAAATGGTCTGCAGCACTTGGTTTTGTGGCTGCATGCCGAGCTCAGCATCATAGTGGTCTAAGATAACCTTAATGCGGATACAGCCTTCAGCCCAAGGCATTTGTTCAGTTAAGAAGCTGTTTGCCAAAATGATGAGGTCATTGCGTAAGTGGGATTTTTGTTTGGCAAGCTGTTGCTTGCGCTGCTTTTCCATATGCCAAACACGACGCCACAATAGAATTGCATAAAGCGTTAAAGCAAGTATGCAAACAGCACCCAGTATGAGCCAGAAATTAGAAAGCATCTAAACCTTAAGCTCCATGGCACTTTTTAAATTTTTTCTGGCTACCACAGGGGCAAGGATCGTTACGGCCAATATCTTTGAAAGGATTGCGTACGGGCTCGTGGTGAGCATGATTGCAGTGTGGGCCATGGACGTGTAGTGCTTGTCCATGCTCATGATGTTCATGATGGCAGTCTGGGCCGTGAATGTGTTCTTTAGAAGTCATAACAGTTACTCGCGAATATAGTCGCCGGGAATGATATCACCATGGCGTACAACATTGATTTTATTACTGAATAATAGTCCGGTTTTTAAGTCAGCATGCAAGGCATAATGAATTGGTTTGTTTGGGTTTTCTAGCATGCGCACAATGACTTTTACATGCCGCCAAAGATTGGTATGCACTGGAACGGAAAAGTATTCATAACCATGTGCTGGAATAGTCAACCACTGTCCATTATTACCTGTAGCAAAAGGCGTGTCATTGAGTAAAATTCGATATTGAATGCCGCGCATGGGGATGCTTTGAGCATTAGGGTTGTCAATTCGAAAGTGCAGCACAAATTGTTGCTCTAATAATTTGGCGTGAACCAATTCGACATCGACCAACTGCACGTCAGGTTCTTCAAATTTGCTGCCAACCCCGCTGGCGCAGCCACTGAGATAACCCAGTAGTGCAATACATGCTAAAAGTGCAGGTGTTCTTTTGATTATGCTCAAAAAGCTCATGCATTCACTCCAAAATCCAGCGGACAGTGTATCAAGCAAGCTCACAAAATTGTAATAACACTTGGTATCTTTACCGATCTTACGTCTATAAATAGGGAGCGCAACATTTTTTAAATTTACGTGTGCTGCCGCAGGGGCAGGGTGCGTTGCGCTCGGCGCGTAATGGTATATTTGGGTCGTAAAAGTACCATTGCTCAGCAGGCTTAATAAAAAGCGAATTCTCATGGTGCTGATGTGTTCCGAGCTCATCCTGCCAGTGTGCAATGAATTTAACCCAAGCATGTCGCTGGTCTGCTTCCAATGCTTCACTCAGAACCTCTAAGCCAAGCCATTGGCTGTTATTGCTCCATTGAGTAATGGCTTTGAGGTCAAGCGCACTGTGTTGAGTTGGTAGCGTAGTGAGTTGGATAAAGTGAATATCACCTTTAACAAAGGCGCTGTAGCGTGCGCGCATTAAAGTTTGCGGTGTGCTGGCTAGCTGTCCTGTATGGTAGCGACCGCAGCAGTCTTGGTATGTGCGAGTTGGGGTGCATGGGCACGTAAAAATAGCAGTCATAAATAATCCGTAGAGCAGAAAGCGTTTAAGCAGGCTATTATACGTTTGAAAAGAGGTACTGAACAAACGTACAGTTTTAGAAAGTGGATGCAGAATGCTCAGCGATGAAATAAAAAACACCATTCAAAGCGCTTATACACGCTTTTTAGATAGCAAAGGCCTTAAAGCCCGTTACGGCCAGCGACTGATGATTGCTGAGGTGGCAAAAACTTTAGGCACCATTGCCGTTGATGAAGAAGGTAAGCGCTCTGGTGATCCTGCCGTGCTTGCAATTGAAGCCGGTACAGGTACAGGAAAAACTGTGGCTTATAGTTTAGCCGCGATTCCAATCGCTAAGGCAGCAGGTAAGCGCTTAGTGGTTGCAACGGCAACTGTGGCTTTGCAAGAACAGATTGTTGATAAAGATTTGCCAGATATTATTAAAAATAGCGGGCTTCATTTCAGCTATGCCTTAGCCAAAGGGCGTGGGCGTTATTTGTGTTTATCTAAACTGGATGTTTTATCTCAGCAAGGCCAAGCGAATCAAGCCACTGCAGAGCTTTTTGCTGATGAGGGTTTTCAGATTGATGTAGATGCTGAAAGTGAAAAGCTCTTTAGTGAGATGATTGAAAAGTTGGCTGGTAACCGTTGGGATGGTGATCGTGATAGCTGGCCGCAAGTAATTGAGGATGCTACTTGGTCTCGTGTGACCACTGATCATACACAATGCACCGGTCGACACTGTATGAATTTTCAACAGTGTTCCTTCTATAAGGCTCGTGAAAGTATGGCCAAGGTGGATGTGATTGTGACCAATCACGATATGGTTTTGGCTGATCTGGCCCTAGGGGGAGGGGCTGTTTTACCGGACCCACGGGAAACGATTTATATTTTTGATGAAGGTCACCATCTTCCTGATAAGGCTATCAATCATTTTGCTCATTTTACTCGTTTGCGATCAACGGCAGATTGGTTGGGGCAAGTAGATAAAAATTTAACGCGTTTGTTGGCACAAAATCCATTACCAGGTGACTTTGCTCGACTGCTAGAGCCTGTGCCTGAGTTGGCAAGAAGTTTACGTACGCAAATGCAGTTTATGTTTACTTTGTGTGAGCAGTTGGCTGAGTTTCGTCCAAATTCGGATCCGGATAGTTATGAAAAACCGCGTTACCGCTTTATTGGCGGGGTGGTTCCTGATCAATTAAGTGAACTTGGGCTAGAGTTGAAAAAAGAATTTATCAAACTGGCTGATGTTTTTACTCGAGTGACTGATCTATTAAAAAAAGCTATGGATGATGAGCCGAGTTTGGGAGTGCCCAGTCAACAAGCAGAAGAGTGGTACCCCTTGTTTGGAAGCTTATTAGCTCGAGCAGATAATAACCAAGAATTGTGGACTGCTTTTACCGCTGAGGATCCAGTAGAAAGCCCACCGATGGCGCGTTGGTTATCCTTGGCAGATGCTGCGGGAGCTTTTGATATAGAGGTTAATGCGAGTCCTATTTTGGCAGCAGAAACCTTACGTCGTCATTTATGGAGCGTTGCTCACGGTGCTTTGGTGACTTCAGCGACTTTAACGGCGTTAGGTAAATTTGATCGTTTTAATATGCGTGCTGGGTTACCCTTTGAGTCAAAGAAAGCTGTAGTGCCGAGTCCTTTTAAATATGCGGAGTCAGGTGTGTTGAAGGTGCCGGATTTACGTGCAGATCCGCGTGACTCTGAAGCACATACACAGGCAATTGTGCGTGAGTTGCCGCATATTTTAGACGGTGCGCAAGGTGGGTTGGTGTTGTTTTCCTCTCGTCGTCAAATGCAAGATGTGTTTTCTGGGGTTGATCGGGATTGGCGTAAACGGGTTTTGATCCAAGGTGGTTTATCTCGCCAGGAGACTTTGGCAAAACATAAGACACAAATTGACAAGGGAGAAGTCAGTGTTTTGTTTGGCTTGGCCAGTTTTGCAGAGGGGATCGACTTGCCGGGAGCTTATTGTCAGCATGTGGTTATTGCTAAGATTCCTTTTGCAGTGCCTGATGACCCTGTGGAGGCGGCATTATCTGAGTGGATTGAAGCGCGTGGTGGTAATCCTTTTATGGAGATTGCAGTGCCTGATGCGTCGTTACGTTTGATTCAAGCTTGTGGTCGTTTATTGCGAAGTGAGAAAGATACTGGCTGTATTACTTTGTTGGATCGGCGTTTAGTAACTCAGCGTTATGGTAAAGCCATCTTGAATTCATTACCGCCGTTTAGGCGTGAAATTGAATAAGTGATTGATTGAGGGTTGTATGCATATTGACGGTGTCAGTGACAGTGCATTTTCCGATGCGCTTGATGTATTCAGTCAAATACTTGAGCATCCCGAGCAGCGCGGTGCAGCTTTGTGTGTACAGGTTGCTGGGGAAACAGTAATTGATGTTTGGGGTGGTGTGACTGATCGGCAGGGGGAGCAGCTTTGGCAGCGTGATACGCTGATTAATATTTTTTCCAGTGGCAAGCCGATTGCTGCAGTGGTTTTATTGCAAATGGTTGCTGAAGGGCGCTTAAGTTTGGACACACCTTTAGTGGAGTACTGGCCCGAATTTGCTTTACATGGCAAGCATCGAATTACTTTGCGTCATGTCTTGAGTCATCAGGCAGGATTGCCGGCAATTGCCGAGCAGCAGCCTGCAGAAGCACTTTACGATTGGGCGCATATGGTGAAAGCTGTAGTGGAAACTCCGCCTTGGTGGGAGCCTGGTAGTGCGCACGGTTATGCTCCTATGACCTATGGCTGGATTGTTGGTGAATTGATACGACGAGTTGATGGTTGTGAGCCTGGGGAGGCCATTGCACGACGCATCGCTAGACCTTTCCAGTTGGATCTGCATGTAGGGCTTGATGAGCATGCACTGTCACGAGTTGGAGATGTGATGCGGATGAAAGGAGTGTTGGCTGATGATGCTTCTTTGCGTTTAATGAAGGTGATGGGTGGTCAGCCGCAAGGTATGACGGCTAAAGCCTTTTCTAATCCACCTTCTATGATGACCAGTACTAATAAGTTGGAATGGCGTGTGATGCAGCAACCAGCTGCTAATGCGCACGGTACTGCACGAGGCTTGGCTGGGTTTTATACAGCTTTATTGCAAGATCAACTTTTGGAGAGCGATATGTTGGCGGCGATGGTGCAAGAGCACAGTCGTGGTCAAGACCTTACATTGCATACATCAACCCGTTTTGGATTAGGCTGCATGTTGGAGCAGGCTGATCAGTTGCCAGCCAGTTATGCGCTAGGACAGCATTGCTTTGGACATCCGGGAGCCGGCGGCACTCTCGGTTGTGCAGATATTGAGCGTGAACTGAGTGTGGCTTTTATTACTAATAGTCTTGGGGCGAGTGTTTTGATGGATCCACGTGCGCAGAGGATCAATGCAATGCTGAAGAAGTGTGTGTAGTTGAGGGCGATCTACCACGGTAAAGTAACAGTGGTAGATCAGTTTGAAAGGGGGAGCTTATTTTTTTTCAGATTGCTCGCAGGCTTGCAAAGTGTTTTCTAGTAAGCCTGCGCGCGTCATTGGGCCAACACCTCCAGGAACAGGTGTGATCCATGCAGCGCGTTCAACAGCCGCAGCAAAACCAACATCTCCAACAAGCTTGCCATCAGCCTGACGGTTAATTCCAACGTCAATCACAATAGCGCCAGGTTTTATCCATTCACCTTTGACTAGGTCGGGAATGCCTACTGCCACAACAACTAAATCTGCTCGGCGCACATGGCTTTCTAAGTCTTTAGTAAAACGGTGGGTAATGGTTGTGGTGCAGCCTGCTAAGAGCAATTCAAGAGCCATTGGGCGGCCTACAATATTGGATGCGCCAACAATGACTGCATCTAAACCGTGTAAGTCTACGCCTGTATGCTTTAGCAGCGTCATAATGCCTTTAGGTGTACAGGAGCGTAGTAAAGGCATGCGCTGGGCTAAGCGGCCCACATTGTAAGGATGGAAGCCATCGACATCTTTAAAGGGGCTGATGCGTTCTAATAGAAGCGATGAATCTAAATGCGCAGGTAAGGGCAGTTGGACCAAAATGCCATCAATACTGTCATCAGTATTGAGCTGGTCTATAAGGGCCAGTAACTCTTCTTGTGTAGTGCTTGCCGGAAGGTCGTAAGCTTGTGACTGAAAACCAACTTGTTCGCAATCTTTACGCTTGTGTGCAACGTAAACCTCAGAAGCGGGGTCATTGCCGACTAGAATTACCGCTAAGCCGGGTGCGCGTAAACCATGGTTAAGACGATCCTGTACTTTTTGGGCGATATTTTGACGAATATCTGCGGCGATCTGTTTGCCGTCAATCAATTGTGCAGTCATGAGGTAGGAGGCCATACTAGTGTAAGTAAATGATTCCGCTATTCTCTCATGACCGGCCGCATCGGGCAAAGATGAGTGCTATGTTTTTAGCCTAAAACAATTACTTGTTAAATCTTTTTAAAATAAGGCTTGACGTAAGTGAATCTGCTCCGTAATATACGCCCCGCTTACCCAGTAAAGCCTGAAGCTGGATACGAAAGCTGATCAAGTAATATTGGACAGCAATCGCGCCTTAAGTCAGTTACTTCTGTATGTTGTAATGACGCTAAGCGCCCGTAGCTCAGTCGGATAGAGCACCCGCCTTCTAAGCGGGTGGTCGCAGGTTCGAATCCTGCCGGGCGCGCCACTTGAGTGGTAAGGGGAAGCATGTTAAAGTAGTAAGCTGTAATATGGTGGGCGTAGCTCAGTTGGTAGAGCACAGGATTGTGACTCCTGTTGTCGTGGGTTCGATCCCCATCGTCCACCCCATATTTAAACATATGTGCTGTCTTAGCAATATGTTGTGCTAAATGCGGACGTGGTGGAATTGGTAGACACACCAGATTTAGGTTCTGGCGCCGCGAGGTGTGAGAGTTCGAGTCTCTCTGTCCGCACCATCTAATGGCTATTAAAGCCTAGAGTAAAAGAGCCCCTTAAATGGGGCTTTTTTATGCCTATTTTTTGCCTTTCCCGTCCTTAATAAGAATGCATGCCGTCAGAGTGGCTAAGCTCGGGCGTGTATGCATCGATGGTTCTAGTTGGTGGTTTTGTTGCGATTAATTTATTTTTATGACTCTTAGTCAGCGGTTGTATGTTGTTGAAAGCCTAAACTACTTTTAGATATTACTGTGCTTTTTAGATCTGTTTAGTGAGATGAGTATGCTGCTAGCGGAGCATTATTTGCTGATAAAATATATTCATATGAGCTTGGCGGTATTCAGTGGTTGTTTATTTGTCGTGCGCGGTTCTTGGGTGTTGTTGGGCGGTACGAAGGTTGATTGGTGTAAAACGATTGATCGGTTAAGTTATGGTGTGGATAGCTGCTTGTTGCTGGCAGCGATCTTATTATTGTTGATTTTAAACTACACGCCTTTGTCCGAGGCGTGGCTGCAGGCAAAATTGCTGCTGCTTGCTTTGTATATAATGTTTGGTGTGTTGGCTTTTCGTGACACGCTTTGTTTGGTTTTGCGTTGGCTAGCTTATAGTGCGGCAATTATGTGTTTTTTTATAATGTACTACTCTGCGCGCCTCCATCAGCCTTTTGCTGGGCTGTTGGGTTGATGGTTCATTACTAAAGACGCGTGCTTTTAGCGCGAGACTTTCCATAGGGGGGTACGATACGAGCCGCGTTAGTAATTAAATGGCAGCAGCGCTTATGTTTCAGCTGTGTATAATTGCGACTCATTAAAGTGTCAGTAGGGTGGTGTGCTGCTCTATGAAAATACTTGAATTTTTCTCAAGGCGAATTGTTTGTGTCTGATGTATATCTTGAAACCATTGATTTAGCCTGTGAACGCGATTGGCGACCGCTGTTTGAACACTTAAATATTAGTGTGAAACCTAAGGATATGCTGCAAGTGAGCGGTCCTAATGGGAGTGGTAAAACTAGCCTACTGCGCTTGATGTCAGGTTTAATGCAGCCGACAGCGGGTGAGGTTTTAGTTAAGGGGCGTCGTATTCAGCAGCAGCGCGGTGAATTGGCTTCCAATCTTTTATGGATAGGCCACGCAGCAGGTATTAAGGGAGTGTTAACTGCGGAAGAGAATTTGGCCTGGTTATCAGCTTTGCATCATAAAGCAAACTATGAGCAGATTTGGCGTGCTTTAGCTGCTGTTGGCTTGGCAGGTTTTGAGGATGTGCCTTGTTATACTTTGTCAGCAGGTCAGCAGCGTCGCGTAGCTTTGGCGCGCTTATATTTAGAATCTGCTCCGGCATTGTGGATTCTTGATGAGCCTTTTACTGCTTTAGACAAACAAGCAGTTACCCAGTTAGAGCTGCATTTGGCTGCGCATTGTAATAAAGGCGGTATGGTGGTTTTTACTACTCACCATCCAATCCAAAATGTACCTGATACCTTTCGTGAATTGGATTTAGGACGGGCCATCGAGTGAGCAATGTTTTTATATTGATGCTGTTACGTGAAACGCGCATTGTTTTTCGACGTCCAGCAGAGCTAGTCAATCCGTTGGTGTTTTTTACCATTGTGATTGCATTGTTTCCCTTGGCTGTGGGGCCAGAAACACAGCTGCTGCAAACTTTATCACCAGGCTTGATCTGGGTGGCTGCTTTATTGGCAGTATTATTATCACTGGATGGGTTGTTTCGTAGTGATTTTGAGGATGGCTCGCTAGAGCAGTGGGTTGTCTCACCGCATCCTTTAGTCTTGTTGGTATTGGCTAAAGTCTTGGCTCATTGGTTGTACTGTGGTCTGGCTTTGGTGATGTTATCGCCTTTGTTAGCCATAATGCTTGGTTTGCCTGGGGATCGCATCCCAACATTGTTATTATCGCTGTTATTGGGTACGCCAGTGTTGAGTTTACTGGGTGCTGTAGGTGCGGCCTTAACCGTGGGGTTAAAACGTGGAGGAATATTGTTGGCATTATTGATTTTGCCGTTATACATTCCCGTGCTGATTTTAGGTAGTGGTGTGATGCAAGCAGCATTACATGGCCTACCAACGGCGGGCTACTTATTGTGGATGGCAGCTTTGATGATGTTTACGTTAACCTTAGCACCTTTTGCTATTGCTGCAGGTTTGCGTATCAGTGTAGGCGAATAGAACTCAATCGCAGGTTGAGTGTGACAATACGCTGCATCAATTGCAGTGATAAGTTAGCATAAACTTGCATAAATGATATTGATGATTTGTGAGTATCTTGATGAATTGGACGTGGTTTCATAAGCTCGGATCGCCCAAATGGTTTTACCAAATAAGTGGCCGCTGGCTGCCTTGGCTCAGTGTTTGTGCTGCTTTGTTGATCATGGTTGGTCTTGTGCTGGGGCTAGCCTTTGCTCCGCCTGACTATCAGCAAGGTAACAGTTTTCGAATTATTTACTTGCATGTGCCGGCAGCATTCTTAGCTCAGTCTACTTATATCTCGCTAGCTATAGCAGGTGTAGTAGGCTTGGTTTGGAAAATGAAGATTGCTGATATAGCAATCCAACAAGCAGCTCCGATTGGTGCTTGGATGACAGTTATTGCATTAGCAACTGGGGCAATCTGGGGGAAACCAACATGGGGGGCTTGGTGGGTTTGGGATGCACGCTTAACTGCAATGCTCATTCTATTGTTCTTGTATTTTGGGATTATTGCTTTAGGACATGCTATTAGCAATCGTGATAGTGCCGCTAAAGCTTGCGCTATTTTAGCAATTGTTGGTGTTGTTAATATTCCCATCATCAAATACTCAGTAGACTGGTGGAATACGTTGCACCAGCCAGCTACATTTACGGTGACTAAAAAGCCGACCATGCCGATAGAAATGTGGCTGCCGCTGTTAATCATGACTATTGGCTTCTATTGTTTTTTCGCTGCTGTACTGCTAGTGCGTATGCGCCTTGAAGTATTACGTCGAGAGTCGCGTACACGTTGGGCGCAAGAGGAAGTTGCACGGCAGATTGGGAGAGGTGTATGAGTTTTGATTCGTTCGCTGAGTTTTTAGCGATGGGTAATCATGGCGTTTATGTCTGGTCAGCCTACGGCATTGGTTTTGTGATTTTATTGTTGAACGTGGTTTCGCCGTTATTGGCCCGTCAACGTTACTTTAAGAATGAGGCGCGTCGTTTGCGTCGGGAGGCTCAACAGTGAATCCAGTTCGTAAAAAACGTTTAATCATTGTTTTAGCGATTCTATTGGGTGTGGCGGCAACAGTGGGGCTTGGTTTGGCTGCACTCAAACAGAATATCAATCTGTTCTACACTCCAACAGAAATTGCCAATGGTGATGCCCCTCAAGATATTCGTATTCGTGCGGGAGGATTGGTGAAAGATGGATCAGTGACACGAAGTGAAGATACTTTGACCGTAGACTTTATTGTCACTGATGGTGATGCCGAGGTGACTATTCAGTATCGTGGCATCTTGCCTGACCTATTTCGTGAAGGTCAGGGGATTGTGGCAATGGGACGCTTAAACACTGATGGTGTACTGATCGCTGATGAAGTGTTAGCTAAGCATGATGAAAACTATATGCCACCTGAAGTGAGTAGTGCGCTAGAGAAGACCGGCATGCTAAAGCACTATGAAGATGGTCAAAAGGAAGCAAATAAATGAGTAATGCGGCGATGTATGTGCCGGAGTTGGGGCATTTAGCGTTGATCCTTGCATTGTGCTTCTCTGTTGTGCAGTCATTTTTTCCTTTAGTGGGAGCATGGCGCGGTGATCACCGTTGGATGAGCTTAGGGCAGCCTGCAGCTTGGGGACAATTCTTATTTTTGTTGTTCTCTTTTGCTTGCTTGACATGGTCATTTATGGTTGATGACTTCTCTGTCGTTTACGTTGCCTCCAACTCAAACAGTGCTTTACCTTGGTACTATAAATTTAGTGCTGTATGGGGGGCTCACGAAGGTTCACTATTGTTATGGGCCGCTATTTTAGCGGGCTGGACCTTTGCAGTTGCGGTGTTCTCGCGTCAGCTACCTGAAGAAATGCTGGCGCGAGTGCTATCAGTGATGGGCATGATTAGTATTGGCTTCTTGTTATTCTTGATTGTGACGTCCAACCCCTTTGAGCGTATTTTGCCGCAAATGCCGGCCGATGGTCGTGATCTTAATCCCTTGCTGCAAGACTTCGGTTTAGTGATTCACCCCCCAATGCTATATATGGGGTACGTGGGTTTCTCTGTTGCTTTTGCTTTTGCTATTGCGGCGCTGTTAGGCGGTAAGCTTGATGCGGCTTGGGCGCGTTGGTCTCGCCCATGGACTTTAATTGCTTGGGCGTTTTTAGGTATAGGTATTGCATTGGGCTCATGGTGGGCATACTACGAGTTAGGTTGGGGCGGATGGTGGTTCTGGGACCCTGTTGAAAACGCATCCTTCATGCCGTGGTTAGTAGGTACCGCTTTAATTCATTCATTAGCAGTGACGGAAAAACGTGGTGTATTTAAAAATTGGACGGTGTTGTTAGCTATTGCCGCGTTTTCGCTGAGTTTATTAGGTACATTCTTAGTACGTTCTGGCGTTTTGACTTCAGTGCATGCATTCGCAGCGGATCCTGAGCGCGGTATTTTCATTCTGATTTTCCTACTCGCGGTTGTCGGTGCGTCCTTGACCTTGTTTGTATTGCGGGCTCCTGTGGTAAAAAGTAAGGTGGGCTTTGGGTTTTGGTCTAAAGAAACCTTGTTGCTGATTAACAACATTATCTTGGTTGTAGCTACAGCAATGGTATTGCTGGGCACTTTGTATCCGTTGATTCTCGACTCTTTAACAGGTGCTAAACTGTCTGTAGGGCCACCGTATTTTAATGCCTTATTTGTACCTCTAATGGCAATTTTGATGCTAGCAATGGGGGTTGGGATCATTACTCGTTGGAAAAACACGCCGGGCAAGTGGCTATTTAATATGCTTGGCCCTGTGTTACTGCTTAGCGCGGTCTTGGCCGGTATCGGCAGTGTGCTGTATCGTGACTTCAATATAGCCGTGTTAGCATTGTTTTTCCTTTGTGTATGGGTGTTGCTCGCTAGTGTGCGTGATGTTTTGGACAAAACTCGTCATAAAGGTTTATGGCGTGGTATGCGTTCACTCAATCGTAGTTACTGGGGAATGCAATTAGGCCATTTGGGGTTAGTGTTTATGGCTGTAGGAGTGGTTTTGTCCAGTCAGTATAGCGATGAGCGAGACTTGAAAATGGCACCAGGTGACTCTTTAGAAATGGGCGGTTATCGCTTTGTTTTTGAAGGTGCTGAACATTATGAAGGGCCCAACTTCATTTCAGATAAAGGCAGTGTTCGCGTGTATGAAAATAACCGTGAGATTGCTTTGCTGCATCCGGAAAAGCGTTTGTATATTGTGCAGCAGATGCCTATGACGGAGGCGGGTATTGATCCTGGTTTTACACGTGATTTATATGTTGCTATGGGTGAACCATTAGAGAATGGTGCTTGGGCGATTCGTGTGCATATCAAACCTTTTGTCCGCTGGATTTGGTTAGGTGGATTTTTGACTGCATTTGGTGGGTTGTTATCGGCTATGGATCGACGTTATCGCGTTAAGGTGACGAAAAAAGTTAAAGAAGCTTTAGGTGTGGCTGAGAAAGGAAAAACAACACATGTCTAAAACACGTTTAATAGCTGTATTTGGCGTTTTAATTGGTGTGGCTTTGTTTGCTGCGATGGCTTTGTTTGGGATTAATAATGATCCGAGCAAATTGCCATCGGCGCTTAAAGGGAAGTTGTTCCCAGAGTTCTCAGCGCCTACGGTCCATGATGCCGAAAAGATCATTACTCGCGACGATATGATTGGTCGTCCTGCGTTGGTCAATGTATGGGCAACTTGGTGTGTGGAATGTAAAATTGAGCACCCGGTTTTTAATGAGTTAGCTCGACAGGGTGTGGTGATTCATGGCATTAACTACAAGGATGACAATGCCGAAGCACAGCGCTGGCTTGAGGACTTTCTTAATCCTTATCAGTTAAATATCAGTGACCCTAAAGGCCGCTTAGGTTTTGATTTAGGGGTGTATGGTGCGCCAGAAACTTTCTTTATTGATAAGCACGGTTATATTGTGCACCGCCATACCGGGGTGATTGATGAACGTATGTGGCAGGAGAAATTTGCAGCCATGTATCAGGAGTTACTCGACGAATGAAGCGCCTTGTTTATGTTTTAGGTTTATTGCTTGCTTGCTTAGGGACAGCACAAGCCTCCATTGATACCTATGAGTTTTCTACGCAGGCTGAGCGCGAGCGTTATCGTACTTTGGTTGAAGAATTGCGCTGCCCTAAGTGTCAAAACCAAAACATTGCAGATTCGGATGCACCCATTGCGATGGATATGCGTGATGAGATCTATAGCAAGCTTGAGGCTGGCCAAAGTGATGAAGAAATCATTGGTTTTCTAGTTGAGCGTTATGGTGATTTTGTGCGCTATAAGCCACCAGTGAACAGTAAGACTGTGATTCTCTGGTATGGTCCCGCTGCATTTTTAGCTTTTGGCTTGCTGATGGTGGTGATTATTTTAATGCGTCGTCGCCGTTCTGTTGTGGCTAAGCAAGATCAGAGCTTA
Organism: Denitrificimonas halotolerans; assembly: GCF_034259425.1. Lineage (NCBI taxonomy): Bacteria > Pseudomonadati > Pseudomonadota > Gammaproteobacteria > Pseudomonadales > Pseudomonadaceae > Denitrificimonas > Denitrificimonas halotolerans. The sequence continues at coordinate 112,499 of NZ_JAXIVU010000005.1, forward strand.
TCGAGTGACGAACAGGCACGTCTATCAGATATTCTTAAGCAGTATAAGTAGGATACCCCATCGTTATGACACAGTTTTGGATTTACGCAGTACTGCTACTGGTCGCTGCATTATTTATATTGCTTTGGCCTGTACTCCGCGTTCGTAAAGATCAGTCAGAGGAAGACCGTACAGCTCTAAATATTGCTTTGTATGAAGAGCATATTGCTGAGCTTGAGGCGCAGCATGCCAGCGGTGCACTGTCTGCGGAAAAGCTCGCTGAAGGTCGACTTGAAGCTGACCGTGAATTGCTTGAGGACACTAAAGAGGGGCGTCCGCGGCAAAGTGCAAACTTAGGCACAGCATTACCTTTACTGGCCGCATTATTGGTCCCAGTAGCTGGTATAGGCTTGTACTTTGTTTGGGGGGCAAGTGATAAAGTCGCCTTAACTTTGAGTCTAGCCGAAGAGCCAAAGTCATTAGAAGAAATGATTGGGCGTTTAGAAGAAGTGGTTCGTATCCAACCTGAATCAGTGGATGCTTGGTACTTTCTTGGGCGCAATTATATGACTCAACAACAGCCACAAAAAGCAGCTGATGCGTTTGAGGAAACGATTACTTTGGTTGGTCGTCAGCCTGATTTGCTCGGTCAATATGCGCAAGCTTTATATTTCGCTAATGGCAATCGCTGGAGTGAGCGTTTGCAAGGTTTAGTGGATGAGGCGTTGCGCCAAAATCCAGATGAAGCCACCAGTTTAGGCTTGGTAGGGATTGCCGCTTTTGAGGCTGGCCGTTATCAAGATGCAGTTGATGCTTGGACACGATTGCAAAAGGGTTTGAATCCGCAAGAGGATTCTTATGGTGCTATTCAGACAGGAATTGATCGTGCTCGCGCAGCGTTGGCTAACAGCCCCGATATTGCAGTTCAAGAAGCTGTCATGCCTAGAGATCAGTCAGCGGCTGTTGATACTTATGCTGTACAGGTTGAAGTGGTCTTAGATCAAGCTTTGGTTGATCAGGTCTCAGCTACAGATACAGTGTTTGTTTTTGCGCGTGCGCAAAATGGCCCGCCAATGCCATTAGCGGCTAAACGTTTATCTGTAGCCGATCTGCCAGTCCGTTTTGCTTTAACTGATGCAGATTCCTTGATGCCAAACTTAAAACTTTCTAGTGTTGAACGTTTAGAACTCAAGGCTAGTGTTTCCAGTGGCGGTGACGCGATGAATGCACAGTGGGCGAGTCAGTCTGTCATGGTGGATACTAGTAAAGAGAATGAACCAAGTGTTTTATTAATTGATCAAAAAAACTGATATAAATATTTAAGTACAGTCAAGCCGTTTATCTGCATTAGCGATAAGCGGCTTAATTGTTTTTACAGGTACAAATTAAATTCAATACTTGAGCGTTAATGATGAGTAGAAAACTATTGACTGCTGAAGGTTACCAAAAACTCAAAGATGAGCTTGATTATTTACTGCGTAAATTACGTCCTGAAATTACCGAAATTGTTTCTTGGGCGGCGAGCTTAGGTGATCGTTCAGAAAATGCTGATTATCAATATAACAAGCGTAAGCTCCGTGAGATTGATCGTCGCATTCGTCATCTTACCAAGCTTTTTGATGTAGCGGAGGCTGTACCATATAACCCAGTTCAGGAAGGTAAGGTGTTTTTTGGTGCTTGGGTTGAGTTAGAGAATGAGGAGGGTGAAAGCTTACGTTTTCGTATCGTGGGTGATGAAGAGGTCTATGGGCGTAAAGATTATATTTCATTGCGTTCACCTATGGCCAAAGCCTGCTTAGGTAAAAGCGTTGATGACGAGGTTTGTGTACGGACACCTACTGGTGATGCTTATTGGGATGTGGTTAAGATTGAGTATAAAGTCGAAAGTGAAGCCGATTGAGTGAACCTTTGATACTTCACGATATTCTCCCGCCCTAAAGGGCGGGTAGAGTGTCAATCAAGCGGTCTTTTTTTTTAATAAAACGAGTTTATTGCTCCAGCTTAGCGCGCGTAAACCATTTTCTGTGTCACTACTAAAGAGCTGTCCAGAGTGGGGTTGAGCGTAGCAGGTATCACCGCGCTGTGGCTGCCAACTGTTATATTGTGTATGGCTGATGGATACTTCCCACAGGTCAGGGCTGTTCCAACCGATGGGTTCTAATTCAAGGCGTACTTCAGCGCCAATTAAACTGACAGCTTTAATTTCTAGAGGCAAGTGTGCATCAGCTGAAGGTTGTAAGGTTAAACTCAATTCGTGTGATCGTAGGTAGAGCTGGCCTGATTCTGCGTGCTCAGCATGTGGAAAAGCAACCCAAGCTTGTCCTTGTTGCAGACGGTTATTATGGACTTGACCTTCAAAGACGTTCACACCGCCTAAAAAGTCGTATACAAAACGACTAGCGGGTTGATGGTATAGCTCTTGGGGAGTAGCTTGTTGTTCAATTTTTCCTTGGCTCATTACTACTACACGGTCGGATACTTCGAGTGCTTCTTCTTGATCGTGAGTCACAAACACGCTGGTGAAGCCTAAATCGTCGTGTAGGTCGCGTAGCCAACGGCGTAGCTCTTTACGTACTTTGGCGTCAAGAGCGCCAAAGGGTTCGTCTAGCAGTAAAACGCGAGGCTGCATGGCCAGTGCACGAGCGAGGGCAATACGTTGCTTCTGCCCGCCAGACAGTTGACCGGGATAACGTTGAGCTAGGTGTTCCAACTGTACTTTTTCCAACAGTGCAGTAACTTGTTGTTTGATCTGGGATTTACTTGGGCGTTGTGCTTTAGGCAGAACATCAAGACCAAATGCTATGTTTTCGGCAACAGTCATATGTCGAAAAAGTGCATAATGTTGGAATACAAAACCAACTCTGCGATCCCTTACATGTAAATTAGTAACATCTTTACCACTGAATAAAATGTGGCCTTGGTCGGCGCTTTCCAATCCTGCGATGATGCGTAGCAGAGTTGTTTTTCCGGAGCCTGAAGGACCTAGTAAGCCGACCATTTCGCCTTTGTTGATGGTTAAATCAAGTGGCTTAAGGGCTTGGAAGTCTCCAAACTTTTTACTGACTTGTTTAATTTGAATGCTCATTTTTATCCACCTGAAAATTAGTTGGCGTTGTGCTGTTGACGCCACTCTAAAATTGTTTTGACCACCAGAGTCAGTAAAGCTAAGGCTGCTAAAAGTGTGGCGCTAGTAAATGCGCCGACTAGGTTGTAATCCTGGTACAGTAATTCAACATGCAGTGGAAGAGTATTGGTTTCACCGCGAATATTACCCGACACTACAGATACGGCACCGAACTCTCCAACAGCGCGTGCGTTGGTGAGTACTACGCCATATAACAAGGCCCATTTAATGTTTGGTAAAGTTACGCGGCGAAACATTTGCCAACCACTGGCACCTAAGCTCAATGCGGCCTCTTCTTCAGAGCTACCTTGTTGTTGCATTAACGGAATTAACTCGCGAGCAACAAAGGGGCAGGTAATAAATACCGTTACCATGAGAATGCCGGGCCAAGCAAACATTAATTGTACATCGTGATTCATTAGCCAGCTGCCAATCCAACCATTACTACCATAGAGTAATAAATACATCAGGCCAGCAACTACAGGGGATACTGCAAAAGGAATGTCAATTAAGGTCATTAAAATTCGACGACCTGGAAACTCAAAACGGGTGACTAACCAAGCTAAAAAAACCCCGAAAATTAAATTCAGAGGTACGGTTAAAGCAGCCACTAATAAAGTTAAACCAATCGCGTGTAAGCTGTACTTATCACTGAGATTTATCCAGAAAACACTTAGGCCAGCACTGAAGGCTTGGGCAAAAATAGCCAACAATGGTACGACCAGTAAGACGCCTACCAAGAAAAAGGCTAGCCCAATAAAAAGTCGTCTGAGCCAAGGCTGGTCACCAATTCGCTGCTGGTGGCGAGAGTTTGCATGAGCCATAATCAGTTACCTTTGAGTCGTTTTAGGTAGTGGGTTTGCCAAATATTCACTGCAAATAGCATCACTAAAGAAGCCATCAAAATGACCGATGCAATGGCGCTGGCTGCAGCGTAATCATATTCTTGCAAGCGAACGAAAATCATTAAACTGGTGACTTCACTCAAGTAAGGCATGTTGCCAGCAATAAAAATAACAGCACCAAACTCGCCTAAGCTACGGATAAAAGATAAAGCCACACCCATCACTAGCGCTGGCCATAAGGTAGGGAAAATGACACGCCTAAACACAGTCCAATCTTTGGCGCCTAAGCTTAAAGCTGCTTCTTCATCACCGTTATTTAGGTCTTCCATAACCGGTTGAACATTACGCACCACAAAAGGGAGGCTGGTAAATAACATGGCAATCATGATGCCTAGAGGGGTGTAAGCTACTTCAATACCAATCTGAGCCAAACTTTGACCGTACCATCCGCTTTCAGAAAATAAAGTTGCCAAAGTGATACCTGCGACAGCGGTTGGCAGCGCAAAGGGTAAGTCCACTAAAGCGTCAATCAAGCGCTTACCGGGAAAGGTATAGCGTACGAGCACCCAAGCCAGTAATAAACCAATGATACCGTTTAATAATGACGCACCTAAAGCCATCAGAAGCGTGACTTGGTAGGACGCTACAATACGCGCGTCACTGATCACAGCCCAGTATTCTACCCAACTCATACCTGCCGTTTGTACCAGCAAGCCACTGAGGGGCAGGAGCAAAACGAGGCTAATAAATAGAAGAGAGATTCCTAAGCTTAACGCGAAACCCGGCAGAACTTGTCTGCCGGTGACGCGAAAACTACTACGAATAAGACGAGTAGGTGTCATTATTGATTACCGACGTTGTAGCTGATCAAGTTTACCGCCGCTAGCAAAGTGAACTTGCATGGCATTGTCCCAGTTGCCTGCAATTTCTTCGATGGTTAACAGTTGTAAATCAGGAAATTGAGCGGCTGTCTCTTCTTTGACTACAGGGTTGTGTACACGATAGTTAAAGCTCGCTAACAGACGTTGACTGTCTTCTGCATACAAATGCTCAAGGTAAGCATTAGCAAGTTCTAAGTTGCCATTACGTTTGGCTGGCTTTTCCACTACGGCAACAGGGAACTCGGCTAGGAAGCTACTTGAAGGTACAACAATTTGAAACTCTTGCTCAGGGAAGGCTTTGATGATGCCTTGAATTTCTGATTCAAAAGTAAGTAATGCATCACCGATACCGCGCTCAACAAAGGTGTTGGTTGCGCCGCGCCCGCCTGTGTCGAATACAGCAACTTGACCCAAAAACTCGCGTAAAAATGCATCCACTTTCGCTTCATCGTGGTCAAATTTTTGCTGCGCGTAGCCTAAGGCTGCAAGGTAGCTGTAACGGCCGTTGCCTGATGTTTTTGGATTAGGTAGAACAAGACCGACATCAGAGCGAGTGAGATCGTCCCAGTCTTTAATGTTTTTTGGGTTATCTTTGCGCACCAAAAAGGCCATGGTGGAATAATAAGGTGAGCTAGCATTAGGAAATTTATCGCGCCAATCTTTTGGTAGTAGCTTACCTTTCTCGTACAGGATATCCACATCTGTTACTTGGTTATAGGTAACTACATCAGCGCGTAAACCTTGAATAATGGCTTGTGCTTGACGTGATGAGCCAGCATGCGATTGTTTGATTTCAACACTTTCTCCAGTTTTCTCCTTCCAATAGGTGTTGAAATGCTCGTTATAGCTTGCGAAGAGTTCGCGTGCGATATCGTAAGATGAATTCAGTAGGGTTGGTTTTTCATTAGCAGAAGCTAGTGGGCTAGATAAGACTAAGGCAAGGCCTGAGGCCAGTAATGTCTTACCGAAGCGTTTAAGTTTTGTAGCCATGATGTGTTCCTTTTGCAGTGGGGGCTTTAGCATGGCAGTTAGACTAATACTGGATGGCTGTTATAACAAGACGTCAATCTATAACGTTTTTGCATATATAAAGAACAGTGACCATGCGAGGTCTGTTAGCTGATGTCGATCGAAAGCTTTGATTGTGAGGGTAGATGGCTCAGATGTCCTTTCGCTAGAAAGTTCTTTTCCCATCATAAAAGAACGAAGGCGTAGGTTGAGTGTGAAGTTAACTGCGAGCACGATATAAATTAGATCATTCTTGTTCTGTTCGTGTATGACCACCTAGCTGCAGAAAACACTCCATTTTAGCTCGTGGCGCGTCAACACTTAGGCAGGGAACAGTCGCATGGGCTAGATAATTTAGGTATTGATTAGCGTTTCATTCAGCAGCTGTCAATGATAGTTTGTGTTTGTTCGTGCTGGAACAGTATTGTGCTAAGGGGGAAGGATGCACGCTAAGAATTACAAGGTGGTTTTTGAGGTTTTTTTGACTTTTCTTAAACTTGGGCTTACGTCATTTGGTGGCCCTACGGCGCATATAGGTTATTTTCGTCAAGAGTTTATTGTGCGTCGCAACTGGTTGAGTGAAAGTCAGTTTGCTCAGTTGTTGGCGTTGTGTCAGTTTTTGCCTGGACCAGCAAGTAGCCAGTTAGGTTTGGGGTTGGGGTTGCTCAGATCTGGTTGGGCTGGAGCGCTGGCTGCTTTTATTGGTTTTACTTTGCCGTCAGCTGCATTACTTTTTGTTTTTTCAACCCTTTTGCCCTTGCTTTCTAGTGGTGTAGGTGAAGCTGCACTGCAAGGTTTGAAATTGGTGGCGCTTCCCGTTGTTCTGCAAGGTGTATTGGGGATGCATCGGCAGTTATGCCCAGATATGCCGCGCTTTATTATTGCGGTATTGGTGATGGTGCTGTTGCTGCTTACCGAGCAGTTCTGGCTACAGCCACTAGCGATCGTTTTAGGAGGCGTTGCTGGTTTAATACTGTGTCGAAATATACAGCCTCTACATGATGCTGATTTGGTTGTGTCATACGGACCTAAATTAGGTTGGGGGCTTCTCATTGGCTTTGCTGTTTTGTTATTGGGCCTGCCCGTGTTGTCTTATGGCAATGAAGGACTGTTGGCAGTGATGGAAACTTTTTACCGTGTGGGTGCTTTAGTATTTGGTGGAGGACATGTTGTTTTGCCGCTGCTACAAGATGCAGTGGTCGCGCCAGGATGGGTTTTAGCCGAGGATTTTTTAGCGGGTTATGGTGCTGCGCAAGCGGTGCCGGGTCCGATGTTTACTTTGGCCGCTTTTTTAGGAGAGCGGTTACCCGCAGGGCAAGGTGGATTGCTTGGTGCAGGTGTTGCTTTAGGTGCGATTTTTCTACCGGGTTTCTTGTTGCTTGTTGGGGTGCTGCCGCTATGGCAGGTCATTGCTCGGCATAAGAATATTGTGCAAGTGATTGCTGGGGTGAATGCGGCGGTTGTCGGGTTGTTGGCGGCGGCACTGTATGATCCTATTTGGATCAGTACAGTGCATCACTGGACTGATTTGATTATCGCAGGGGTTGGTTTAGCGATGCTGCGGTATTGGCATGTATCGGTGTTGCTCGTCGTGCTGTGGTGTGTGTTGGGCAATATTGCTGTCTTTGTATTGCTTTAAGTGCTTGCCAGACAATGGGATAGGAAGATTAACCATGAATAAACTAATAAAGCTATGGGGCGATCTGCGTTCAAGTTTCTGGTTCGTCCCCACCTTGATGGTGGCCTTGAGTGTGCTTTTGGCAAGTGTGTTGGTTGAAATAGATACACGTATCAGCAAAGACTGGTTAAACCAGTGGCCACGCTTATTTGGGGTGGGGTCTGATGGTGCTCGTGACATGCTTTCCACATTAGCGGGCTCCATGATGACGGTGCTCAGCATTACCTTTTCTATGACTTTATTAGCACTGTCTTTGGCGTCAGGGCAGTACTCGTCAAGGGTGTTACGTAATTTTATGCGTAATAATACCACCCAGTTGACCTTAGGTATTTTTGCTGGAATCTTTACTTATTGCTTGATTGTGCTGCGCACAGTGCGTGGTGGTGAAGGTATTGAAGAGTTTGTTCCTAGTGTTGCTGTCTTTACAGCTTTTGTAATGTCTTTAGGTGGCATAGGGATTCTTATTTACTTTATTCACCATATAGCTTCTTCGATTCAAGCCTCCAATATCATTGCAACAGTAGCAGAGGAAACCAACGCCTCGATTGATCGCGTATTACCTCGGCAAACGGATGAAGTGCCAGAGCACAATACGGTTGCTAATGACCAGTTGGCCCCATTGGATGAGCGAGAATGGTATGAAGTTGTTGCCAGTAAAAGTGGTTATATACAAAGTGTTGATATTGGTACCTTATTAAGGTTGGCGCAAGACTATAAAGCGCTTGTGCGTATGGAGCATGGTGTTGGCTCTTTTGTGGTGAAAGGCGCTCCTTTAGTTTCTTTGGCTTTGACTGATGGGCCACCAAAGGATGCAGAGCGGTCGCTGAATGCAGCTTTTAGTGTAGGGCGTTATCGTGTACTAGAGTTGGACCCAGCCTTTGGTATACGGCAAATTGTTGATATTGCGCTCAAAGCCTTATCGCCAGGTATTAACGATACTTCTACAGGGATTATTTGTGTGGATTACTTGAGCGCTATTATGGCTCGCTTAGCCGGCCGCCAATTTCCACCTGTACATCATTACCAAGATGACACATTGAGAGTCATTGCCATTGCACCAAGTTTTGAGAGTCTCTTGCTCGAAGCCTTTGAGCAGATTCGTGGTAGTGCTGAAGATAATATTGCTATTCTTTTGCGTATGCTTAACGCGATTGCTGCTATTGCCAGCATCACTAAAAAGAACAGTCACATCAGTGCTTTGGATGATCAGCAGCGTAGGATTGCTGAGCTTGTGGAGCGCTGTTTTGAGTCGAGTTATGATCGTGCCTTACTCAAACAGCGCTTAGAAAAAGTACGGGAAGTATTAAAGAGTCAAGGTGTTGAATGTGACTATGGATTGAATGTATAGGTAAGTGTTGCTATACCCGTTAGGAGTGCTACGGTTATCAAAATCGCGTAAGACCCCGTACTAAAAGTACGAAGCTTTGCGCTATCTTGGTAAAACCTGTAATGGACTGCTGTTTAAAACCTTGCGTGTACCGAGCATGCCAACACTGGTAATCAGTAGGGCGCCAATGAGCGGTAGAGCTGCTAGCCATATGTGGGGTTGCCAAACTAAATTGAATGTAAAGTGGTAAAGGATGTAGCTACTGATTTCACAGCCGAGCCACGCCAGTAAGCCACTTAAAGCACCGATCAGCGCAAACTCATTGCGTTGGGTGTGTGCCAGTAATTGACGTGAAGCGCCCAATGCACGAATCAATGCGCCTTGTTGTACGCGCTCCGTCAATGTGCTTTGTAAAGCAGCAATGAGTACAGTTATGCCAGCAGCCAAGACAAACAATAGAATTAATTCAATAGCTAAAGTCACTTGTGCCAAGATATCTCGTAGCTGACGCAGTACTGCATCTACTTGTAAGATACTGATACTCGGAAAGTGTTTAGCAAGGTCTATTCGTTGTTGTTCGGAATGTTCCGGTAGGTAAAAACTGGTCATTAGAGTGTGTGTGGTTGTTTTCATATCCTTAGGATTAAAAATCACAAAAAAATTCGGTTGCATGCTGTTCCAGTCTACTGTGCGTAAACTGGTTATTTGTGCAAGATAATCTAGGCCTGCTATATGAAAGGTTAATTGATCACCAACAGCCACCCCTAGCTCTTTGGCAAGTTCTTGTTCCAGTGAAACTTGCATATGTTTTGAGTCATTTGTCTGCCACCAAGTACCTTGTACTATCGTATTGTTGTTGGGTAATTGATGTGTCCAGGTTAAATTTAAGTCGCGTTGCAGGGTGCGCATTACTCGCGCATTGGCATCAAATAAATCTGAGGCTTGCTGTCCATTAATTTGGGTAAGGCGGCCTAAAGTGACTGGGTAAAGTGGTGCCACATTGCTACTGATGCTTTTAATTTCAGCACTAAAATCAGGTTGTTGAGAGGGTAGAATATTAATTGCAAAATGGTTAGGTGCCTGTTGCGGCAATTGCGCCTGCCAGTTATCTAAGAGCTCACTGCGCAATAATATAATCAGTGCCATGGACAGCAAAATTAAAGCAAAAGCCAATACTTGGCCAACGCTATTGAGAGGATAGCGTAATAAATGCCCTAAACTTAAGCGCCAAGCTAGATTGCGTTTTGCTAGCCAAAAATTCAGGCTTTTTAAACTAAAAAACAGCACAATGCCTAGGGCGAGAGCTGCGCAGCCACCGCCAATTAGTAAAGCAGTGGTGAGGCGCATATCGAGATTGAGTTGCCACATTAAGGCCGTTAAAGTGACTAAAACACTACCGTATAGAACCCATGTGGCCGGTGCGACAGGAATGAGATCACGACGTAACACTCGTAAAGGGGGAATGCGTCCAAGTGCGATCAGGGGAGGTAAGGCAAAGCCTGCAAGCATCACAACGCTAGTGATAATGCCTGCCATAAAGGGCTGTAAACTGCCAGCAGGAATTTCGTCTGGCAGAAGGCCTGAGAGTAACTCAAATAAGGCAAGTTGAGTTAACCAGCCAATTAGGGTGCCAATCAAGCTTGCTAAGCAAGCGAGAGTTAAGAGTTGTGTGAAAAACAGCCATAAAGTTTGTCTGCGTGACAAGCCAAAACAGCGCAATAAAGCGGCTTGATCAAAACGCTGGCGAGCATATCGGTTGGCGGATAAGGCTACAGCCACGCCTGCTAATAAGATTGCCGTTAGGCTAGCAAGATTTAAATAGCTGGCTGCACGCGCTAAAGCGTTACTGACTTGCTGGTTACCGTCTTCTAAGTCTTCTAAACGCTGATGAGGGAGCAATTGATCTTGTAAGGCTTGGCGTTGCTGACGAATGGTTTGTGCGTCTCCACTCCAGAGTTGTCGGTAGCGTACGCGACTGCCAGGTTGTAACACATCTGCAGCAGTTAAGTCTGAGTGATGAATCATAGCGCGCGGGGTAAAACTCAATAAGTTACCGGCACGGTCTGGCTCATATGTCAGGATGCGGGTCAGGGTAAGCTCAGTCGCACCAATTTCCACCGAGTCACCTATGGTGAGGTTTAAACTGTTGAGTAGCTCAGCATCAACCCAAACCTCGCCAGGTTGTGGGCGGCCGCCACTGATTTCTTCACCGCCCAAGCGCCGAAGACTGCGTAGGTGTCCGCGTAACGGATAGTTATCATCCACGGCTTTAACACTGGCGAGTTGTAAGCTGTTTTCGGTGGCTAACATGCTAGCAAATTGAAGAGTATGTGCAGTTTTGAGCATGTCACTATATTGGGTGTTGATCTGCGTTGGTTGCAGTGCTTCACTGCTGGAGAGCACGAGGTCCGCAGCTAGAAACTCACCGGCACTGAGTTGCATTGCGCCTTGTAAGCGTTCAGAGAAATGGCCAATGCTGCTGCTACTGGCTACGGCAATGACGAGTGCAAAAAATAAAATGCGCAGTTCAGCTGTGCGACGTTCACGCAGCAGTTGTTTAATCGCCAATTTGAGTAGACTTGTTAACTTCAGTTGCATGTGAACTCCATCTGGCAACCGGCGTCTAGACGTATTGAGTGTTGGCAGCGGGCTGCTAATTGATCATCATGGGTTACCAATACCAGTGTAGTGCCAAGTTCTTGATTCATTGCAAATAAGAGATCCGTGATGGTCTCACCTGTTTGGCTGTCAAGATTGCCGGTCGGTTCGTCAGCAAATAACACATCAGGTTCAGTGGCAAAGGCGCGGGCCAGTGCGACACGCTGTTGCTCACCGCCAGAGAGTAAGTTCACAGGATGCTTTAAACGTTTTTCGAGGCCAACGCGGATCAATAGTTCACGGGCACGCTGTTGTGGGTTCGGGTGGTCTGCCAACTCTAAAGGCAGCATTACATTTTCTAAGGCATTTAAACTGTCCAGTAATAAGAATGCTTGGAAGACAAAACCTACATGAGCTGCGCGTACAGCTGCGCGCTGGTCTTCATCCAGTGTGTTTAACTGATGACCAGCCAAAGTTACTGAGCCGCTGCTGGGCAGGTCAAGTCCCGCTAGTAAGCCCAATAGAGTGGATTTTCCAGAGCCGGAGCGGCCTATAATGGCTAGCGACTCACCGGCTTTAAGTTGGAAAGAAACGTTGCTGAGAATGCTCAGTTCGCCTTCTGTTGAAGGCACTGTTTTGCTAAGGTGCTGAACATTAAGAATAGTATGAGTCATGAGGGTTCCAATGCGTCAATGTATAGCAACAATATGCTTATTTGTGCTGAGCTCAATGGTCAGTGTGCAAGCTGCAACAGTTTTGATTATGGGTGATAGTATCAGTGCAGCTTACGGACTGGAAACTCAGCGAGGCTGGGTTGCGCTATTGCAGGAACGCTTAACTCAAATTGATGCTGATATAAAGGTTGTTAATGGTTCTGTAAGCGGGGAAACCACGGCGGGGGGAGTGGCTCGTTTGCCGAGCCTGCTTACTGAGCATCGGCCGCAATATGTCGTAATTGAGCTGGGTGGTAACGATGGTTTGCGTGGCTTGTCGTTGACACATATGGCCGCTAATCTTAGCCAAATGATACAGCAAGCTAAGCAGTATAATGCTGCAGTATTACTGTTGGGTATGCGCTTGCCCAGTAATTATGGTAAGCGTTATACCGAAGCTTTTTATAATGTGTATCAACAGGTTGCTGAACAAGAGCAAGTGTCATTAGTTGACTTCTTTTTAGAGGGAGTTGGTGCTGTGGCAGGTATGATGCAGGACGATGGTGTGCATCCCACTCAAGCGGCGCAGCCGATACTATTGGAAAATGCTTGGCAAAGGCTGGCGCCTCTCATGTCGATCGATGCGATGGGTGATAACTAGCAGTAAGAACAATTTTCGTTAGGTACTGTTACCAATAGCGATTTTAAGCTAATGTAGCGGCCGGTTTTTGGGGGCTCTACATGGCACGCTTAGTGTGGTCGTTACATGCATATCAGATTATTTTGCCAGATGAGCAGCTGGATATGTTCGCCTGTCAGAAAGAACATGTGCATGCAGTGAAGCGACAACTGGAGTTAGGTAGTGAGGCTGACCGCACCCTCTGTGGCTCTTTGCTCCCTGCTCAGCCGAATTGGCATGTGCTCGAGCGCAATGCTCTACGCAATACACATTTTTGCCCGCAGTGTCGTGAGGAAATTCAAGCGCAACGTAAACAGGCGCAGCCTCGTAGACGTCGAAGTTAAAATTAGGGGCAACACCTGTGCTGAGCTGTTTGAATTCCAGTACTATGCAGTTGTTGTTAAAACTTTTCTAGGATTCTGCAATGCTTGCAAAAATGCTTACGCTAAGGCCTCTGCGCTTAAGTTTATTATTGATCACTTGTTGGATGTCGGAGGCCTTTGCGCTTGAGTTGGCGCTACCGCAGCCAGGTGATGATGTTGTCGGGACAGTGCAGGTCATAGAGGCTAGTTATGAAGATACCTTTGCTGATATAGGTGAAACTTATCACTTGGGTTATTCAGAAATGGTTGCAGCGAATCCAGGTGTTGATGCTTGGTTACCGGGAGCTGGTAGCGCAATTACTTTACCCACCCAGTATATTTTGCCGGCAGGTGCTCGTGAGGGTATTGTTATGAACTTGCCGGAGTACCGATTGTATTATTACCCTAAAGATAAACCTGTAGTTTATACCTATCCTATTGGTATTGGTCGGGAGGGCTGGGGGTCTCCTGTCAGTGAAACGCGTATTGCGGTCAAGACACCAAATCCTGGTTGGACTCCGCCTCAATCCATTTTGCGTGAACATGCTGAAGCTGGAGATCCTTTGCCAGCTTACGTGCCGCCAGGGCCAGATAATCCTTTAGGACCTTATAAGTTAACCTTAAGTTTGCCAGGGTACTTGATTCATGGCTCGAATAAAAATTTTGGGATTGGAACCCGAGTCAGTCACGGTTGTTTTCGTATGCTGAATCATAATGTGCTCGAATTGGCTGATTTAGTCGCGGTAGGTACTAAGGTGCGTATTATTGATGAGCCTTATAAGTTAGGAATGCATGCTGGACGGCTTTATTTAGAAGCACATGCCATGATTAGCGATGTGGAAGAGGTTTCTATTGTTGATAAGCATGCTGCTGTAGTTGAGTTGATCAGTCAGTCGGAGCTTGTGGGTGATGCTTTTATCATTGACTGGGATCGTGTGCGTCAAGTGATTGCTGCTGAAGATGGGATTCCTACAGTAATTAGTCACATTACTGAAAGTGTCTCGCATGAACCGAATCCTGTTTTGACGTTTTAGTTGGGTTGCTTGTTGGATATAAGAAGAAGTGTTTGACAAGGTGTAAATTAGTCGTATAATACGCGTCCATTATAGGCACATAGCTCAGTTGGTTAGAGCACCACCTTGACATGGTGGGGGTCGTTGGTTCGAATCCAATTGTGCCTACCAAACTTATCAGAAGGTCGCCGTGTGCGGCCTTTTGTGTTTTTAGCGCAAGTATTGTTGAAGGCTTGCAAATATTCCCAGTGAATCCGGTTGGTTTAGGGTGGGTAAAGCCCGCTGCCGCAGTATGGTAGATAGACCTTGCACCGATCGCTCTTACTGGCTCATCCCAACCCATGTGATCTTTTGTAGGGGTCACCACTAGGCAGAGGAGGCGCCATGCCCGTAATTACTCTCCCTGACGGCAGTCAGCGTACATTTGAACAACCCGTTTCTATTCTTGAAGTCGCGCAGTCCATAGGTGCCGGTTTAGCTAAGGCAACGGTTGCTGGGCGTGTGAATGGACGTTTGATGGATGCTACGGACTTAATTACTGATGACGCCACGCTGTCTATTATTACACCTAAAGACCCCGAGGGTGTTGAGATTATTCGTCACTCCTGTGCGCACTTGGTGGGGCACGCGGTTAAGCAGTTATACCCTGATGCTAAGATGGTCATTGGTCCTGTGATTGATGATGGGTTTTACTATGACATAGCCATTGAGCGTCCTTTTACGCCAGATGATTTGCAGGCTATTGAAAAGCGCATGAATGAGTTGATCAATCAAGACTATGATGTGATCAAGAAAATGACGCCGCGTGCAGAGGTGATTGATATCTTTACTCAGCGCGGTGAGGATTATAAATTACGCTTGATTGAAGATATGCCTGAAGAAACTGAAATGGGCATGTATTTCCATCAGGAATACGTTGATATGTGTCGCGGTCCTCACGTACCTAATACACGTTTTTTGAAATCATTTAAATTGACTCGCTTCTCTGGTGCATATTGGCGTGGTGATTCTAAAAACGAACAATTACAGCGTATTTACGGTACTGCATGGGCAGATAAGAAGCAGCTTAATGCTTACCTTAAGCGCTTAGAAGAGGCTGAGAAGCGTGACCATCGTAAGCTTGGTAAACGCTTGGATCTGTTTCATACCCAAGAGGAAGCACCAGGTATGGTGTTCTGGCACCCGAATGGTTGGACAATATACCAGGTGTTAGAGCAGTACATGCGTAAAGTGCAGCGCGAGAATGGTTATTTAGAGATTAAAACCCCGCAGGTTTTAGATCGTAACCTTTGGGAGAAGTCAGGTCACTGGGCCAATTATGCAGACAACATGTTTGTTACTCAGTCTGAATCACGCGATTACGCGATTAAGCCCATGAACTGCCCAGGTCACGTGCAGGTTTATAATCAGGGGTTGAAGAGTTACCGCGAGCTGCCTTTGCGTTTGGCTGAGTTTGGGGCTTGTCACCGTAACGAGCCATCAGGTGCGTTACATGGTATAATGCGAGTACGCGGCTTCACTCAGGATGACGCGCATATTTTTTGTACTGAAGAACAGATGCAGGCAGAATCTGCTGACTTTATTCGTTTAACACAAAAAGTTTATGCAGATTTTGGCTTTACTGATCTGGAGTTAAAGTTATCTACACGCCCTGAACAGCGGGTAGGTACAGACGAGCAGTGGGACCGTGCGGAAAAAGCACTGGCAGAAGCACTTGAATCTGAAGGCTTGGAGTATGAGCTGCAAGAAGGGGAAGGTGCGTTCTATGGTCCTAAAATTGAATTTTCATTACGCGACTGTTTAGGTCGAGTGTGGCAGTGTGGAACCTTGCAGCTAGATTTTAACCTGCCTGTCCGTTTAGACGCAGAATATGTAGGTGAAGATAACGATCGCAAACACCCTGTTATGTTGCACCGTGCAATATTAGGTTCATTTGAACGTTTCATCGGTATTTTAATTGAGCATTACGAAGGTGCGTTTCCTGCTTGGTTGGCACCAACACAAGCTGTAATTATGAATATCAGTGAAAAACAAGGTGAGTTTGCGCAAAAAGTTGAGAAAAAACTGCAAGAAATTGGATTTAGAGTCAAGACTGACTTGAGAAACGAGAAGATCGGCTTTAAAATCCGTGAGCACACTTTGCTCAAGGTTCCTTATTTGCTGGTAATCGGTGATAGGGAAGTTGAGACACAAACGATTGCAGTACGAACTCGTTGTGGTCAAAATCTCGGCAGCATGCCAGTTGACCAGTTTGTAGAGTTGCTAGAAACTGCAGTTTCCCGGCGTGGTCGCCAAGATTTGGAGTGATTATTATCAAGCGAGATATGAGACAAGACAGACGAACTGCCCCAAAGGCACCCATTAATGAGAACATCACAGCCCGCGAAGTGCGCCTGATTGGTGCAGAAGGTGAGCAGGTCGGGATCGTCTCGATTGATGAAGCTCTGGCCGCAGCTGATGAAGCAAAGCTGGACTTAGTAGAAATATCTGCAGATGCGACTCCACCTGTGTGTCGCATCATGGATTACGGTAAACACCTCTTTGAGAAAAAGAAGCAAATTGCTGCTGCGCGTAAAAACCAGAAGCAAGTGCAAATCAAAGAAGTAAAGTTTCGTCCAGGGACGGAATCAGGGGATTATCAGGTAAAACTACGCAACCTGATACGTTTCCTAGAAGATGGGGATAAAGCCAAGGTTTCATTACGATTCCGTGGCCGAGAGATGGCCCACCAGGAGTTGGGAATGGAGTTGTTGAAGCGAGTCGAAACCGACTTGGCGGAGTATGGCACCGTTGAACAGCATCCTAAGATGGAAGGACGCCAGCTAATTATGGTCCTCGCCCCCAAAAAGAAAAAATAACCCCCTAGGGCAGCGGCAGGCCTTAAGGTTATGCGTATTAATTTGAATGCGGAGTATTCAACATGCCAAAGATGAAAACGAAAAGCGGCGCTAAAAAGCGCTTTAAAGCGACAGCCAATGGTTTTAAGCATAAGCATGCTTTTAAGAGTCACATCTTGACCAAAATGACAACTAAGCGTAAGCGTCAGTTGCGTGGAACATCTATGGTTCACCCTACAGATGTTGCTCGTGTTGAACGCATGTTGCGTCTTCGTTAATTTCGGTCTGGATAATTAAAGGTAATAGTTTATGGCTCGTGTAAAACGTGGTGTTTTAGCCCGTCGTCGTCACAAGAAAATCTTGAAACTTGCTAAAGGTTACTACGGTGCGCGTTCACGCGTATTCCGCGTTGCCAAGCAAGCGGTTATTAAAGCTGGTCAGTACGCATACCGTGACCGTCGTCAGCGTAAGCGTCAGTTCCGCGCATTGTGGATTGCACGTATCAACGCAGGCGCACGTGTAAATGGCTTATCTTACAGCCGTTTCATTGCAGGCTTGAAAAAAGCTTCAATTGAAATCGACCGTAAAGTACTGGCTGACTTAGCAGTAAATGAAAAAGCAGCGTTTGCTGCAATTGTTGAAAAAGCTAAGTCATCTTTGGCCTAAGTTTTTAAACATTGCGACATGCGTTTTTTGATAAGGGAAGGGCTTAGGCTCTTCCCTTATTTCGTATAGAATCCTTATTTTTATAGGTCATAGCAAGAGCACCTTGCAAAGCGCGCGGGCTGTGTTTTGCAAGGTCCTCTGGAGTATTGTATGGATAATCTTGATGCGCTAGTGACAGACGCTTTAGCCGTTATTGCTAAAACTGAAGAGTCGCAAGCTTTAGAACAGTTACGAGTTCACTATTTAGGTAAAAAAGGTGAGCTGACTCAGCTTATGAAACAGCTAGGTAAGTTGTCAGCTGAAGAGCGCCCAAAGGCGGGTGCCACGATTAATGCTGCTAAAGAGCGGGTACAAAAAGCACTCAATGAGCGTAAGCAGTCTTTAGATGATGCGGCGCTAGAGCGCAAACTTGCAGCAGAAACCATTGATGTTACTTTGGCAGGGCGTGGCCAGCAAAGTGGTAGCTTACATCCAGTGACGCGTACGTTAGAGCGCATTGAGCAGTTTTTTACTAAAATTGGTTATGGTGTTGCTGAAGGTCCAGAAGTTGAAGATGACTATCACAACTTTGAAGCGTTGAACATTCCCGGGCATCACCCTGCGCGTGCGATGCATGATACCTTTTATTTTAATGCGAATATGTTGTTGCGTACGCACACTTCACCAGTACAGGTGCGTACCATGGAAGCACAGCGTCCTCCCATTCGTATTGTCTGTCCTGGCCGTGTTTACCGTTGTGATTCTGATATCACCCATTCTCCGATGTTCCACCAAGTGGAAGGCTTATTAGTTGATCGAGATATCAGCTTTGCCGACTTAAAAGGCACTATTGAAGAATTCTTACGAGTCTTTTTTGAGAAAGACTTAGGTGTGCGTTTCCGTCCGTCATTTTTCCCGTTTACTGAGCCTTCAGCAGAAGTGGATATGGAGTGTGTGATGTGTAACGGCAAAGGGTGCCGTGTATGTAAGCAAACAGGTTGGCTAGAGGTTATGGGGTGCGGCATGGTGCATCCAAACGTGTTGCGTATGTCAGGTATTGACCCCGAAGAATTCCAAGGCTTTGCTTTTGGTATGGGGGCAGAGCGTCTTGCTATGTTGCGTTATGGAGTCAATGATTTGCGTTTGTTCTTCGATAACGACCTACGTTTCTTATCCCAATTTCGCTAGGTCGATACCTTTTAAGTTTAGGAGAGCAGCATGAATTTTAGTGAGCAGTGGTTACGCAGTTTAGTTGACCCAAAAGTTTCTCGTGACGAGCTGATTGCTCGTTTATCAATGGCCGGCCTTGAAGTGGATGGTGTCGCTCCTGTTGCTGGTGAGTTTAGCGGTGTGGTTGTAGGTGAAATACTCAACGCTGAGCAGCATCCTGATGCAGATAAGTTACGTGTTTGTACGGTAAATGATGGCGAGCAAAATGTACAAGTTGTTTGTGGCGCCCCGAACGCACGTCCAGGTATTAAAGTACCTTTTGCTCGAGTGGGTGCAATTTTGCCGGGCAACTTTAAAATTAAAAAAGCTAAATTACGTGGTGTTGAATCTTTCGGAATGCTGTGTGCAGCCAATGAGCTTCAAATCAGTGATGATGATGCAGGGTTATTAGAGCTGTCTGCTGATGCAGTAGTAGGGCAGTGCTTACGTGAAGCTTTAAACCTAGATGATGTTAGCGTTGAAGTTGACTTAACCCCTAACCGCGGTGACTGTTTATCTTTGCAGGGTTTGGCTCGTGAAGTGGGTGCTTTATATAATGCGCCTGTACAGCTGCCTAGCATTACTCCAGTTGCTGCACAGCATGATGAAAAAGTTGCAGTTGAGTTACTCTCTAGTGAAGCGTGCCCGCGTTATGTTGGGCGTGTGATCAAAGGGGTTGATTTAAACCGGACTACTCCAACTTGGATGGTGCAACGTCTCGAGCGCAGTGATATCCGCAGTATTGATCCTGTCGTAGATGTGACGAACTATGTGATGCTAGAGCTTGGCCAACCATTACACGCTTTTGATTTGGCACAGATCAAGGGCCGTATTTGTGTGCGTATGGCACATGAGAATGAAAAAATCACTTTGTTGGATGGTCAAGAGGTCTGTTTAAAAACAGACACCTTAGTGATTGCAGATCAGCAGCGTGCTTTAGCTATTGCTGGTGTTATGGGTGGTGAGGATAGCGGTGTTACTGTAGGTAAAACCACTGATATTTTCTTAGAAAGTGCTTTTTTTGAGCCCATCGCTATTGCTGGTAAGGCACGTTCTTATGGCTTGCATACCGATGCTTCGCACCGCTTTGAGCGTGGTGTGGACTGGCAGTTGCCCGCGCAAGCCATTGAGCGTGCTACTGAACTGTTGTTAAGTATTGTTGGCGGTAGTGCAGGGCCGGTACAGGTCAGTGAAGATGTAAAGCATCTGCCACAAGTTGAGCCGATTCGCTTAAGGGCTGAGCGTGTTAAGCAGATGTTTGGTTTAAGCTTAGCCGATGAGCAAATTGAAGCTTTATTGCGCCCTTTAGGGCTGAAACTCGATAAGCAAGGTGAGGGAGTCTGGTTGGTTACAGCGCCGAGCCATCGTTTTGATATCAGCATTGAAGTAGATCTGTTGGAAGAAATAGGTCGCTTATATGGTTATGATCAGTTACCTGTACGCTATCCAGCTGCACGTTTAGCTCCGCAATCGCAACCTGAGGCGCAAGCACAATTGCCGGTGTTACGTCGTTTATTGGTGGCGCGAGGTTATCAAGAAGCGATTACTTATAGTTTTATTGAGCCTGAGATTTTTGCTACTTTTCACCCTGAGTTAGAGCCGCTAAAGCTAGCCAACCCAATCTCTGCAGAACTATCGGTTATGCGTGCTTCATTATTGCCTGGCTTATTGAAAGCGCTGCAGCATAATTTAAACCGTCAACAAGGGCGCATTCGTCTCTTTGAAAGTGGTTTGCGTTTTGTAGGGCAGTTAGAAAATTTAAAGCAAGAGCGGATGCTTGCCGGTGTGATCACAGGCTTACGTTTGCCAGAGGTGTGGACGCACGGTAAAGAGAGCGTAGATTTTTATGATATTAAGGGCGATGTTGAAGCACTCTTAGGTGCAGTTGGTGATAGTCACAGTTATAGTTTTGTACCTTGCCAACAGTATGCTTTTCATCCGGGGCAATGTGCACGCATTGAGCGTAACGGAGAGCCTGTGGGCTATGTTGGGACTCTGCATCCAAAATTGGCCACAGAATTGGATATCAACCAGCAAACTTTAATGTTTGAGGTTCAGTTGGATGCGATCAGTGAAGGCCGTTTGCCAACCTTTACTGAGCTGTCACGTTTCCCTGAGGTACGTCGTGATTTAGCATTGGTAGTGAACGCCGAAGTGCCAGCACAGCAGTTGATGGATGATATGCGCGCTGCTGCAGGTGAGTTTCTCACTCAGATTCGTCTTTTTGATGTCTATCAAGGAAAGGGGGTTGCGGAAGGATGTAAAAGTTTGGCTGTTGGCTTGACCTGGCAACATCCATCACGCACTCTTACTGATGAAGAGGTAGGTGCTGCTACTGAGGCAATTTTGACCTCATTGTCAGATAAGTTTGGAGCAATCCTAAGGAAGTGAATGTATGGGGGCTTTAACGAAAGCTGAAATGGCCGAACATCTTTATATGGAGATTGGCCTTAATAAACGTGAAGCCAAAGAGTTAGTTGATAACTTCTTTGAGGAGATTCGTTTAGCCCTCGAACACAACGAGCCGGTTAAGTTGTCTGGGTTTGGTAATTTTGAATTACGTGACAAAGCACAACGACCGGGTCGTAACCCGAAAACAGGCGAAGAGGTACCCATATCGGCACGTCGAGTGGTTACTTTTCGTCCGGGTCAAAAATTACGGGATCGGGTAGAGGCTTATGCAGGAAGCGAGTCATAATAACGCGCTGCCAGTTATCCCGAAGAAACGTTACTTCACTATTGGTGAAGCTAGCGAGTTATGTGGGGTTAAACCCCATGTGCTGCGCTACTGGGAGCAAGAGTTTGAACAGTTAGCGAATATTAAGCGTCGTGGTAATCGGCGTTATTACCAGCGCCATGACTTGCTGATGATTCGTCAGATCCGCAGTTTGCTCTATGATCAGGGCTTTACTACTGAAGGTGCACGTCTACGCTTAAGCAGTAGTGAGGCACGTGCAGATGGTGCTCAAGCGAAACAAATTATCCGTCAAATGATTGTCGAGCTCGAAGATATATTAAAGGACCTGCGCAGCTAATATTATCAGTGCTTTTTTACAGCTGTAATCATAGTTCTGTGTTTCTTGGTTTTCGCTGAGTTGAGTGGGCGTAGCGATTGATCTGCCCACGCAGTTCACGTGTTTTTAATAATTACCTAGCAGAATTCCCCCATCTCTTAATTTGATAGTTGTCACCAAGTACCACAGAAAGGTATTTGTGCTTTTGTATCGAGCAGAGCAAAAGGTTTTAGCTCACCGCAGGGCGGAGGCTAAAGCCGCCAACCGTAAGCTATCTGAAAGCCGTAACTATCAAAAGCAACGTTTAAAGGTTGCTAAGTTGTAAGAAAAAACAGCCAACTGTCGCAACGACTTCTTGCATAAAACCTCATTTAATCTCATCAAAAAACACGATGTTATTGTTATTGAGGGTTTGAACGTTAAAGGCATGGTTAAAAATGGGCACTTAGCTAAAGCGGTCAGCGACAGCTCATGGTCACAGTTTGCCACGATGCTGTGGCCTACAAAGCAGGCTGGTATGGCAAACAGCTCATCAAGCTAGACCGATGGTTTCCGTCTTCTAAAACTTGTTCAGGCTGCGGTCATGTGCTTGATAAGGGTGAACTCAGCCTTGCCATGCGGCAATGGCAATGTCCAATCTGCAATCGAGTTCTAGATCGTGATTACAACGCCAGCATCAACATCCTCAAGGAAGGGTTATGCTGCTGGATATCAATGACAGAAACCCTCGGTGTGAGGGAATTAGCTGAGTCAATTTGCATAACCTCTGCTGTGGTGCAGCGCACCCCGTCAAGTCCGTGCATGACCTAGGCCCACACCACTTCTAAAGTGGCGGGTAGTTCATGGAGCCAATGCGGCAACTACCTAATCCTCTTCGATCCGAAGCGGTTGGAATAAGAGAGCGGACGTGCAGTGGGTGCGTTGTTGCCTATGACCGAGATATAAATGAAGTCCAGGAATATTCTCGTGGTAGAACATGGCCCTCTAATAATAGGAATCCGCTCCTTTAGGCTAAAAAAGGATGTCAGTAGATCTTGATGAGCGGCGGTGTATGTAATATATCAAGGATATGACTTTTTTTACTATTACGTCATTTTTAAAACTATAATTCTTTAGTGCATTTTTTATGAACTTTGTCATAATATGGTATTGTTTTTTGACTAGGTAGTTCTTTTATGCAAAAAGAGTCTCGTAAAGTTCGTGAGTTTCGTCGTCGTGAGCAGGAAATTTTAGATACTGCGTTGAAATTGTTTCTTGAGCACGGAGAAGATGCAGTTACGGTAGAGTTGATTGCTGATACTGTAGGCATCGGTAAAGGTACAATTTATAAGCATTTTAAGTCCAAGGCCGAGATCTATTTAAGACTCATGTTGGACTATGAGCGTGAGCTCAATGAGTTATTTCATTCGGATACTGTTGCCAGTGATAAAGAAGCTTTGTCACGTGCTTATTTCTCATTCCGTATGCGTGACCCGCAGCGTTATCGTCTTTTTGATCGTCTCGAGGAGAAGGTTGTAAAAGGCAATCAGGTACCTGAGATGATTGAGCAGCTGCATACAATTCGAGCATCGAATTTTGAGCGTTTAACGCGCTTAATTGAAGGGCGGATTGAAGAAGGTAAATTGGAAGATGTACCACCTTATTTCCATTACTGTGCAGCTTGGGCATTGGTGCATGGGGCTGTAGCATTATACCACTCGCCGTTTTGGAGTAATGTTTTAGAAGACCAAGATGGTTTTTTTCAATTTTTAATGGACATTGGAGTACGTATGGGTAATAAGCGCGTTAAACGCGATGATGCATTGGAAACTGACGAAGAGTAGTTGGTTAACAAAGGTCAATGATGTCTATGCAATACATTGAACCTGTATTTCGTATGCCCTGTGAAATGCTATTGCAGCAGGTTACCGAATATCCCGATACAATGTCGTTACGTCGAGAGTGGCAGCGTGGTTTATAAGTTATTTTAAGCCTGCATATTTTGTGGCTAACGCTGCTTGATTGGATTGAACCTGCGGATAAGGCCTCTTTTATGCAAAATCTTGAACACGCTGATATCTTGGAGCGCTTAGCACAGACTGCCGAGCGGTTGTCTTATAACGCGAACTGGAATCCCAGTCATGAGGGGGATAGTGAAATGCGCATTGCCCGGAATGGGCGTTGGTATCATCAAGGTGGTGAAATCAAGCGTGTTGGTTTAATAAAACTTTTTTCTCGTTTATTGCGTCGTGAAGGTGACCGGTATTTTCTTGTCACACCAGTGGAAAAACTCAGTATTGAGGTTGAAGATGCACCATTTGTTTCCATAAATATTGAGTTCCAAGGAGAGGGCGATGAACAAGTAGTCTATGTCACGACTAATTTAGACGATACATTATGTATTGGTGATCAACATCCGCTGGTGGTCACTATTGACCCTCAGACCCAAGAACCTTCTCCTTATGTTTCGATCGGTGCTAGTTTATCTGTTCTATTGCAGCGCAGTGATTTTTACCAGCTCGTTGAGCGTGCTGAAAAACGCGAAATTGATGGTCGAAAAGTACTGGGAGTGTTGAGTCAAGGAAGATTTTATATTTTAGGTGACTACTAAACTGCGGCATAAAACTTGTAATAGGGGGGATGCCCCCCATTTCTTGATCATATACTTATTCTTTGTGTGCAAACTATTATGACTTTGGCATTATCCATTCAGCAATTAAGAAAAAGCTATGCGAACGGCTTTGAAGCTTTGAAAGGTGTTGATTTACAAGTTGAAGAGGGTGATTTTTTTGCTTTACTTGGCCCTAACGGAGCGGGTAAATCGACCACTATTGGTGTGCTTTCTACGTTGGTAACAAAAACCAGTGGCAGTGTGCAAGTTTTTGGACACGATTTAGATACTGACCCCTTATCATTAAAGCGTTGTATTGGCTTGGTTCCACAGGAATTTAACTTTAACCAGTTTGAGACGGCACAAAATATTCTAACCACCCAAGCAGGCTACTATGGCATTAAGCTTAAAGAGGCGCGCGCACGTGCCGAAGAGCTACTTAAGCAGCTTGGGTTGTGGGATAAGCGTGATGCTGCTTCACGCATGCTCTCAGGGGGTATGAAGCGCCGTTTAATGATTGCCCGAGCGTTAATGCATCGTCCACGTTTATTGATTCTAGATGAACCCACTGCTGGTGTGGATATTGAGTTGCGCCGGTCGATGTGGGAGTACCTGACTGAGTTGAATGAGCAGGGTACAACGATCATTTTAACTACACACTATTTAGAAGAAGCTGAGCAGCTGTGTCGTAATATAGCCATTATTGATCATGGCACTATCGTAGAACACACTAGCATGCGTGAGCTCTTAAGTAAGTTATCTAAAGAAACTTTTTTGCTTGACCTTAAACATACCCAAACCCAAGCCCCACTATTAGAGGGGTATCCTGCAGAGTTGATAGATGAATGCACTTTAGAAGTGCAAGTTGAGAAGGAACGTGGTTTGACAGATTTGTTTAATCAGCTCTCGGCGCAAGATGTAGAAGTATTGAGCTTACGTAATAAAAGTAACCGATTGGAGGAGCTTTTTGTGTCTTTGGTAGAGAAAAATTTGCAAGGTAGTCAAGTATGAGTTACGAAATCAAGTCAAACTTAGTCGCCTTACAAACTATTGTTTACCGTGAGGCACGTCGTTTCTTGCGCATTTGGCCGCAAACGTTATTACCACCGGCGATCACCATGGTTTTGTATTTTGTGATTTTCGGTAACCTGATTGGTAGTCAAATTGGTGATATGCATGGTTTCACTTACATGCAGTATATTGTACCGGGTTTAATCATGATGTCGGTGATCACTAACTCGTACAGTAATGTGGTATCCAGCTTCTTCAGCGCTAAATTTCAACACTTTATTGAAGAATTGATGGTATCTCCAGTATCGCCTCATACAATTTTAATTGGTTACGTCCTTGGGGGGATTTTACGTGGTTTAGGGGTGGCTGCGATTGTGTCGGTGTTATCACTATTCTTTACCGACTTACAGATTCATAATTTGGCGATTACTGTGGTGGTGATTGTTTTCACTTCGGCAGTTTTTGCTTTAGGTGGTTTTTTAAACGCTATTTTTGCCCGCAATTTTGATGATATCTCTATTATTCCAGCTTTTGTACTGACGCCTTTGACCTATTTAGGTGGTGTGTTTTACTCAGTGGATATGTTAGGGCCATTTTGGAAAACCTTATCTTTAGCAAACCCTATTCTGCATATGGTGAATGCATTCCGCTATGGCATTTTGGGTATTTCTGATATTGATATTAGTACTGCCATTGGTTTGATGTTACTCACTACATTGATTCTTTACACTGTATGTGTGCGCTTATTAATTTCAGGTCGAGGCATGCGAACTTAAAGCTGTGAGAGCGGCTTAGATGGTTAAGGAAGTATTCCGTGCAAGATTATCAAAGTCGCGTAAGACCTCGTACTTTTAGTGCGGAGATGGATAGCGAGGGCTACGTAAGCAGCCCCTTAACCCCTTAACTGGCTGCTAAAGTCTTTGCAGTATAGGTTGGCACTGGTATTGTATACAGTATGATAAAGCACACCAAAACATTAAAAGTCCGAGTACGAGACAGGCATACGCCACTGCTAAATCGCATGGCTCGCAGCGTCAATTTCGTTTGGAACTTTGTTAATGAATTAAGTCAACGCTCGATTAAAGAGCGTGGTGTGTTTTTGTCTGCGTATGATATGCATCCCTACATTAAGGGCGCAGGTAAAGAGCTTGGCCTGCACAGCCAAACCTTACAGTGCATTGCAGGTGAGTATGTCACACGCCGCAAGCAGTTTAAGAAGGTGCGGCTGAACTGGCGCAAATCAGGTGGTGTACGCCGCTCACTGGGCTGGATACCCGTCAATACAGGTGCAGCTCAATGGAAAAACGGGCAGATCTACCATAATGGTCACTACTTCAAGGTGTGGGACAGTTACGGCCTGAGCCAATATAAATTCCGCTCTGGTAGCTTCAACGAAGATGCCCGTGGCCGCTGGTACTTCAATGTTGTGGTTGATATGGAGGTCGAACCAAGCCAAGGCCAAGACCGTGTCGGTATTGACCTGGGTTTGAGCGACACTGCCACCTGCTCGGACGGCACCAAGCTGGAATCGGGCCGCTTCTATCGTGGCCTCGAGGAAAAGCTAGCCATAGCGCAACGTGCCAGAAATAAAACCCAAGTCAAAACCATTCATGCGAAAATCGCTAACCGTAGAAAAGACACATTGCACAAGTTCAGCCGTAAGCTGGTCAATCGCTGCGGTGAAATCTATGCGGGCAACGTCAGTAGCTTAAAACTCGTTAAAACCACGATGGCCAAGTCAGTGTTGGACGCTGGCTGGGGCCAATTAAAAACAATGCTGGGCTATAAATGCGCTCACGCAGGCATTGTTTTTAAGGAAGTTGACGAGGCATACACCACCCAAACCTGTTCGAGTTGCGGCAGTTTGCCCGAGTCGAGGCCGAAAGGTATCGCAGGACTTGGAATAAGAGAATGGACGTGCAGTGGGTGTGGTGTCACCCACGATCGCGATATCAACGCGGCACGTAACATTCTCGCGGCTGGGCATGGTCGTCTAGCGGTAGGAATCACCGTCCTTTAGGTCGGGGAGGATGTCAACAGTGGTTGCTAGAGTATGGAGTCAATCGTTTTGGTTCACTGGAGGCTTTAGAAGCACAGTTACCTGTGCCAGCAACAGATGAACAGTTACTCGGGGTGAGTGATGATCGCTACCTTTCGCTGCTTTCGCGACGCGTGTTTCGTGCGGGGCTGCGGCATAGTGTAGTGGATGCGAAATGGCCTATTTTTGAAGAGGTTTTTTGGCATTTTGACCCTGATAAGGTGGTGTTGTTAAGTGCTGAACACATTGAGCGATTGATGCAAGATACACGCATTATTCGTCATTTAGGTAAGCTCAAAAGCGTACCAAGAAATGCTCAAATGGTGTTAGATGTCCGTCGTGAATATGGCAGTTTTGGTGCTTTTTTAGCGCAGTGGCCTGTGGAAGATATTGTTGGATTGTGGCGCGCTATTGCTCGGCAAGGCTATCAGCTTGGCGGCTTATCGGCGCCTCGGTTTTTACGCATGGCCGGTAAGGATACTTTTGTGCTGACACAGGATGTGGTCGCGGCGCTTATTGCGCAGGGGGTAGTCGTGAAACAACCCACGAGTCAGCGTGATTTGGCTGTTGTACAAGCGTTTTTTAATGAATGGCGAGAGCAAAGTGGTCGCCCTTTGTGCCAACTGTCCATGATGCTCGCTTTGACGGTGAATCACTAGAAAAGTCACAGAAGAGCGTCAATAAGTTTGCACTTTTTCGCGATGCAAGGCATATTGCTCGCCTCATTACACAAAGCCCTTTGTAGTTATGTCTAAAATAATCCGAATTATTGCTTGCAGCATCAGCTGCTTGACGTTGGTTTCTTGTGCCAACCTCAGTACAGAGTTGCGTCAAAATAACTCAGTAAAGCACCAGCAACTTGAACTTAATTCACGTCAGCTTGTTGCGGTCTTAGAACGATTTGAAGAGGCGCAACAAGCTGCATCTGATATCAATGAGTTCAGTATACGTGAGTATCATTTGCCAGCTCTGAGTGACAGCTTAATTAAACGCGGTAAAGCTTTAGTGGGCACACCTTATTTGTACGGTGGCAGCAATGTTAACACTGGTTTTGATTGCAGTGGTTTTGTTGGGCATGTGTTCAAAGAAGAGCTTGGTATTGAGTTACCGCGCACTACTGCACAGTTAATCCAGATGGATGCACCAGTGATTGCTCGCTCTGATTTAGAGCCAGGGGATTTGATCTTGTTTAATAATCAAGGTCGTGGCCGCGTTAGTCATGTGGGGATTTATATGGGGAATGACCAATTCATTCACTCATCTAGCCGTCGCAGTGGTGGTGTGCGCATTGATAAACTCAGCAATCGCTATTGGAATGCCAGTTATTTGCAGGCCAAACGTGTCTTAACAGAAGAACAGATTATCCCTGCTATCGAGAGTGGGCAGCTGCTGTCTCGAGTAAGTCAGTAAATTTACAGTTCAAATAAAATACCGCTTGGCATGATGCCTTGCGGTATTTTTTTAAAGCTTCAGAGCTGAAATTATAGATTGAGTAAGTTTGCTACATAATCAGCGTCTTTATCGCCGCGACCAGATAGGTTCACCAAAATAATTTGTTCTGGAGTGAGCGTAGGGGCTGTACGTATAGCCCAGGCTACAGCATGCGAACTTTCCAGAGCGGGGATGATGCCTTCTACACGTGATAGGCGCATAAAGGCATCTAGGCAGTCTTGATCGGTTACATTGTCATACTGCACACGACCAATATCTTTTAAGTAACTATGTTGTGGGCCTACACCTGGATAATCTAATCCAGAAGCGATGGAATGAACCGGAGCTGGGTTACCGTCATCATCTTCTAGAACATAACAGGCCATTCCATGTAGCTGGCCAGGTTTGCCTTTAGTTAAGGTGGCAGAATGGCGTTGTGTGTCTAAACCTTCACCGCCGGGTTCGACACCCACCAATTGCACATTTTTGTCATTTAAAAAAGCAGTAAACATTCCAATGGCATTAGAACCGCCACCGACACAGGCTGTAACATAGTCTGGGAGGCGGTTATGGCGTGTCAGCATTTGTTCGCGTGCCTCTTTACCAATAATGGACTGAAAGTCACGGACCATTTTAGGGAAAGGGTGTGGGCCAACGACAGAACCAATGGCGTAAATAAAGTCTTCAGGGTTTTTAAGGTATTCTTCAAAAGCACTGTCGACGGCTTCTTTAAGGGTGGCAGCACCGGCAGTGACGGGTACAATTTTGCAACCTAAGATTTTCATCTTAACCACGTTAGGATGTTCTTTCTCAATGTCTGATTGCCCCATATGGATTTCACAAGGAATACCAACAAGGGCGCAGGCTGTTGCTAAAGCAACACCGTGTTGTCCGGCACCTGTTTCTGCAATAACCTTCTTTTTACCCATAAACTTAGCAAGTAACGCTTCGCCAAGGCAGTGATTAATTTTGTGGGCACCGGTATGATTTAAATCTTCGCGTTTCAAATAAATTTGTGCACCGCCAAGCTGCTCACTGAGGCGGCGAGCGTGAAAAATCGGGCTTGGGCGTCCAACATAATCGGCAAATAAACTCGCCAACTCAGCTTGAAACTCTGGGCATGCACAGATTTCCTCATAGGATGCATTGATATCATCCATGACTTTTTTGAGGTGCTCAGGAACATATTGGCCACCGTAAGGACCAAAGTAGCCTTGGGCGTCGGGCATGGCAGCAAAAGAATCAGTGCTCATCGGTAAGTTCATCCTTAAGAACAGAGGCAAAATATGCCGTAAACAATAGATTTTGCGCCGCGATGAGCGCCATTTAGAGATGCAGTTTAATGCAAAATATTTGATTTTGCAGCGCGCAGAAACGATTTTTGAAAGGGGAAAGCGGCATTGTTAGCAGAGTCTAGCGTCTGGACGTAAATAAAAGGTTAAGCCTTTTAGAAATTGGCGCATCAATTGGTCACCGCACTCACGGTAGTTATGGTGCCCTGCTTTTCTAAATAACGCACTTAATTCTGGCTTAGATATTTCGAAATCGACCGAATATAAAATATCGATGAGATCTGTTTCATGCAAAGAAAAAGCCACACGTAATTTCTTTAAAATTGTATTGTTGTTGAGTGGGAGATCAGTGGTGGGTTTGGATTGTGGGCTGGGGCCACGAAGTTTCACGATGAGGTTATCTAGAAAGCCAACCATTAAAGTGTCGTCCAACATGATGAATGATTCATTTTCTTCGCTGGCTAAATAGCTGCGCAGTGTAGCTAGGTCCAGTTTGGGCTCAACGTTTTGCATTATATCAAGCATGGTGCTGTCGCTGTAATTTAGGGCAAAGCGCAAACTGCGCAGGACATCATTATTAAGCATAAAGGTTCTCAAGTTACGTAAAGGAGGGGGTAAGGTATTAAAATTTTTGTGTAGCGGCGCAGTAGCGCCATTGACCCAACGGCAATTTACCCATAGAAACAGCACCAATGCGGATGCGTTTCATTGCAACCACGGTGAGATCAATGCTGGCACATAAACGTTCAATGACACCTTCTGAAGGGTCTTTGAGCACCATGCGTAGCTTTTGTTCGCTCTGTAGACTGACTTTACAGCTGGGTAAACCTACACCTTTAATCATTTGCGCGCGGCTTAAGCGTTTAAGTTTTTGTGCTTCGATGCTGCCTGTTACATCCACGATGTATTCTTGTTCAAGGCGGGTGCGGTCGTCAGTCAGTTTGCGTAAGGTACGCCAATCTTGAGTAAAGACTTGTAAACCAGAGGCGTTGGACTGCAAGGGCAACTCAGTACTTAAACGGGCAAAATGGCCTCTAAGTTGAGTGATTGAATTTGAGTCTTCAGGCCAGCGTGTATCTGGAGTCAATAAAGCCAACTGTTGTTTTAAGTTGGCTGTTGGCATGACAGGTTGATTGAGCAGCAAGGTCACAGGTAGTAAGGGCTTTGCCACAGCGTTAGGAGCAAGCTCAACCTGTTGGTCTGTAATTGGGAATTGTGGTTCATCAATGATGGCACCGTTAACCCGTACCCAGCCACCCTCAATATAGAGTTGGGCTTCGCGGCGCGAACAGCCGATTAATTGAATTAAGTGTTTGGACAGTCGAACAGAATCAGTCATAAGAAAAAGCCAAGAGAGGAAGATACAGTATACTGAGTCTGGCTGTTTTATACAGCGTGTCACCACTAATATGCCACTCAGAGTTTATTGTTAGTGCCGCTCTACTTTAATCAGCGTACAATCGCCCCTTTTTACGCGTTCGCGTCTCCACTATTCAGGAATAATTTGTGATTTCCACCGCTAATATCACCATGCAATTTGGTGCAAAACCCCTTTTTGAAGATGTCTGTGTAAAATTTGGTAACCGTCACCGTTATGGTCTGATTGGCGCAAATGGCAGTGGCAAATCTACTTTTATGAAAATTCTGGGAGGTGACCTTGAGCCATCTTCTGGTCATGTCATGCTTGAACCAAATATTCGCTTAGGTAAATTGCGTCAAGATCAATTTGCTTACGAAGAGTTTAGTGTGATTGATACGGTGATTATGGGGCATGAAGCGCTGTGGAAGGTGAAAGCTGAGCGAGATCGTATTTACTCTCAAATAGAAATGAGTGAAGCAGATGGAATGGCAGTGGCTGAGCTTGAAACTGAGTTTGCGGAGCTAGATGGCTACACTGCTGAATCCCGTGCAGGTGAACTATTGCTTGGGTTGGGGATAGGTGTTGAAGAGCATTTTGGCTTGATGAGTGAAGTGGCGCCCGGTTGGAAGCTGCGGGTTTTGCTTGCTCAGGCATTATTTTCAGACCCTGATGTATTGTTGCTCGATGAGCCGACTAACCACTTGGATATCAATACCATTCGTTGGCTTGAAGGGGTGCTCAGTAGCCGTAACAGCACCATGGTGATTATTTCTCATGATAGACACTTCCTTAATAGTGTGTGTACTCATATGGCGGATTTGGACTATGGTGAAATTCGTTTGTTTCCAGGTAATTACGATGAGTACATGACAGCCGCTACGCAAATACGTGAACGTTTGCTCGGTGATAATGCTAAGAAAAAAGCACAAATTGCTGAGTTGCAAACTTTCGTCAGTCGCTTCTCGGCGAACGCCTCTAAAGCGAAACAAGCAACTAGCCGAGCACGCCTGATTGATAAGATCCAGTTGGATGAGGTCAAGCCCTCAAGCCGGGTTAGTCCATTTATTCGCTTTGATCAAGGTAAGAAACTGCACCGTCAAGCAGTCGTGTTACATGAGTTGAGTCAAGGGTTTGATGGTCAAGTCCTGTTTGAAAATCTGAATTTGCAAGTGGAAGCGGGTGAGCGTATAGCCATTCTTGGATCCAATGGTATCGGTAAGACTACCTTACTACGTACTTTAATGGGTGAGCTGCCAGCGCTGCAAGGGCATGTGAAGTGGACCGAAAGTGCAGAAATTGGCTACTTTGCCCAAGATCATGCCAGTGATTTTGCTGAGGATATGAGTTTGTTTGATTGGATGGGTCGCTGGACTCAAGATGGTGAGCAAATGATACGCGGAACTTTGGGGCGTATGTTGTTTTCTGGCGATGATATTGAAAAGTCAGTCAAGGTGATTTCAGGTGGTGAGCAAGGTCGCATGTTATTTGGCAAATTGATTTTGCAAAAACCCAATGTGTTAGTGATGGATGAGCCAACCAATCACTTGGATATGGAGTCCATTGAAGCCTTGAACTTGGCCTTAGAAAACTATCCGGGTACTTTGATTTTTGTCAGTCATGACCGTGAGTTCGTTTCTTCATTAGCCACACGCATCATTGAACTCAGTGAACACGGTATCAATGACTTTAATGGTACTTATGATGATTATTTGCGTAGCCAAGGGGTTGATATTTAACCCAAGCTTAGAGCAGCCATAACACCGGAAGCCTATACTCTCAGATCTACTGATAAGAGCAGCGATCAGTGCGCATCTAGAAAAAGTAAAGGAAAAACAGGTTAAACTACTGCGCCTGTATCTCTAGGAGAAAATGACCATGGCCAAAGCAA
The DNA here is from genome assembly GCF_034259425.1 of Denitrificimonas halotolerans. Classification (NCBI taxonomy): domain Bacteria; kingdom Pseudomonadati; phylum Pseudomonadota; class Gammaproteobacteria; order Pseudomonadales; family Pseudomonadaceae; genus Denitrificimonas; species Denitrificimonas halotolerans. Next base: position 145,961 of record NZ_JAXIVU010000005.1, read on the forward strand.
TGGCACGGCATATTTTAGTGAAAACCAAAGAGGAAGCTGAAGCAATTAAAACACGGATCGATAAAGGCGAAGCTTTCGATAAGTTAGCACGTAAATACTCGACCTGCCCGTCTGGTAAAAAGGGTGGCGATTTGGGTGAGGTGCGTCCAGGTCAATTGGTTAAGCCTATCGAACATGTGATTTTTAAAAAACCTGTGCGTATGGTTCACGGTCCAGTTAAATCACAATTCGGTTATCACTTAGTCCATGTATTTTTTCGCGATTGAGCGTTGTGTATAGAGTGCTTTTCAACAACCTACCGCTGTGGCAGCGCTCAGTGCGAAAAGAGTTGAAAGACACTTTTGGCTTGATCTGTATGACGACTCCTCGAGTTGTGGCGTATTGTCCAGAATCGAGGCTGAAGGGCTTGCGGAGCTTGGCATAAGAGCATATGCGTGCAGTTGTGAGTGTTGTGTCCCTACGGTCGTGATATAAATGCGGCGCAGAATATTCTCGTGGTCAAGTATGACCGTCTAGTAATAAGATTCTCCGTCTTTTAGGGCGGAAGGAGGGCATATGGCTATTGAACATTTTCAGGCAACTGCACACCTACAAGGTGGCACTTTGGTGAAGGTACGCTCACGTGGATTTGAGTTCACTTTAGATGAGCCAAAAGAGTTAGGTGGTACAGATACGGCAATGAACCCTGTGGAGGCACTGTTAGGTGCGCTTGGCGCTTGCCAAGCCATTGTAGCGAGTGCTTATGCCAAGCGTTTTAATGTGCAGTTGGATGATTTTTGGGTTGAATTGGAAGGTGATTTAGATACCGATGGTTTTATGGATAAAGCCGATGTGCGTTGTGGTTATACCGATATTCGTTATACCTACCATATTAAGTCGTCTTCCACACAAGCTAACATTGACGAGTTCGTTGCTTTCATTGGTACTAAATGCCCTGTAGGTGATAGCTTAATGCAGTCAGTGAACTTGCAATTGGTCGGTGTGGTGCATGAAAAATAAACTGATTGTATTGATATCTGTCAGTGAAAAAAGCTTGTAGACGAGTTTGTTTTCCCTGCATACTGGAGCTCACCACTGACACGGCTGTGTCATATTGATGTGTCCCTAGAAATACGTGCACTGCGATGATAAGTCTGTCGGTAGTGCACAACTCGCGTTGAACCACTTTGGTGGTTTGTCCGCATTTTAGGGTTACACACAAGAGGATGTGCAGTGGAAAACCTTCAGTTAGTGAGCATCAGCTCCGCCGTAGAAGCACTCACGCAAAGTGCCAACACCATGTTTATTTTAGGTGGCGCCATTATGGTGCTGGCGATGCATGCCGGCTTTGCTTTTTTAGAAGTGGGTACGGTTCGTTACAAAAACCAAGTCAATGCGTTGGTTAAAATCATTACCGATTTTGGCGTTTCAACATTAGCTTATTTCTTTATTGGCTACCAAATTGCCTATGGCGTTAGCTTTTTCAGCAGTGCTGATCAGTTGCTAATCAATAATGGTTATGAGTTGGTCAAATTCTTTTTCTTACTCACTTTTGCGGCAGCTATTCCAGCTATTGTCTCCGGTGGTATTGCTGAGCGAGCTAAGTTTTACCCTATTCTTATCGCCACTACTTTAGTTGTGGCTTTTGTTTATCCTTTTTTCGAGGGGATTATTTGGAACGGTAATCTTGGCCTTCAGAGCTGGTTTGCCGGCCGTTTTGGTGCGCCTTTCCATGACTTTGCCGGATCAGTTGTGGTGCATGCTATGGGGGGGGTGGATTGCTTTTTCCGCAATCTTATTACTTGGTGCTCGTAATGGGCGTTATCGCAATGGTCGAGTGGTAGCATTTGCACCATCGAATATCCCGTTTTTAGCTTTAGGAGCTTGGATCTTAGCTGTAGGTTGGTTTGGCTTTAATGTGATGTCAGCACAAACCTTAGATAATGTGTCGGGTCTAGTTGCAGTGAACAGTTTGATGGCGATGGTTGGCGGTACTTTGATGGCTATGCTGCTAGGTAAAAAAGATCCGGGCTTTATCCATAATGGACCTTTAGCGGGGCTTGTTGCTGTCTGTGCGGGATCGGATGTGATGCATCCTATAGGTGCTTTAGCTGTTGGTGGCATTGCCGGTGCTTTATTTATTGGTTGTTTCTTGCTTGCTCAAAATCGTTTTCCACGCTTTGATGATGTATTAGGTGTGTGGGCAATGCACGGTATGTGCGGTATTTGGGGGGGGATAGCGGTCGGTATCTTTGGTTTAGAAGCTTTAGGTGGACTTGGTGGTGTGAACTTTGTTGTACAGTTGCTGGGTACTTTGTTGGGTGTGATCATTGCCTTACTTGGAGGTTTTGCTGTTTATGGCGTTATTAAGCTGCTTGTGGGCCTGCGCTTGAACGCTGAGCAAGAGTTTAATGGTGCAGATTTGTCAGTACACCGCATAGGTGCTTCAAGTATGGATTAAGTGTGGAATCATTGCATTGTGCGCTTATCAAAACGGCCTAAAACCCTAGGCCGTTTTTCTTTTTAGTTCTTGTATGAAAGGCTTTTAGTGTTTGTGCATATCAAGTTTTTCATTTTGTAGTTATGCTCATAGAGGCAAACAATAAAAGGAGTGCTCAAATGACTGTAGAAGTACGTATGACTAACTTGTTTTTGCAGCTGGGACTGGATGCAAGCCCAGAAGGTGTAGCTCGATTTATTAAAGAGAATCGACTACCAGATAACGTTGGCATTATTGAAGCTGATATTTGGAGTGATGGGCAGCGTCAGATGTTGAATGAAATGTTGTGTTCCGATGGTGAGTGGGCCGTGGTGGTGGACCAACTCAGCGAAGCATTGCGAGCACCAACAGACTGATGATTTTGACATCCCCGCAGAACTAAATAGACGGTGATTCCTATAGCTCGACTGCTGTGCTTATCTCGCAGTCGGGCGTGACACGATATCCCTATATGTCTGCTCTTTTATCAGGGGTTTTGGGTGCAAGGATGGATAGCGAAGGGTGGGTAAGCAGCCCCTTAATCTCTTAACAGACTGCTAAAGTCTTTGCAGTATAGGTTGGTACTGGTATTGTATACAGCATGATAAAGTACACCAAAACATTAAAAGTTCGAGTACGAGATAGGCATGTGCCCTTGCTAAACCGCATGGCTCGCAGCGTCAATTTCGTTTGGAACTTTGTTCATGAATTAAGTCAACGCTCGATTAAAGAGCGTGGTGTGTTTTTGTCTGCTTTTGATATGCATCCCTACACAAAGGGCGCAGATAAAGAGCTTGGGCTGCACAGCCAAACCTTACAGTGCATCGCGGGTGAGTATGTCACACGCCGCAAGCAGTTTAATAAGGTGCGGCTGAACTGGCGCAAATCAGGCGGTGTACGCCGCTCACTGGGCTGGATACCCGTCAATACCGGTGCAGCTCAATGGAAAAGCGGGCAGGTCTACCACAACGGCCACTATTTTAAGGTCTGGGATAGCTACGGTTTGAGCCAATATAAATTCCGCTCGGCCAGTTTCAATGAAGATGCCCGTGGCCGCTGGTACTTCAATGTAGTGGTGGAGGTGGAGGTCGAGCCAAGCAAAGGCCAAGACCGTATCGGTATTGACCTGGGTTTGACCGACACTGCCACCTGCTCGGATGGCATAAAACTGGAAGCGGGTCGCTTCTATCGTGGCCTCGAGGAAAAGTTGGCCATAGCACAACGAGCCAGAAATAAAACCCAAGTCAAAACCATTCATGCGAAAATCGCTAACCGTAGAAAAGATGCATTGCACAAGTTCAGCCGTAAGCTAATCAATCGCTGCGGTGAAATCTATGTGGGCAATGTCAGTAGCTTAAAACTCGTTAAAACCACGATGGTCAAGTCAGTGCTGGACTATAAATGCGCTCACGCAGGCATTGTTTTTAAGGAAGTTGACGAGGCATACACCACCCAAGCCTGTTCGAATTGTGGCAGCTTGCCCGAGTCGAGGCCGAAAGGTATCGCAGGACTTGGAATAAGAGAATGGACGTGCAGTGGGTGTGGTGTCGCTCACGATCGCGATATCAACGCGTCACGTAACATTCTCGCGGCCGGGCATGGTCGTCTAGCAGTAGGAATCCCCGTTCTTTAGGTCGGGAAGGATGTCAATAGGTGTGATCATCGCTATGATCAAACTCTACCTACTTTCGGTTAATGTGGGCCAATAGATAATAAGGACAATACTATGATTTATGCTCAACCTGGTACTCAGGGCTCTTTACTTACCATTAAACCCCGTTATGGCAACTATATTGGTGGCAGCTTTGTTCCACCGGTCAACGGTGAATATTTCACTAATACCACGCCTGTGACAGGAGCACCCTGTGGTGAATTTCCTCGCTCCACCGCTGAAGATGTTAATTTAGCTTTAGATGCTGCTCATGCCGCCGCGGACTCATGGGGTAAAACTTCAGCGCAAGATCGTGCCACGGTCTTATTAAAGATTGCGGACCGTATTGAGGATAACCTTGAGTTATTAGCGGTTGCTGAAACTTGGGATAATGGTAAAGCTATTCGTGAAACCTTGAATGCTGATGTACCTTTAGCGGCGGATCATTTCCGTTATTTTGCTGGGTGTATTCGTGCACAAGAGGGTACAGCAGCTGAGATTGATGAGCATACCGCTGCTTATCACTTTCGAGAACCGTTGGGTGTGGTTGGACAAATCATTCCTTGGAACTTCCCACTATTAATGGCCGCTTGGAAGTTGGCACCAGCACTGGCTGCGGGTAACTGTATTGTCCTTAAACCCGCTGAGCAAACTCCACTGTCTATTACGGTATTGCTCGAGTTGATTGGAGATTTAATCCCTGCAGGTGTATTGAACGTGGTGCAGGGCTATGGTCGCGAAGCGGGTGAGGCGTTAGCAACCAGTCCGCGGATCGCAAAGATCGCTTTTACAGGCTCAACTCCCGTTGGGTCTCGCATTATGCATGCAGCCGCCGACAATATTATCCCAAGCACGGTCGAGTTGGGAGGTAAGTCACCTAATATTTTCTTTGAAGATATCATGCAGGCAGAGCCGGAGTTTATTGAAAAAGCTGCTGAAGGTTTAGTTCTTGCTTTCTTTAACCAAGGAGAAGTATGTACTTGTCCTTCGCGAGCATTGATTCAAGAATCCATTTATGAACCGTTCATGGCTGAAGTCATGAAAAAAATCAAACAGATTCGCCGTGGTAATCCGTTGGATACAGATACTATGGTGGGGGCACAAGCATCTTTACAGCAATTTGAAAAAATCATGTCCTATATGGAAATTGCTGAAAAAGAAGGTGCAGAGCTGCTGTCTGGCGGCCAGATTGAGGAGTTGGAAGGTGATTTAGCCAAAGGGTATTACATTCAGCCAACCTTGCTTAAAGGCACGAACAATATGCGCGTCTTCCAAGAGGAAATTTTTGGCCCAGTTGTTGCCGTGACCACCTTTAAAGATGAAGCAGAAGCCCTTGAAATTGCCAACGATACAGAGTTTGGCTTAGGTGCCGGGGTTTGGACGCGTGATATCAACCGTGCTTACCGCATGGGGCGTGCTATTAAAGCTGGACGTGTTTGGACTAACTGCTATCACCGTTATCCGGCACATGCTGCTTTTGGTGGGTATAAAAAGTCGGGCGTAGGCCGTGAAACGCATAAAATGGCGCTTGACAGTTATCAGCAGACTAAAAACTTGCTGATCAGCTATGACACCAAGCCTATGGGCTTTTTCTAAGTGACGTTCATACTGGGCTCGGCTTCTTATAGCTGAGCTCAGCTCTACCTCCTATTTGTGGTGGTGAGCCTGTCTAGGTTCTGCCTCAGCATTCTCGATACTCTCTCTTAGACATATTTTTTTGACGCCTGTAAGAACGCTGCTATTTTGAATGGTGCAGCCCCGCTGTTGTTCATGCCAGACAGTTGGGGAGGGTACTTTAAACTACACAAGGAATGTGTTTATGAAAAAAACTATAATTAACCCATTGTTAGTCCTTGCGCTAAGTGCAGGCAGTTTGTTTGCGGTTGCGCAAGAGCCGACAAATACAATCGCCCCAACGGCAATCGCAGCGGTTACGGCAACAACCATTAATATCAATACGGCTGATGCTGAAACCTTAGCCCGCGAATTGAGTGGTGTCGGTATGGCCAAAGCGCAAGCTATAGTTGAATATCGAGACATGCACGGCCCTTTTGCTTCGGTAGATGAGTTGATTGAAGTGAAAGGAATAGGTGTGGCTATACTTGAGCGAAATATGAGTAAGTTATCGATTGAATGAGTGGTTAGTATCCTCCTACTGTAGGGTGGGGAGGATGCTAAAGTGTTTAGATGAGGCTGTTTTTCAGCCTCTTTTTTATCAAAATCGCGTAAGACTTCGTACTTTTAGTGCGAGGATGGATAGCGAGGACTGCGTAAGCAGCCCCTTAACCCCTTAACAGGTTGCTAAAGTCTTTGCAGTATAGGTTGGTACTGGTATTGTATACAGCGTGATAAGGCACACCAAAACATTAAAAGTTCGAGTACGAGACAGGCATGTGGAGTGAACCCCTTTTCTTGGACTCTTAAGCCACGCTTTTACTTAGGTACTGAGCTCTGTATTGAGCAGGGCTCATCTTTA